>JBEKIA010000182.1:0-7984 GCA_050011995.1 Verrucomicrobiota bacterium
ATCCTGCTTTTTTCCGCGCCGGTGATCACCATGCGGCTGTTCGCGCTGGAAAGGTCTTCCGGCACCTTTGAAACCCTCATGACCGCGCCGGTGAGCGACCTGGCGGTGGTGCTGGCCAAATTCAGCGCCGCCCTGATGTTGTACTGGATCGCATGGCTGCCGCTGCTGGGGTTCATTTTGGTTCTGCGTTATGTCGCGCATGAGGCGGGCTTGATGGATCCCGGCGCGCTGGCGGCCACTTTTTTGGGGCTTTTCCTGGTGGGGACGCTTTATATGAGTGTGGGCTGCTTCGCCTCGTCCCTGACCAGCAACCAGATCGTGGCCGCCATGATCACCTTTGCCATCGGCCTGGGCTTGTTCATCCTGAGTTATGCGGCGGACCGCCTGGCGGTGGACAAGACCTGGGGGACAGCGACGCTGAACTACGTCTGCCTGATTGCGCACATGGAGGACTTCTCGCAGGGGGTGGTGGACACCCGCTGCCTGGTCTTCTACTTGACGGCGAGCGCTTTCTTTTTGTTTCTCACGCACCGCGTGGTGCAAAGCCGCCGCTGGAGATAACATGCCGCCACCCGATTCCCATTCTTCCGGCTTCTCTCAGGGCCGCCGCTGGCTGACGACGTTGAATCTGCTGCTGGCTATCGGGGCGGCGCTGGCCCTGGGGGTGATGATCAACTATCTGGCCGCCGGTCATTACAAACGGTTCTTGTGGGCCGAGGCGACCCGTTTCAAACTTTCTCCCCAGACGCTCCGCGTCCTGCATTCCCTGACCAACGACGTCCAGGTCACCATTTTTTATCAGCGCAAGGAGGATGTGTACACGATGATTTGCGCCCTGCTAGCCGAGTACCAGCACGCCAACCCCACGCACGTCCATGTCAAGGACCTGGATTATGTCAAATACCCCGGGGACGCCGCCGAGCTGCTGGCCCGGCTTCATCTTGGGCCGAATCAAAAGGACTTTGTGGCGTTTGAGAGCAAGAGCACTGGCCGGCACAAGATTTGCGAGGACACCCGGCTGTCGAATTTCAATTTCAACGACCTGCCGGAAGTCCGCCGCACGGCCTTCCTGGGCGAGATGTACTTCACGGCCGCCATTATGTCCATCGCCCACCCGCGCGATCAGAAGGCTTATTTCCTCACCGGCCATGGCGAGCGCGATCCGGGCGATCCCAGCGGGCTGGGACCCGCGCCGGACAGAACGGGCTGCGCAAAATTGGCCGCCATCCTCAAGGACGAAATGTCCTGCGATTGGACGAACCTGTCCCTGAGCCAGACGGATTCCATTCCGGCCGATTGCAGCCTGCTGATCATCCCCAGCGGCCGGGAGCCGGCGACGGGCCGGCTTTCTTCCAATGAACTGTTCCAAGTCCAGACCTATTTGAAAAACGGCAACGCCCGCCTGCTGGCCTTGCTCGACACGACGGAGGGACTGGATCCGGTGTTGAGCAACTGGGGCGTGCTTTTGCCCGACCTGCATGTCATTGATTCGGACAAGAATTTTTTGATCGGCGGCGGCGAATTCAAGGTCCAGCCGGCCTTTGATGCCATGAGTTCCTCGGTCCATCCCATCATGCTAGGGCTGGCCAGGGAAGGTCTGACCATTCTGATGGACTCGCCCCGCCCCATCTTCAGATCCAAAGCTCCCGGGGATCCCAGCGCGCCCACTCTGACGGCGCTGGCCGCGACCAGCAGCAATGGCATCCCATGGCCGGCCGAGCGCGCCTTGACCGGCTCCAACGGAGCGCCGCTGCCGCCCCAGAAATCCAAATACACGCTGGCCGCCGCCATTGAACAAGGCGTCATCAACGGCCACGACGGCACCCGGATGGTCGTGGCGGGGGACGCCGATTTTTTGGACGATCAAATGATTGACAGCAGCGCCAATCGTTACTTCGCCGGCCAGGCCCTGGACTGGCTGCTGTCGCGGCCGGAGGCGCTGGCCGGGGACATTGGACCGCGTCCGATCCGGGAGTACCAGCTTTTCACGACGAGGTCGCAAACCGCGCGGCTTCGCTGGCTGTTCCTGGCCGCCATGCCCGGCGCGGTGCTTTTCCTGGGCGGCCTGGTCTGGCTGCGCCGGCGGAGTTGAACCCCTGGCGCCCGGAGACGAACATGAGCACCAAAGCCACCGGCTTTCTTCTCGCCGCCGCCGCGCTCCTTTTCGCTTTTATTTATTTCGTCGAACGGCCCGCTCAAATGGCGGCCCGGATGACGGCCGGCCACCGGGTGTTCCCGGAATTGGACCCCGCCAAAATTGCCGCCCTGGAGGTCCAAGCCGGGGGCGGGGCGCCCGTCATCCGCGCCGAGAGAACCGGCCGGCGCTGGCAGTTGGCCAAGCCGGACTCCTATCCCGCCTCCGGCGCCTTGATTGAGAGTTTTTTGCAGGAACTGGCGCAATGGGACTGGCAAACGTCCATTGACCACCCGGTTTCGTGGAAGGAATACGGGCTGGTCGAGGGCCAGTTCACCCTCCGGCTCCAGGAAGATGGCCAGGAACGTGTCCTGAAGATTGGCCGCATCTCCCCGGTCGGCGACCTGGTCTATTTGAACGAGCGCGGCAGCGATGAGATCCTCGTCGCCAACTCCGGGGCGCTTCTCGGGATCCCCACCAACCAGTTCCAGTGGCGCGATTTGACCGTGCTGAATCTGGAGGGCGCTGATTTCCAAACGCTCCAAGTCCGCTCGACCAACTGGAATTTTGAGCTGGAACGGGACGCGACCAACGGCCTCTGGAAAATGACCAAGCCCATCGAGGCCCGCGCCGACACCCCGCAGATCAACGAATGGCTCGGACAACTCCAAGCCCTGCGGGTGCGGCGGTTCGTCCCGGAGGACGCGCCGGGATTGCGCCCCGCCGGGGCGCCCGGCCCGCCGCCCGCGGAGCAATTAGTATTGACTTTTCTGCGCGATGCCGGCGAAACCAACAAGGCCCTCGAATTGCGGGTCGAAGGCAGCGCCGCCGGCCAGACCAACCTACAGACCAACCTGGCCCGGGCCCGCCGGCTTCAGCCGCCCGGCCTCATCGAGATTGACAAAGCTCCGCTGCTGCCCTGGGAGGGCGACTACACCAATTTTCTGGACCGCCATCTCCTGAGCGTGGCGCCCGGCTTGATTGGCTCCATCGAAGTTTCGGGCCGGGGCCTGGAAACCTTTACCGTGGATAAAACCGCCGACGGCCCCTGGCGCGTCACCAGCAGCGTGGGCGGCGAAACCTTCCTGGCGGACGAAATACTGATGAAGATATGGCTCTCCAACCTGACCAACATCCAGGTTGAGATCGGCCGCTCCGTGGTGGAGGACAAAACCCCCTACGGACTGGACAAGCCCGCCGGCGCCCTGCTGCGTTACCGGCTGTTTGACGCCCGCCCCGCCGGCCAGACCAGCCTGCTCCTGGCGGACCTGCTCTTTGGCCTGGGCACCAACCCGCCGGCCAGGATTTTCGAGATGGGCAATGACAAGAAGTACGTCAATTCCATGGATGCTCCGCAATTCAGCCGTCTGCCCAACGCCTACTGGCAGTTGCGCGACCGCGCCATCTGGCATTTTGAATCCAACGAAGTCGCCGCCATTGACGTTCATCAGCAGGGGGCCGATCTGCGCTATACCCGGGACACCAATCATCAATGGACCCTGCCGCCCGGTTCCATCGTGACGATTGTGCCGCCGGCCATCGAGGAAACGCTCTATCAGATGGGCCGGTTGCGCGCCATCTACTGGAGCGGTTGCGGCGAGGATCATCTGGAGCGGTTTGGTTTTGACGAGACGGATTACCAGATCGCCTTTGAAATCCGGAGAGGCGGGCGAATGGAAACCAACACCATCCAATTCGGCAAACCTTCCCCTCTCCTCCATCCCTACGCCTCGGTGATGCGCGACGGGCGGCGGCTGATTTTTGAGTTTCCGGTGGATTTGTACTCCAACCTGGTGGTCAATTGCCTGGCCATTCCGCCGTTGTACCGCCAGCGCCGGTAGCCCTATGTCTGCACCCGCCCTCTTCCAAAGCCGGACCGGCCGCCGTTTGCGCGCGGTCTTGCGCTGGGGACGCGTCGCGCTCTTGTTCGCCGTTTTTCTGGCGGTGGCGGCCGTGGCTTATCTCCACCTCATCGGCCTGCCCGATTTCGCCAAACAGGCCCTGCTCCACCACCTGCGGGAGCGGGGATTGGAGGCGCAATTCACCGGCGCGCGGCTGGGCTGGGGACCGGAGGTGGTGGTGGACAACGCCGCCTTTCACCGCTCGGACCGGCCCCTGGGTCCCCGCCTTGCCGCCGGACAGGCCCGGGTCCATCTCGACCCGGCCAAACTCCTGCGCCGCCGCCTCAGCGCCGATGCCCTGCGCATCTCCCAGGGCAGCCTCAAACTTCCCATGTCCGAAGCGGCGGGGGATTTCCTTTTTGTCAACGATATTGACCTCGACCTGGTTTTGCTCCCCAACGATACCATCCGGCTCCAGGACGGCCATGCCTCCTTCCACGGCATTCCCATCGCCCTGCGCGGCGCGGTCACCAACTTTATGGCGGCGCGCGACTGGAACCTGTGGCCGGCCGCGGCCGGCGCCGGCCCAACGCCGGCCCTGGAGCGCGCGCCGCAGGATTCCCTGCGCCGGTTCGCCGCGGCGCTGGATGGAATTCACTTCCCGGCCCCGCCGCGCCTGGACCTCAATCTGACCGCCGACGGGCGCGATCCCGACACGCTGCGGGTGAAATTGGCGCTCCAATCCGGCGGCGTCCAAACCCCCTGGGGCGAGGCCGCCGGCTTGAATCTGGAGGCCGAGTGCGCCAGGCCGGCGAACCCCGGCTCCGCGCCGTTCGTCACAGCCCGGCTCCGGGCCGGCGCCTTTGCCGCGCCCCAAGCCCAGGGCAAGAACCTCGACTTGACTGCCGGGATTTCCCGCGCCGCCGGATCCAATTGGCAGGCCGCCATCCACTTTGCCGTTTCCAATTTCAAGGGCCGCCGGCCCGGCCCCGCCGCAACCAATGCGCTGGAGGCCGCCAGCCTTCGCTGGAATGGAAGCGTGACACTGCAACCCTCTCCTCTGGCCCTGGCGGCCGCGTCCGGCAACGGGCAGGCTGACCAGGTCGTTACCCCGTGGGGATCGGCGGGTTCCGCCACCCTGGCCTGGAATGCCGCCGCCGTGGAAGGTTCCCCGGCGGCCGGCGTTTCGCGGGGTTTCTGGGCCAAAATAAACCGTTGGGCATTGGACGGGCAGGCCGTCCGGGTGGCGACCCTGTGGGGATCGGCGGACTCCGCCGCCCTGACCTGGAATGCCGCCGCCGTCGAAGGCTCCCCGGCCGCCGACGATTCGTGGGGCCTCTGGGCCAAAGTCAACCGTTGGTCCCTGGACTGGCAGGCCGACTTGTCCCGGGTCGCCACAACCAATATTCAAATGGACCGGTTCCGCTGCGCCGGCTCCTGGCGCGCCCCGGAACTCGTGTTGACAAACGTGGAG
The DNA here is from genome assembly GCA_050011995.1 of Verrucomicrobiota bacterium. Taxonomy (GTDB): domain Bacteria; phylum Verrucomicrobiota; class Verrucomicrobiia; order Limisphaerales; family Palsa-1400; genus JBEKOF01. Next base: position 5,450 of record JBEKIA010000182.1, read on the forward strand.
GCCGTGCTTTACAGCGGCGGGTTGTCGGGCCGCGCCCGCCTGGATGTGGCGTCGCGCGAACTGGAGGCGGGCGCGAGATTTGATTTTGAGGCGCACCGGCTGGCCCCGCTCCTCTCTCCGGCCGTGCAAACCCGCCTCAACCAAATCCAGTGGGAGCGCCCGCCCCAGGCTGCCTTCGAGGCCCGGGTGGTGCTGCCGCCGTGGACCAACCGGCCGCCCGGCTGGGCCGCCCGGCTGCTGCCTTCGCTGCAATTGACGGGCGATTTTTCCGTCGGCGCGTCCTCCTTTGGCGGGATGGCTCTGGACTCCGCCCAATCCCGCTTCGCCTATTCCAACCGGGTCTGGAACATCCCCCGCCTCCATCTGGCGCAGCCCGGCGGCGAGGCGTATGTGGATTTCACCGGGAACGGGGAAACCGGCGGCTTCCTATTTATTATTGACTCTCATCTGGACCCCGGCGGCCTTCGCCCGCTGCTGCCGGAGCGGCAACAACCGCTCCTCGGCCAGGCGGCCTTTTCCAAAGCCGATCCGCCCAGGATCCACGCCGAAATCCGCGGCTGCCGGGAGGAACCCGCCACCCTGGCCGTCCAAGCCCGGCTGACCGCGACGAATTTCACGGCCCGGGGGGAAAAGGTGGACGGCCTGGAGGCCACGGTGGAATACACCAATTCGCTGGCCCGGCTGCGCGACGTCCGGGTTTTCAAGGACGGGGGAGAACTGGCCGCGCCGTTGGCGGAGATGGATTGGACGGCGAAAAAAATTTCCCTGAGCAACGCCGTCAGCACGCTGGACCCGCGCATGGCCGCCCGCTTGCTCGGAGCGCGCGCGCCCGCCTGGCTCCGGGTGATTGGATTTGACACGCCGCCGGTCATCCATGCGGGGGGCTCCTTTGTCCTCAACGACCCGATGGCGACGGACCTGCGTTTTGCCATATCCGGCCGCAATTTCCGTTACAGCAAGCTGCTGGCCGGGACGGCCTCCGGCGAGGTGCATTGGACCGGGCAAAAGGTCGCGCTGACCAACGTCCAGGCGGGCTTGTACGACGGAACCTTGCGCGGCTGGTGTTTTTTTGACGATGAGCCGGAAACAGGAACTGATTTTCGCGGGCAGGCCTCCCTGGCGAAGATCGAGCTGCCTCTGCTGGTGCAGGGTTGGGGCGCAAAATCCAACCGCCTGGAAGGCGTGCTGGAAGGCAACATGGCGCTCACGAGCGGCAACACCGCCAACAACAAAAGCTGGACCGGTTCCGGCCGCCTCTCTGTCGCCCATGCCCTGCTCTGGGACATCCGGCTCTTCGGCATTTTCTCTCCCATGCTCAACAAAATCATCCCCGGCGCCGGCGACAGCCGCGCCTATCAGGCCGGCATGGATTTTGTCGTGACCAACGGCATGGTTGCCACCGACAACCTGGAAATCCGCTCCACCGATTTTCGCCTGCTTTATCGCGGCACCTTGAACACGGAAAAAGAACTGGACGCGCGCGTCGAGGCCAAAGTCCTGCGCGATTTCCCGATTTTTGGGCGGGTCTTCAGTTTTGCCATTTCGCCGTTGAGCAGGTTATTCGAATACAAGGTGGGCGGGACGCTCGACGCGCCGACCCGCCAGCTTCTGGCGCTCACTCTCATCCGGGAGCCGTTCCACAACAAAAGCCCGCCGCCTGCGGACGATTCCCCCGCGCCGGGCCAACCGGCTCCTTAAAATTAGGAAACGATGAAATATGCCGATTGGTCTTGAAATGGAACGGCAAATCGGGCCAAATAACGCAACAATCTTATGAACCTTGCTGATATCTTATCAGGCCCAAAGAACATACTGCCCGCCATGCAGGCGGCTGACCGCTGGGCCGCCATTGATGATTTGGTGGGCAATCTCATCGCCACAGGCAGAATCAAGGCGGAAAACCGCGACGCCATCACGGCTGTTGTCAAGAAGAGGGAGTCGTCCATGAGCACTGGCATCGGTTTTGGCATCGGCATTCCGCACGCCTCGACGGATTTGATTCCCGAAGTGGTGGGGGCGCTGGGACGCTCGGCCAAGGGGATCAATTTTGACGCGCTGGACAATCAGCCGGTGAATTTGGTGATGCTGTTTTTGGTGCCGCAGGGCCAGTTCCAAAAACATCTCCATACCCTGGCCAACATCGCCAAACTTCTTCACATCAAGGAATTTCGCCAGGAACTGGAACAAGCCCCCGACGGGGAGGCCATGTTCCAGGTTATCCTCAAATACTCCGCGCCGCGTTGAGGGCGGCAGCGGCGGACCTCCTGCCCATGAACCAGCCGGAAGCCTCCTCTCCCCGGCCCTCTCCTCCACAGGTGCGCGGAGGAGAGGGAGAAGAAACACGCGCGGCGGTTCCGGGGTGGTGAACGGGTCCGAATGGAGTTTTTTGTGCTTCACAAGTTTCTGGAACAAAGATTGCAGGAGGCGGTGGCGGCCGTGCTGCCGGACGCGGACGCCAGCGTGGCGCTGGTGCGCCCCTGCCCCGATCCACGCTTCGGCGATTACCAGGCCAATGCGCTGATGGCGCTGGCCAAG
>JBEKIA010000183.1:0-7978 GCA_050011995.1 Verrucomicrobiota bacterium
TCCACAAAGCAATCTCTGTAGCGCAGGAGAATGGATATGAGTGCATTCCGGTCGTTATTGCCGAGTCATGGGGCGGCAATCTGGAATCCCTATCCTGCAAACACGTCATACACTTGCCGATTAACCCCAATCAAACCGCGCGCGTGGTAGCTATGCTGTACAACGCCATAAATAGACTTGCCCCATCTCTCAAGGATCTCGAAACATGAAAAAGGATTTTACCCAATCGCATGGGATCACATCCTGCCTCCACGAAGAGCCCTGCGGTTGTTTCATTGCCCGCGAAAGCATTGCCGTGCTTAAGGATAAAATTCTGTGCGGCGACGCAAGTGCTAAATTGTCCACGATACCGGATTCTAGCGTTCAGTGTATCGTCACGAGTCCCCCCTATTTTAGGCAGAGAGATTATGGGATGGGGAATTATGAGGTTGGCGATGAAGACAACCCGGATGAATATATTCGGAAGCTCGTGGATGTTTTCTGGGACTGTCGGAGGGTATTGAAATCTGACGGCCTCTTATGGCTGAACTTGGGCGACAAATTCCTTTATGGTAGGCTGCTTGGGATGCCATGGCGGGTAGCAATCGCCTTGCAGCAAACTGGTTGGATACTACGTTGCGACATTATTTGGCACAAACCGAATGCTATGCCCCATTCAGTAAAGACCCGGCCAACGGTCGACCATGAGTATATTTTTATGTTTTCGAAGTCCGCAGAGTACTACTATGACGCTGATGCTATCCGAGAGCCGCATGTCACATTTTCGGAAAACTCCCGCATGAAAGGTGGAAGGAACCATTTTGGAAAGAGAAACGGCACTCCGGAGGCCGGAAAGAACAACGGGAACCCCAACCTTCACAACGGAAGGTGGGACCAAGCATTTCACCCATTAGGGCGGAACAAACGCTCGGTGTGGAATATTCCGCTGTCGAAATATCGTGGGGCACACTTTGCCGTATTTCCGGAGAAGTTGGTGGAGAATTGCATCATGGCGAGCTCTAGGCCGAAAGATGTGATTTTGGATCCTTTTGCGGGGAGCGGGACGGTTGGAGTTGTCGCGGCGAAATTCCAAAGATCATTTGTATTGATCGAACTGAATTCAGATTATTGCAACCTTATTGAGAAGCGGCTGTACGGAAATCAGATGGAACTCGTCAATAAATAGGGTTAAGTGGGTCCGCATAATCGCGCCAATGAATTCAAACAATAGCCTCGCCCAAAACGGCTCCCAGGAAATCGCACCATTTCGTTGTCTTTGCGCAAGGCGCGACGGTCCGTTATTTCTTTGATTTCAACTGGAGGATCATGCGGAGGGCCTCTTTGCGGGCCTCGGAACCGGTAAAAATGTTGTCGGAGAATTTGCGGTAGGGCAGCAAGCTGTCGGAAATTTGGGTGGCCTGGGTCAGGTCCGACGCCAAACCGGCCAGATACTGCAAACGCAGGTTGCGGTCGCTGTTGATCTGGGCGCCGGCCAGCCAGGGCCGCAGGTCGGAGGCCTGCCCGCCATAAGTGGCCAGCAAACCGAATATGGTTCCCATTTGCACGTCCTGGAGCGATTGCGCCACGGCGGTCAGGCTCTGCAATCGGCCCTGCAGTTGGTCCAGGTCTATCTTCAGCGGTTCCACCGTGCCCAAAACAATGGTGTCGTAACCCGCCCCGTGGTCCTCGTTGTTCCAAAGGGTGCCGTTGGGAAAGACATCGAAAAAGGTGGCCATTTCGCTTTTCACGGCTGGGAGGTCGCTTTCGTAAAGAGGCACCCATTGGGTGACGATTCCAGCGGGGTTCAGATGCTCCTTGCACAACTGGAAATAATCGCGGGTGTAAAGCGTGGCCGCGCCTTTGACCCACGGATGGATCGGGTCGGAGGTGATGATGTCGAATTTCTCATGGCTGGTCAGGACAAAATGGCGGGCGTCGTCCAGGAAGATTTTCACGCGGGGGTTGTGGATGACATCGTAATTCTCCTTTTGGAAGAACGGGGCGATTTTGTCGGGAATCAAGGGTTCGATTTCGCAGATGGTGACGTTGGTCACTTCGGGATAAAGCAGGAAGGAGCCGGCGGTCACGCCCGCGCCGCATCCGACCACCAGAACGGAGCGCGGGCGGGCCATCAACAACGCCGGCAAGTGGCCGAGCATGCGTTGCAGGCGCATGTCCAGCAGGTCGGTGGAGGCTTCGATTTTGCCGCTGATGTGGAAGTTGAGCACGCCGCTGTCGTTCATTTTGGTAACCGCGACCGAGGCGTTCATGCCCTCGCCCATATAAACCAACTCGCGGTCGTTGCCAAAGGTGGCCAGATAGCGGCCGTGCGCGATCAGTTGCCACGGAACGGGCGGCACCGACGCGACGAAAAAACCGGCCAGCCCGGCCGCCAGCGCCAGGGAGATGGCGGGGAGCGCGGTCCGGCCGGGCATTTCTTCGTCAATACTAAGATCCCGGCCATCCCCGGAGAGGGAGGCCGGGGAGCCGGCGGATTGGCCGGAAGCCGGGCTGCGGGGCTGCCGCCAAAAGGAAGAGAACAGGAGAACCAGGCCGGAGGCGGCGGAGAGGCCGATGAGCAGGCGCTGGGTGTCTTGCGTGCCCTGCCAGGCGATCAAGAGAAGGCTGGTAGCCAGCGCGCCCAGGATCGCGCCGACGGTGTTGGCCGCATACACTTTTCCCACCAATCGTCCAGGATCAAAACCGCGCCCCGCCACCGCCGCCAGCGCCAGCGGGAAACTGGCGCCCCACAGGAGGGTCGCGGGCAGCAAAGCCCAGAGACAACGGACCAAATCCAGTTGGAAGGTGTACCAAGGACTGCTGGCAAGGCCCGGATTGACCGGCCAATAAGGCAGGCAATTGGTCAGCATCCAAGCCGCCCACGTCATGGCCGCCGCCAGCATCACCTGGCACCAGCCCAGCGCGATGTCCGGGCGCGCGCGGCTGCGGACCAATAACGACCCGGCCATGCTGCCCAAGCCCAGCCCGGCCAGAAACACCGCCAGAATTATCGAAAACGCATAGACCGTCGCCCCGAGCATCAAGGAGAGCAACCGCGTCCAAATCACCTCCGCTCCCAGCGCGCACAATCCGGACAACGCGATGGCGAGGCAAACCATTCGGGAACCGGCGACGGCCGCGGGCGGGCCGGCTTTTGGCTCCGCAGCCCGGGGGCGGTGCCGCGTGAGCGCGGCCAGGCCGAAGGCGGCCAAAGCCACCGCGGTGTTGATGCCGGCCGCGACGGCGGTGGCGGCCGCCATATCGTACACGCGCAGCAAATAAAACCCGGCCAGCAGGCATCCGAGCACCGCGCCGGCGGTATTGCCGCCGTAGAAAAGACCGAGCCAGGACATGCCTTGAGGGGTGGTTTCCACCCATCGGGAAATGGCGGGCAGGGTGGCGCCCATCAAAAAAGTGGGCGGCAGCAAACAAACCGAGGCGACGACGCCGCGCAAGAGGATGCCCGTCAAACCATGGCCGGCATGCGGGGCGTAAATGCGGCCCGCGGCGGGCACGGCGAACAGGACCGTCACGCCCAGGATCGCCATGCCCGATTCCAGCCAGGCATACACGCGCAGCGGATGCCAGCGTTGCGGAATCAGGCGCGCCAGAGCGAGGCTGCCCAGGCAGAGGCCGCCCATAAAAGTGCCGAGCAACAAACCCAGGGAAACGGCGGACGAGCCGATGACCAGTTGGAGCAATTGCAGCCAGACGATCTCGTAAATCAAGGCCGCGCAACCGCTTCCCAGAAACAGGAGCAACAGCCCTGGCAAAAAGCGGGACGCGACGGCCGGCCCCGGCGGCGGGTTGGTTTCGGGCGGCGTCATCGGCGCGCGGGAGGATTGAAAAAGTTTCGCCGCGCCGAAGCCCGGGGCGCCTCGGCGCGGCGATGAGTTTTCCGATGGAAAATTATTTTGCGCCTTGATCAATCCAGGCGCGAATCAGGCCGATTTGTTCGGGCGTCAGTTCCTTGCGGGGGGCGGCCGCCGGTCCGGGGCCGCCGGGGCCTGGCGGCGGCTGGTTTCCCGCGCCCGGAGCGCCGGTTCCGTCAGGACCGCCACGGCGGGCCGGGGGATTGGGCGGCATCGGGTGCTCCGGCTTGGCCTCCCAACAGATGTTGATAACCAGATCGCTCTTGTCGCTCTTGCCGGGGACGATGACCTCGCCGTCCTGGCTTCCTTTGAGAGCAGCCGCCAGGCTGTCGAGGCGGAGGCCGTGCTTGGGGCGCGCTTGATCTCCGTGGCAATCGAAGCAACTGGCCTTGAAAATGGGTTGAATGTCCTTGGCGTAGGTGACGCCGGTTTGCGTGGAGGCGGGAGGCAGCTTGGTGAGGTCAACGGCGAGGGCGCCGGTGGCAACTCCCAAACCCGCCATCACGGCGAGGCGGACTACAGCGGTCAGGTTCTTATGAGTCATGATAATTTGTCGCATTTTGATTCAATGTTTGGCCTTGAGACGGTGACAGCGCCGGCTAGGTTACAACCGGCCTTCCATCTGGGCGCTGGCGGGTGAACATCGCATAAAACGGCTGAAAGGCAAGCGGAATTTTGCGTTGCGGTCGTTCCCATTTGGCGTACCCTCACGCCGTCATGTTTAGCGCCAGCGATTTGTTTGATTTGAGCAAGACCGAGCACGCCGAAATCTTCTCCGGCTGCCGGTATGCGTGGGAGGCCCTGCCCAAAATCGCCGCGTTTCTGGAGTCCCGCCTGCGCCCCGCCCTCCACAACCGCTGCGAAGGCCGCGCCTTCATCGGCGAAAAAGTTTTCATCGGCGCGGGCACGGTGGTCGAAGACGGCGTGATGATCAAGGGGCCGGCCATCATCGGAAAGAATTGCCAGATCCGTCACAACGCCTATCTGCGCGAGCACGTCATCATCGGGGACAACTGCGTGGTGGGCAATTCCACCGAGGTGAAAAACTCGCTCTTGTTCAACCACGCGCTCGCCCCGCATTTCAATTACGTGGGCGACTCCATCCTCGGCCACAAAGTCCATCTGGGCGCGGGCGTCATCCTTTCCAATGTCAAATTGCTCCCGGAAAACGTCAGCGTCGAGGTGGACGGCGCGCCCCTGGACACCGGCTTGCGCAAATTCGGCGCGCTGCTCGGCGACGGTTGCGAAATCGGCTGCAACTCCGTCCTCAGCCCCGGCAGCGTCATCGGACGCGCCTCGGTTCTCTACCCCGGCCTGCTCTGGCGCGGCGTTCTCCCGGACGACATGATTGTGAAAAATCGCGCCGGGCAGGAAGTGGCGGCGCGGCGCGCGCGGGGATCGTGAGGCCGGCCCCATGAGCAGCGTTCCGGACAGGCCGCCGCGCGCCAACGGCCAGGGCCTGGCGGCCCAGGTCGGGCGGATTTTTGCGCCGGGTGGAATTCTTTCCAAATCCAGGAACTTCGAATACCGCCCGCAACAACAGAAGATGGCCGTGGCCGTGGCCCAGGCCTTGCAGCGCAACGAACATCTGGTGGTGGAGGCCGGCACGGGCGTGGGCAAAAGCCTGGCGTATTTGATCCCGTCCATTTTGTTCGCCGCCGCGGCCCGGAAAAAAGCGGTCATTTCCACCAACACCATCAATTTGCAGGAGCAGCTCATCGAAAAGGACCTGCCCATGCTGGCGGACATCCTGCCGGTAAAATTCGACTTTACCATGTTGAAGGGCCGCCAGAACTATCTTTGCACCCGCCGCCTGGCCCGCACCCTGCCCCAGGCGGGCAAACTCTTCACCTCCTCCGATGAGCAGGAGTTGCAACGCATCCACGACTGGTCGAAAAAAACCGCCGACGGCAGCCTGTCGGATTTCGACCTGGAGCCGGACGCGCAAGTCTGGCAGCAGGTCTGCTCCGAGCGCGGCCTTTGCTCGCCGAAATTGTGCGGCTTTCAATCCGATTTTGTGAAGGACGGCGGGGCGGCGTGTTTCTACCAGCGCGCGCGCAGCCGCGTTCTCGCCTCCGACGTGCTGGTGCTCAACCACACTTTGTTTTTCATGCAGTTGGGCCTGGCGCAGGAGGAGGCGGGCGCCGGACTGCTCTTCAAGAACGATTTCGTTATATTTGACGAAGCGCACACGGTGGAGCGCGTGGCCTCGCGCCACGTCGGGTTGAGCGTTTCCAGCGCCCAACTGCGCTACAGCCTGCAGCGCCTCTGGAATCCCGCCACCGGCAAGGGCCTTCTCACCCTGCTGCGCAAAGGCCGGGCCGCCGGCCTGGTCGAGCAGGCGCTGGGCGAAGGCGAAAGATTTTTCGCCGCCATCGAGGGGGAATGCGACCGCCTCTTCGCCCGGCGCAGCCGGGAAGGCGGAACGGCGCGCGGTTGGAGCGAACTGCGGATTCGCCAGCCCGATCTGGTGCCGGACAACCTTACCCTGCCCATGCAGAATCTGCGCCAGGAAATCGCCGACTTGATCCAGATCGCCGGCGACAAGGACACCGCCCAGGAATTGACCGAGCGCAACCGGCACCTGGGCGAATTGCGCGACGGCCTCGCCCAGTTCTTAGGCCAGAGCGCCCCGCAGCACGTCTATTGGGTGGAGCGCGCCGGCAAGGGCCGGCAAAATCTGACGCTCAACGCCGCGCCCATCAACGTGGCCGATTTCCTGCGCCGGCGCCTTTTCGGCGCCGACACCTCCGTCATCATGACCAGCGCCACCCTGGCCACCTCTCAAAACAAGAATTCCGAACCCGGCTCCCAACCCGCCGCCGCTTCGCGGGCCGGGGTTCCGTCCTCCCCTGCCCGCCCTTCTCCCTTGTCCGCGATGGATTCCGCGGCGGCGGAGTCCTCCCCCTGTCCGCCTTCCTCCGGTCTGGCCTATTTCTCCGGCCAGGTCGGCGCGGAAAAAGCCACTCAGTTGCAAGCCGGCTCGCCCTTTGATTACGAGCGGCAGATGAAAATCTTCATTGCCGCAAAAATGCCCGACCCGCGCGCCCCGGAGTATCAGGACAGCCTCATCCATTGGATCGAGCACTTTATCCGCATGACCCACGGCAAAGCCTTCGTTTTGTTCACCAATTTCAAGTTGATGCTGGAAGTGGGCCAGCGCATGGCACCGTTTTTTGAGAAGCTGGGCCTGGAATGTTTTGTCCAGGGCACCGGCACTCCGCGCTCGCTCATGCTGGAAAAATTCAAACACGACATTGACTCGGTTCTTTTTGGCGCCGACAGTTTTTGGCAGGGGGTGGATGTGCCGGGCCAAGCCTTGTCCAACGTCATCATCACCCGCCTGCCCTTTGCCGTGCCGGACCATCCCCTGGTGGAAGCGCGCATGGAAGCCATCGAAGCGCGCGGCGGCAACTCCTTCCTGGAGTTTTCGCTGCCCGAAGCCGTCCTGAAATTCCGCCAGGGCGTGGGCCGTTTGATCCGCGCCAAAACCGACACCGGCGTTGTGGCTGTGCTGGACAACCGCGTCCTGACCAAGCGATATGGCCAGGCCTTCCTCGACGCCGCCCCCCAATGCCCCGTCGAAATCCTTTGATTTGCGCGAGTCGCCTTACGGGGTCACATCTATTGTCTTGTCCAACTTGGTGTCTGCTGACGAAGAGCCAACCATCAGTTGCACTTTGTCGTTTTCGACCGTCATGGCTTTTGCGGCGACATTCCAGTAAGCCAGCCGGCTCGCCGGAAGATTGATCGTGACCGTCTTGGTCTGGCCCGCCGGGATCATCACCCGCATGAAGCCGCGGAGTTCCTTGTTCGGCCGTTCCACCGCGGACCCGATGTGTTTGACATACAATTGCACCACCTCGTCCCCGGCGCGCGCGCCGGTGTTCTTCACGTCCACACTCACGTCCATCGAGCCTTTCGCGCTCAATGACGCCGCGCTGGTCCGCAGATTCGAATACGCGAAGGTCGTGTAACTCAGCCCGTATCCAAACGGATAAAGCGGCTCCCCCTTGAAATACATGTAGGTGCGGCCATTGCGGATGTTGTAATCCATCATGGGCGGAACCTGATCCAGGGACTTGGGCCAGGTCTGGTCGGTCCGGCCGGCGGGGTTGTAGTCGCCG
>JBEKIA010000184.1:0-7931 GCA_050011995.1 Verrucomicrobiota bacterium
CCGGCCTTGTACTCGTGTGGAAAACTGTCGGGTCGCTTCATAGGTATCGGAGACTATTGCTCGTGCCGCTTGGCGCAGGCTGTTACTATTCTGTTACTATTTTAGCATAAACCCGAGGAAAATCAAGAATACGAGGGAGATTTTGGAGCGGGTGAAGGGAATCGAACCCTCATGACCAGCTTGGAAGGCTGGAACTCTGCCATTGAGCTACACCCGCGCCCATTCTCTCTCATTGTAATGACCGCGCTTGCGTTGTCAATTCTTCCCCGCCATAATCCGCCGCGATGAATTTGCCAAAATCGCTCCTCATCACTGGCGGCCGAGTCATTGACCCGGCCAATGGCTTGGATGCCGTGGCGGACTTGCTGATCCTGGACGGGAAAATCGCCGCCACCGGCCCCGCCGCCCGCGCGCAAGCCCCGCCGCAGACGGCCCGGTTTGCGGCGGACGGCATGGTGGTTTGCCCCGGCCTGATTGATCTGCACGCGCATTTGCGGGAACCGGGGCAATCGGCCAAGGAAACCATCGCCACGGGCACGGCGGCGGCGGCGCGCGGCGGATTCGCCTCGGTGGTCTGCATGCCCAACACGTCGCCGGCCGTTGACAATGCCGGGACGGTGGCGCTGATTCGCGAGCGGGCGGAACGGGAAGGCAAGGTCAATGTGTTTGTGGCGGGGGCCATCACGAAAAATATCGCGGGGGAAGAACTGGCGCCCATTGGCTCGCTCCAACAAGCGGGGGTCATCGCCATCACGGACGACGGGCATTGCGTGCAAAACCATGAGTTGATGCGGCGCGCCCTGGAGTACGCCAAGATGTTCGACTTGCCGGTGATGGATCATTGCCAGGATTATTCGCTGGTGACCGACGGCGTGGTGCATGAAGGGTACTGGAGCGCAGTCCTGGGCTTGCGCGGCTGGCCGGCCTGCGGCGAGGAATTGATCGTGGCGCGGAACATTTTGCTGGCGGAATTGACCGGAGCGCGGGTGCATTGCCAGCATTTGAGCGCGGCGGGCAGTGTGCAATTGTTGCGCGACGCCCGGGCGCGCGGCGTCCCCATTTCCGGCGAGGCCTGCCCGCATCATTTTACCCTGACCGACACGGTGCTGGCGGGCAGCGACTCGTTTTGGAGCGGCGACGGCCAAAATATCCTTGCCGCCGGCAAGGGTCCGCCCCGCTGGCCCTCCTACGATACGAATTTCAAGATGAACCCGCCCTTGCGCTCCGCGGCGGACCGCGCGGCGCTGATCGAAGGGCTGGCGGATGGGACGGTGGAGATTATCAGCAGCGACCACGCGCCGCATTGTGATTATGAGAAAGAGGTGGAGTTCGATTACGCTCCTTTTGGCATCGTGGGGTTTGAAACCGAATTGGCGCTCTCGCTTATGCAGCTTTATCATTCCCGGCGGCTGTCGCTTTCGGATTTGATCGCCAAATTCACCGCCGCCCCCGCCCGCCTGCTGCGGCTGCGCGACAAGGGGAATTTCAGCCCCGGCTCGGACGGGGATGTGACGGTGTTTGATCCGGATGAGGAATGGGTTTTCGATGTCGCCGCCTCGGCCGGCAAGTCCAGGAACAGCCCTTTTTCGGGATGGAACTTGAAAGGGAGGGCCAAAGCGGTTATAGTGCGGGGCGGGGTTGTTTTCGCCGGGGAGACAGTCGAGGGGAGGGCGGCATCTTCCGCCGCGCAGTAAAGAAAAGTTGACCCATTGCTGGTTGAACGCCAAAAAGAAGAACTATGAAAAAAACACTCTTATGTTTGTTGGGCTGCTGGATGGCTGTCCAGTTGCAAGCCGCGGATTTGACCTGGCTGACGAGCGTGCCCGACGCCCAAACCCGGGCCAAAAAGGAGTCCAAGCTGGTGCTGCTCGACTTCACCGGTTCGGACTGGTGCAGTTGGTGCAAGAAGCTGGATGCGGAGGTTTTCTCGCAGCAGCAGTTCGCCGATTACGCCAAGAAGAACCTGGTGCTGGTGGAGGTGGATTTTCCGGCGCAGAAAAAACTGGACGCCGCGCTGGCCAAGGCCAACGACGCCTTGAAAGTCAAATATAAAATCGCCGGCTTTCCAACGCTCATCGCACTCAAGCCGGATGGCGCGGTGGTTTGGAACCAGGTGGGTTATCTGGAAGGCGGTCCCAAAGCGGTGATTGCCAAATTGGACGAAGCCAAAAAGAAGTAATCCCGGTTGCGCCGGGTTGTTGTCCTTGATGAACGCGATTTTAGCCCTGGAAGACGGCTCGGTCTATCGCGGCCGGGGCTTTGGCGCGCCCGCCCAGGCCTGCGGCGAGGTCTGCTTCAATACTTCCATGACCGGCTACCAGGAAATCCTGACCGATCCTTCCTACAAAGCGCAGATCGTCACCATGACCTGTCCGCTCATCGGCAACTACGGCGTCAATGAACAGGATATTGAATCCTGGCAGCCCCAGGTGGCGGGCTTCGCCATTCGCGAACTTTCGCCGGTGGTGAGCAATTGGCGCGCCCAAGGTTCCCTGGCGGAGTATCTGGAAAAAAACGGCATTCCCGGCATCCAGGGCATTGACACCCGCGCGCTGACCAAGAAACTGCGCGTGCGCGGCGCGCTCAACGGCTTCATTGCCGCGCCCGCCGTCCCGGACGGCGAAGCGGTGGCGCGCGCCCGGAACTGGCCGGGCTTGGCGGGCGTGGATTACGTGAAGGAAGTCACCCACAAGAAACCGTTTCTGTGGGACGAGGGCGGCGGGTTGAGCGCGCGGTTTGAGCTGGCGCGCAACCCGCAGCAATTCAAGGAACCCGCTGTCTTGCCGCCGGCGGAAATTCCCATCGTCGCCTTCGACTTCGGGATGAAATACAACATCCTGCGCCGGCTGCGCCAGCATGGTTTCCGGGTGCAAGTCGTTCCGGCCACGACCACGGCCGCACAGGCGCTGGAGTTCGAGCCGGCGGGTATTTTTCTATCCAACGGGCCGGGCGACCCATCGGCCCTGGGCTACGCCGTCCAGGCCGTGCGCGGCCTGGTCAACCACGGCATCCCGGTGTTTGGGATATGCCTGGGGCACCAGATTTTGGGCCAAGCCTTCGGCGGAAAGACCTTCAAGCTCAAGTTTGGCCATCGCGGCGCCAACCAGCCCGTGAAGGATTTGGAATCGGGCAAAGTGGATATTACTGCGCAGAACCACGGATTTGCCGTGGATCCGGCCTCCTTGCCGTCCGACGTGGTGGTGGATCGCATCAACCTGAACGATCAAACCATCGAAGGATTCCGCCACAAGACCAAGCCCGTCTTTTGTGTGCAATATCATCCCGAAGCCTCGCCCGGCCCGCACGATTCCACGCCCTTGTTCGCGCAATTCCGCGCCTTGGCCGCCAGATCTTAGTCCGTCAAGCCTATTTCGGATTTGCGGAGGAGGTGGAGAGCCCGGGCGGATTCATGCCGGGGGGCAGCGGCGGGGCGAAGATCATGCCGGGCGGCAGGGGCGGATAGGGCGCGGGGTGAAAGCCTGGCGGCATGGAGATCATGACGGGAAATCTCTGCACCAAGTCGCGCCAGAGGCTGCGCTCACCGGCGGTCATGGCTTCCCAACGGGCGGCATTCTTGAGGAATTCATCCAGTTCGGCGGCGTCCATGCTGGCAAATTTTTGGAAGGACTGGATGCAGATTTTGCGCTGGGCTTCGGGCAGGCCGGCAAAAGTTTTCAGGGCTGTTTCCATGGTGCGGCGCTCGGCGTCGGAGAAGGCGATGAGGGCTTCCTGCTGCCGGGTCTGGTCCAGATCGCAGAATTGGGTGAATTGGGCGCTGCGTTGCTGGCGCTCGCTTTCGGGGACGGACTCCCATTGGGCCAGGGCCTGGGTGAGGTCCTGGTGGCGGTCGGGTGAAAGTTTTTCGACCAGCTCCTTTTGCCCGGCCGGGGGAAGCGCCTGCCAGCGGTTGAAGTCTTCCAGGAGGCGTTGGTCTTCGAGCGGGGCCTCCTTGATGAAGGCGGAGCGTTCGGCGGGCGGGAGGTTGGTCAGGGTGGTGAACTCCCAGCGCCATTGGGTCTGGCGCAGGCGGGCTTCGCGGATTTCCGCCGGGAGGGCCTTGTATTCCTCAACTTTGGCGAGGAGGATTTTTTTGGAGTCGGCAGGTTTGTTGGCCAGGGCGCGATCGCGCTCGGCCGGGGACATGCCCAGGATGCCGCGGAAGTAAAGGACGGGGGAAGTTTGGCGGAGGATGACGCCGGGGGCAACGGTCTTGTATTCGATGGCAGGAGGCAAGGGAGGCAACGGAGGCGGGTCGGGAACGAGCATCCGGGGCGGATTGGGAGCAGAAGCAAGATTAAGATTAGGATTAAGATTAGGAAGAGGAGATTTGTTGGTGACCTGGGCCTGGACGCCGATTGCCGCCGCCGCCATGAAGGCGGGGTAAACAACGCGGCGGAAATGGAGGACAAGGTTCATTTATCGCAGGGCCTGTAGCAGGCCGTCATCGGCGACTTGGACGCGGCTGAGGTTTTCGATGATTTGGAAGTTCTGCAGCCAGTCCACCGGCTGGCGGGCGGCCAGACTGCCGACGCTGGCGAGGTCGCGGGCCATTCTTTGGCGCTGGATGCTTTGGCGCTGGATGATTTGGCATTCGCGGACGGTGAGAAGGCTGAGGCAAACCATCGTGGCGGCCAGGGCAAGACGGGACATCCAGCCAGCCGGAAGCCAGGAGGCGAGGTCGAACTGGCGACGCCAAGCGGGGCGGGCGGGAGCGCGCTGGACGGCTTGCAGAACCAGAGCGGTGAAGTTGGAGGAGACGGGCGCGGGCGGCAGACGGTTCAAACCGCGGGTCAGGGCGGCCTCGCATTCCCACTGGCGGCGGGCCTGGGGGTGGGCGGCCAGGTATGGGCGGAGACGGGCTTGTTCGTCCGGGGTGAGGCCGCGGCGCCAAGCCACTGGGGCCAGTTCCCGAACAACGGAATCGGGCATGTCATCATTCACAGTATTCATAAACACCGTTTGAGGGGCAAGGTTTCGGCAGGCTCCTCCTCCCAGGCGCCGGTTTGGAGATAGGGTTTGAGCTTGAGTTTGAGGGTTTCGCGGGCGCGATGGATGAGGGACTTGGTGGCGGAAAGGGAGAGGCCGAGGACGCGGGCGATTTCCTCGTAGGAAAGGTCATCCTGGCGGCAAAGGAGAACGGCCAGGCGCTGTTTTTCGGGCAATTGATCGAGGGCCTGCTGGATTTTGGCTTCCAGTTCGTGATGCAAAAAGGCTTCCGGCGGGGTGAAGGTCTTGTGGTCCTCGAATTGGCGCGTGGCCGGTTCGTCGGTTTCGGGCACGCTGGACTCGATGGACTCAACGGGATGGCGCGAGCGGCGGCGGATTTCGTTAAGGCAGACGTGACGGGCGATGGTGAAAATCCAGGTGGAGAACTTGGCGGAGACCTCGTAGCGGGAGGCGGATTGGTGAACGCGGACGAATACCATCTGGGCCAGGTCTTCCGCTTCGGAAAGATCGTGCAACATGCGGAACATGAGGCTGACGACGGGCTGTTTGTATTTTTCGACCAATTGCTCAAAGGCGCGCATGTCTCCGTCTTTGGCGAGGAGCATGAGCGCGGCATCTGGGTCGGGCGGATTGGCCATCAGTGTAAAGTTAATCTAACACCGGGCGGGAGACAAGGTTGCGGGGCCAATCACAGCGAATTGACATTGCCGCTGGATTGGAGTGAAATGGGCCTGATGAAACCGCAACTTTCATTTTGCGGTGGTGTTCGGCCAGTCGAAGTGATATGATATGCGCGTGAGTTCAAATCTGGCATGGTCCGGCTTGGTCTGCGCGGCGATTTTGCTTGGCGGCCAGGGACACTGTTCCCTGGTTGCGGCCAGCGCTCCTGCCCCTGCCCCCGAGCAGGCGGGAGACGAGGAAAAGGCCTTTCCTTACGCGGTCATCGTGGATCGGAATGCCTTTCGTCTGAATCCGGCCCCGCCGCCGCCCGGGCCTCCGCCGGCGCCGGCGCCGGATCTGCCGACGGTCATCTTCAGCGGCACCAGGCAAAAGGGGGATGTAATAGTTGCCATGTTCGCGGTCAAGACCAAGGACCCTCAAACCAAGCAAGAGACGACCACCTATATGAGCCTGACCAACGGGGAAGCGCTGGGGCCGGTGGAGTTGATAAAAATCAGTCCCGGTGGAGATGAGGTTGAGATCAAGAATTCCGGCACGCGCGTGGTGCTGAACATGAAAGACAACGGCTTTGGAAAGACAGCACCCGCCGCCCGGGGCCCGACCGGACCGCCCGGGGTGCGGCAGATTCCGGGCCCCGGCATCCCCATGCCCGGCCTGCCGGGACCGCGTGGGGCGCAGGCTGCGGATTCCGGGGGTGGCGGCGTCAATGTTGGCTCCGGGGGGGGCAACTTGTCTGGCCGTGGCGGCGGCGGCATCAAGGTGGCCGGCAGCGGCAACGTGGCCGCGGGAGCGCCGATAAACAGCCTGGCATCGCCCCAGCAGAGTATAGTAAGCTCGGGAAGCCTCTTCCCGCAATCCTCCGTTGTGGGGAATAGCGCCGCGATAAGGACTGGGGGAAACATGGCGGCTGTTAATCCCGTCACCACCGCCACCCCGGCGGTTCCTTTCGCCATTCCCATTCCTGCTCCTTCGCCTGCGATGCCCCCGAATTACACTCCTCCTCCAACTCGAGGCTACACCGGGCCGATGCCTCCGGTGCCGGGAGAATAAAACCGGGCCGGTTTTCGGATTTCCTCAGCTTCGCAAAAACTCCGCGCCGGCCCAATCCGCGAAGCGAAGCCCCTGGCGGGTCAACTGGAACCGTTCCTGGTCGAGCCTCCCATAACCCAGGGCAATCATGCGGTGAATTTCCGGCGCCCATTCCTGTTTCAGGTCAAAGCCGGTGCGCTGCTGGAATTGCGCCAGCGGCCACCCCGCCGTCATGCGCAATCCGAAGGCCGCCAACTCCCCCGCCCGCGCCAGCGGCGGCAACTCTTCGCTCCAGGCCACCGGGCGGACGCCCCGCTCCAGAAGCTCGCAATACAAAGTGGTGTTGGCAATGTTCGTGGCGCGGCGGCCGCCGGCATAGCCCGCCGCGCTTGGCCCCAAGCCGTGGAACCAGCCGCCCCGCCAATAGTTGACGTTATGGCGGCAGGCCCGTTCCGGCAATTCGCCCTGGCCGCCGTCCCGCCGCGCGAAGTTGGCCACTTCGTATTGCTGGAAGCCGGCCGCGTCCGCCGCCGCCAGGAGTTCGTCATACATCGCGCAGGCCAAGTCTTCATCGGGCAGGTTCTTGCCGGTCTGCAACTGGGCGAACAGCGGGGTGTCCTCCTCATAGATCACCTCGTAGCAAGCCAGGTGTTCGCTGCCCAGGGCGATGGCTTCCGCCAGGGAGGAGCGCCATGTGGCCATGGTCTGGCCCGGAATGGCGAACATCAAATCCAGGTTCAGGTTGTCAAACCCGGCGGCCCGAAGAAGATCGAACGATTTGAAAATCATCTCGCGGCTGTGGATCCGGCCCAGCCGCTCCAGCAAGCTGGCGTCAAAGGACTGCGCGCCCATCGAGACGCGGTTGACGCCCCAGTCGCGCAGCAGCCGGGCCTTGTCCGCCGAAACGGTGGCGGGATTGCATTCCACGGTCCATTCCGCCGCGCCGAGCAAATTCAGGCGTTCCATCGCCCTGAAAACAGCCTCCCATTGCCGCAGATTTAGGAGCGAAGGGGTGCCGCCGCCGAAGAAGACCGTTTGCGGTTGCAACTCCGCCGCCACCAATTCCATCTCCGCGATCAGCGCCCGCACGAAGCGGTTGACCAGCGCCCCGTCGCCGGCTTCCGAGTAAAAAGCGCAATAGGCGCATTTCCTGGCGCAAAACGGCACATGCACGTAGAGACTGGCAACGACCGGGGCGTCAAGCATTGTGGACGCCCGCTGACACCTATCCTGCATATTTTGCACTCCGATGGAAACACCGGCAGCGCCCCGCC
>JBEKIA010000185.1:0-7880 GCA_050011995.1 Verrucomicrobiota bacterium
AAAGCGTCGATCCGCGAATCCCGTGGCTCTACAACTTCAAACTCGATTTTCGTTTCAAATGAGTCGCGCCGATTGGAACCGCCGGCAAATGTCCAATTATCTTCAGCTTAAAAATCTCTGCTGCAAGGGTTGCATCTCTGTCTCATAAACCACTGATATTCAACCCCTTCAGGGGTTGGGACGGTGAAATGCCACTACCCAGGGTAGGCCCTCTCGGAATCGGGCCAACCCTGGGCTGACTGACCCAATCCTTTCAGGATTGAAAAACAGGCCATGGCAGCACCTGGATCAACCCGCCTCCTTCCACCCCGCGCGCCCGGCCTTTTTTTGGAAAACAATGCTGCGCCCAAGTCCTGTTTCGTGTATTGTATCCGGCAAAAGAATGTCTGCCGAATCATCAGCCAGTTCCATTTTTCCCCGGACCGACTGGACGGAATTGGGCCGGACGGGCGAAGCGGACGAGGCCCGGCTGGACCGCCTCATCCGCACTTACTGGGCGCCGCTGCGCATTTTTCTCGTCGCCACTTTCCCCTCGCTCCAGGACCAGGCCGATCTGCTCCTGCAAGATTTCGCCGAGGACAAAATCCTGAAAAGAGGCTGGCTGCAACGGGCGGACCGCAGCCGGGGAAAATTCCGGGATTTTCTGAAAACGAGCCTGCGCAATTTTGTGCTGGACCGGTTGAACCGGGCGGAGTTCAAACACGCGCCGGTTTCGCTGGACGAACTGGCCCGGGAACCCTCCGCGCCGGAAGCGCCCTCGGAGGCATTCGACTTGACATGGGCGCGCACGGTGCTGGCGCAAACCTTGCGGCGCATGGAGGCCGATTGCAAGGACCCGTCCGCCGATCAGCCCCAGCGCGGGCAGATCTGGGAAATGTTCCGCCTCCGGCTGCTGCAGCCGATATTCGAGGATGCCGCGCCGGCGCCTTACGAGGAGTTGATCGGCCGCTTCGGGCTGCGCTCGCCGACCGACGCCTCCAATCTGCTCCTGAGCGCCAAGCGCATTTTCAAAATGCACCTGGGCCGCGTGATCCAGGAATACGCGGAGCAGGACGCGGCCACCGCGGCGGAAATCCAGGCCCTGCAAGAGTTCCTGGCGCGCCTGGCAAAACGAGGGTGAATGAAAAATGTAATCGGGTCAGTCTTGAGGCAAGAAAGGTAGGGCGGGCAGTCCGCTGCCCGCCGCGGCGCGCCCGGAGTGCGCGCCCTACCACCCCCCGCCGACACAATAAGTAAAATGCGCGCAAGACGGGCTGAATGAAACCGGATGGATAAAAGGAAAATTTATGTCCGAGTTTGACTCCGCAGAATCTGTCTTCCAACGACAGCCCAAGAGCCTGGCCGCCCTGTTGGAGGCCAGCGGGGAGCGGGTCAGGCTCTGGCGCCCGGAGGAACTGGGGGCCATTTTCCGCCATCAGATGTCCGCTCCCGTCCTGGTGGACTTGGGCGGCTACGATCCCGGCACGGCCGCGCGGCTGAAAACATTGAGCGCGGCCCAGGGCTTGTTGCTGAAAAGTTTTTCCGACCTCTTTCATCATCCCGCCCCGCCTTTGGAACTGCTGGAATTGACGAAGGATTTTGCCAAGGCCAACATGGACAACGCGCAGAGCAGCCTGCCGGGCGAGGTGGCCGCCGCCCTTTATTACACCTGCATCGCCGCCGCCCTGGCGCGGTTGGACGCCCGCATCACCCGCCTGCCGGAGGCCGAGCTGCGCCGCGGCCTGCTCTGGACCGGCGAGCAGACCTGGCTGGACAAGGAAACCAAACAATTGTTGCTCCAAGCCGCCGCCAAGATTGCACCGTCCGGCAGCGAGGGAGAATCGGCGCCATGAAATTTGAGGCATCATTCAGCGACGGTCATAGACCGCCGCTACAAGGCGGCAAAGGAGAATCCGCCCCGTGAAGCCCGACGCCACGCCTCCCACGCCGCCGGCCTTCCATCCGCCTGCTTCGACCCTGGGCGGCCCGATAGCGGAATTGATCGCGCAACAGATGCTGGCCCCGCCGGCGCGCCCGGGATTGCTCGGCACGCTGCGGCAATTTGAAATCCAGCGCGTCCTGGGCAGCGGCGGCATGGGCGTGGTGCTGCTGGGGCGCGACCCCGCCGACGGGCGCAGCGTGGCCATCAAGCTGATTCGGCCGGAATGGGTCGCGGACCCGCGCATCCTTCATCGCTTTGTCAAGGAAGCGGGCCATTTGCAGAAGCTCAAGCATCCCAATGTCGTTCCCGTGCTGGAAGTGTCCGACCGCCCCGCCGGCCCGTATTTTGTGATGCCCTATTACGAGCGGGGCAGCCTGGCGGCGGAGATTCGGCCGGGGCGGCCGCTGGAGGCCGTGTTTATTCTTGACATGGCGCTGGACATCGCGGAGGGCCTGCAATTCGCCCATCGCCGCGGCATCATCCACCGCGACCTCAAGCCGGCCAACATCCTGCGCGCGGGCGAACAGGGGGCCTGCCTGGCGGATTTCGGCCTGGCTCGCACCGTGTTCAACGACACGATTGTTGACGTGGAGCGCCCGCAATGGGAGGGGACCGCGCCTTACATGTCGCCGGCGGTCGCGGCGGGCGACGCCGAGGACACGCGCTGCGATATTTACGCCTTCGGCGCGCTGCTTTACGAAATGCTCACCGGCGAGCCGCCTTACGCGGGCCGGACCCTCCAGGAAATCCGGCGGCAAATTCTGGCCGGACCGCCCAGGCCCATCCGGGAACGAAACCCGGGGGCGGACGACGGACTGCGCGCCGTGGCCGAAGGCGCCATGGCGCGGGAATTGCGCGACCGTTACGCCGACATGGGCGACGCGCTGGCGGACTTGCGGCGGATCAAGGAGGGCAAAGCGCCGGTGGGACCGCGCGGATTGGCGCGGCGCGGACTGATGCGGCAGATTCCAACTTTGGCGGGGCTGACAGCGATCATGGCGGTGGCGGCCGTGTTCAGCTTGATTTCATTCCTCATAGTTGCCGGGGCAAGACACTGGGAGTTTCGGCCCGCTGTCTTGCTGACGAACCGGCAAGTGGTTGTCGTGCCGCAACTGCCGCCGGCGACGAACCCCAGCCCGGCTGCCACCAACCCTGCCCCCCCTGTGCCGCCGCCGGCGACAAACCCGGTTCCAACGGCGGTCAATCCGCCGCCTGAGCCGCGTTGGGCTGTCACGATCCTTGCCGGCCAGGCCGGGACGAGCGGCGGCCAGGACGGCCTGGGAGCCGCCGCCCGTTTTCAAGCGCCCGGCGGGCTGGCCGTGGACAGCGCGGGCAATGTCTATGTGGCCGACACCGGCAACAACACCATCCGAAAAATCAGCCCGGCCGGCCTGGCGGCAACCCTGGCCGGACAACCGGGCAGCCACGGGAGCCTGGACAGCCAGGGAAGCGCGGCGCGCTTTTGGGCGCCCTTTGGAATTGCAGTTGACAGATCGGGCAATGTCTATGCGGCCGAGGTGGCCAACGGCACGATCCGGAAAATTTCGCCGGCGGGACAGGCCGGCACCCTCGCCGGCCTGGCGGGCAATCCCGGAAGCAGCGACGGGGCTGGGGACAACGCCCAATTTCGCAATCCGTGGGGCGTGGCGGTGGACCGGAACGGAACGGTTTATGTCGCCGACACGAGCAGTTCGACCATTCGGAAAATCACGCCCGCCGGCGCGGTCAGCACCTTGGCCGGCCTGGCGGGCAATCCCGGTTCCAGCGACGGCCTGGGCGGCCAGGCGCGCTTTTGCAATCCCCATGGCGTGGCGGCGGACGGGGCGGGCAATCTGTATGTCGCCGACACCGGGAATAACACCATTCGGAAAATCACGGCGGCGGGCCTGGTCAGCACGCTGGCGGGGCGGGCGGGCAGCCCCGGATTGGCCGATGGCGCGCCCGGCGTGTCGCAATTGCGCCACCCGCAGAATCTGGCGGTGGATAATTCGGGCCGTCTCTATGTGGCGGACACCGACAACCTCGCCATCCGGGTTCTGACCAGCGCGGGAGCCATGACCACGTTGGCCGTCGCCGGGGACCTGGGGCATCCCGACGCGATTGCGGTGGATGCGCCGGGGAACCTCTACGTCGCCGATACCCTCAACAACGTCATTCGCAAATTAACTCCAGCCGACCCCGGAGGCGCGCGATAACAGAGATGGTACGATTTTGACCGAATGCAAGGTGCATTTCACTTTTTTGGGTTTTCTTTCTTAATCTTAATCTTGCTTTCCTAATCTGTACGCAGGAGGGAGATGAGATTAGGATTAAGATCAGGGAGCAAGATTAAGAGGGGAACACAAAAATGTGAAATGCACCCCCGGATTCAAAAACAAACAGTTTTTTATTTACGGACGGGCCAAATTGTGCCGAGATGAACGATGCGTGTTCAAGCGCAGTATTAACCGGTCGAATCATGTCCAGAATTTCGCGAAAAACGTTGGCCGCCGGCGGTCCGGGCAATACGGCCCAATACGACGCCCATCAAAGGGTGCTGGACCAAACCTACGGCGCGCAGGCCGGCCTGCGCCGCGAATTGTCCGACTCCAAGGCCGCCATTGCCGAACGCACCGAAATCCTCGCCACCTTCGCCGACTGCAACGACCCGCAGCGCGCCTGGCTGCTGCTGGAGGATTATTTTGAAAAGCTTTCCCTTTCGCGCAAGGATTTCGCCAGCCGCGATTGGTGGCCGCGCGTCCTGTCCGCCCGGGGCAAAAAGCGCCTGGAAGAAACCGCCATCCTCTTCCTCCGCTCCAGCCGTCCGCTGCCCACCGAGCTGCTCTCGCACGCCAACCCCGCCCGTTTTGCGGAAATCGAGCAATCGGAAAAAGAAGAGCGCCTGGCGCAGCGCCTGGAACACTGGCTCTTCCCCGGCGCGCCGGCCCATTTGGATTCCCCGCGCGCCGGCCTGCGCGTCGCCTGCGAGGCCAAGCCGGCGGGGGAAGACTCCGCGCTGCATGGCTTGGCGGTTTCCTTTCACATCTCCCGGCAGCGCACCGGGGAAAAAGTCAAAACCCTTGGCGAAGTGGTGGACTTGGCCGCCCGCGCCGCCCACGAACAGGAACTCTTTTCCTTCGGCGATTGGGAATTCATCCAATGGCTGGCCGAAAGCCACGCGGACCCCGAGGGCCTCTGGAGCGCGATGGTCTTGACCGGACTGGAATTGCTGCAATGGCTGGTGCAATGGGGCGACAAATCGCGCCTCCTCCTCGTCCCGACCGGCCAGCCGGCCGTCTTTCGCGGCGATTTGGCGGAGTTGAAGCCGCGCCTGGAGGATGTGAAGGGGAATCTGTTCTTCACGCATCATCTGTCGCTGCCCTCCGGCCGCACCCATGCCATGAGCGAGGTCAAATTCTTTTCCGGGCGGCCTTCCCTGGCGCTGGTGGAAAACACGTTCTATTTGCTGCGCGGCGCGCCGCCGGACGACCTGCTCAATTCGTGGGCGCAACAACAGGCCCTGCCCGTTCACAAACTCAGCCGCCGCCTGCTCACGCAATTGCGCAAAACCCAGTCGGCCAACGGCCCGGCCTGGGCACAATTGTGCGAGGTGCAAAAGGCCGTCCCGCGCTTTACTTTCGAGTTGGCCGAGGACGTGGTGCGCGTGCGGCTTCTGGCCCAAAGCGAAAGCGGCCAAAGCCTCTGGCATTGGAACAACAGCGAATGGCGCGCGGACGGCCCGCTTCCTCCGCCGGCCGCCCGGCCCGTCATCCTGGACGACCCCCGGCTGGACAGCGCCGTGCAATGGTTGCGCCGGCTGGATTGGTTCACCCCCGAACCCGGCCTCTGGCACGGCGATGCCAATGAGAACTTCCTCGCCTCCCTGGCCGCCGTCTGGCCGGACCGGCCGCCCGAGGCCGAATACCTCGGCAACGCCGCCTTTCACCGCCTCTTCCTCGCCTCGCGCCCGTTGCGGCCGCGTCTAGCCGTCCAAGGCAGCGGCATGGATTGGTTTTCCGTTTCCGCGGAATGGGAAGCCGAGGGACTCAAATTGACCCCCGCCGATTTGCGGCGCCTCCAATCCGCCACCGGCCGCTTCATCAAACTCCCCGACGCCGGATGGCTGGAACTGGACGCCGCGTCGGTGCAATCCGCCCGCGAAGCCCTGGCCGACCTGGGCGTGGACGGACTGGTTCCCATTTCCCAGCGTCTCAACCTGGCGCAAGCCGCGCATTTGGACGAAGCCGGCCTGCAAAGGTTCGGGGATACGGCGCAGGCCAAGATGTGGCGGCAAAGCCTGGCCGAATTTCGCGGCGTTCCTGCCACGCCGCTGCCGGAGGGCATCTGCGCGGAGCTGCGTCCCTACCAGCGGGCGGGATTCGATTTTCTCTGCCATCTCAGCCGGCACCAGTTGGGCGGAATTCTGGCCGACGACATGGGCCTGGGAAAAACGCTGCAAACCCTGGTCTGGCTGGCCTGGATGCGCGCCGGCGCCGGGCAGCAACAGCCCGCCCTGGTGATCTGCCCGGCTTCGGTCCTGCACAACTGGCGGCGCGAAGCCAGCCGTTTCACTCCCGCCCTCAAGGTGCTGGTGCTGGAAAGCGGCGCGGCCCGCCACAACCTGCGCCAACAAATTCCCGCCTTCGATTTGATCGTGACCAATTACGCCCTGCTGCGCCGGGACCTGGCGGCCCTGCAAAAGTTCGCCTTCCGCGCCATCATTTTGGACGAGGCCCAATTCATCAAGAACCCCGGCGCGCAAGTCAGCCAGTCTGTCAAACAATTGCGCGCCGGCCAGCGCCTGGCCCTGACCGGCACGCCTCTGGAAAACCGCCTGCTGGACCTGTGGAGCATCGTGGATTTTGTCCAGCCCTCCTACCTGGGCAGCCAGGAAAAATTCCGGGAAACATACGAGCCGCGCGGCGAAAATGCCGCCGACGAGCAGCGCGTCGCCCGCCGCCGCCTCTCCGCCAGGTTGCGCCCCCTCCTCCTCCGCCGCCTCAAGCAGGAAGTCGCCGCCGACCTTCCCGACCGCATCGAGCAGCGCCGCGACTGCGAGATGGGCGGGGCGCAGCGGAAACTGTACCTGGCCGAACTGCGCCGCAGCCGCGGGCAGGTGATGAGCGCCGTGGCCGAACGCGGCCTGAACCGAAGCGCCATCCACGTTCTGGCCGCCCTCACCCGGCTGCGCCAGATTTGCTGCCATCCGCAACTTGTCAACAATGATTCCCCCTCCGGCAAGACCGACACCCTCTTTGAATTGCTCGAGCCGTTGCTGGCCGGCAGCCAAAAGGTCCTGGTCTTCAGTCAATTCGTGCGCATGCTGCGCATCCTCGAAACCGAATGCGCCGCCCGCCAGATTCGCACCCATATTCTGACCGGCCAGACCAGGGACCGCCAGCAAGTCACCGAAGCTTTTCAAAACGATCCCGCCGCCTGCCTCTTTCTCCTGAGCCTGCGCGCGGCCGGGACGGGCCTGAACCTGACCACCGCCAGCACCGTGGTGCTGTACGATCCCTGGTGGAACCCGGCGGTGGAAGCCCAGGCGATTGACCGTTCCCACCGCATCGGCCAGTTGCGCACGGTCAACGCCTTCCGCCTCATCGCCCCCGGCACGGTGGAGGAAAAAATCTGGGAACTGCAGCAGCGCAAAGCCCAGACCATCGCCGACGTGCTGGGCGAGCGCGGCTTCGCCGCCAACCTGACCCCCGCCGACCTCCAATACCTGTTCGCGGAGGACTAACGCAAAGACGCAGACCGAGAGCGGGGGCAATGCAAAATGCAAAATGAAGAATGAAACGCAAAAACAGGACGAATGCTCTTAAAGTGGTTCGATCTGATATCATCAAAAATCCCCCGGGATGGTGCCGACGGAGGGGGTCGAACCCACACACCCTTTCGGGTACCAGATTTTGAGTCTGGCGCGTCTGCCAATTCCGCCACATCGGCCACCTGATTATCAACGACTTACAACTTTTTT
>JBEKIA010000186.1:0-7845 GCA_050011995.1 Verrucomicrobiota bacterium
CGAGGACGGGGAAGATTGCGCGCCAGCCAGAGGGGCCAGCGCCAGCACCAGGAGCGCGGCGGCAATGGCCTTTGGGCGACGGCAAAAACGCGCTGACTCTGGAACTGGTTTTTCGATTAACATGGGCCGAGCGTAGGCGATGATTGCGGCAGATTTATGACGGAAATGTTACGTTCTGGTGAATTGAGGCCGCTGAAAAAAAACACCCGAAACGTGAACTCCCACCCCGAGGACTTCGACGTTCGGGTGTTCTTGAATTCCGGCCCAAAGCTCAGTGGTCCTGCACGCTGTAGAACCCGTTCGCGTTGGTCGTGGTCACCTGGAATGACATGACGCCGCCGTTCCCGGAGAGGCTCGACCCTTTTGTCCAGGTGTGGACGGGAGACAAAACCCCTGCGGCATTGGTGGACCACAGGGTGTAAGTGGCCCCGATGGCGGTGGGGAACGAAATCGTGCTGGTCGTGCCCGACAAGGCTACGCCGATGGCGGGCGGAGGGGTGGCGAGACGATAGAAGACCATCGAGCCATTCGTTTCCAACTCAAAGTACCCGAGATACGTGCCGGTCGGGTTGGTCCTGGAAGGGGCGGGTTTGAGCGCGTAAAAATCGGAACGGGAAGGCTGCGAATATGGATTAGTGGTGAAGTCCACCGGGGTGGTGTTCTCCACGTTTCCCTGGAACTTGCCATCAAAGTTTCCGTTTGCGACGGAGCCGCCCTGGGGGAGGCTCTCCACCTCTCCCAGGAAGGAATCGCAGGAAAAGCTTCCGACCGGAACGACGATGGCGGTTCCCGTGTTGGCCGCGCCTTCCGCCAGGGAGGAGCTGTATTGGCCGGCGTTGAACTGGATGGCGCCTATTTCGTTGGCGACGGCCGCCTGCGGGTTGGCGCCATATTCCACCCAGGCAGTGCCCAAGACCTGTTGAGCCAGCCGCGGCGAGGTCACCCATAAGCTGTCCGGGGGATAGGCCGGATCCCCGCTATCCCCGGCATTGGGCACGCAGCCGGAGACAGACCAACTCAAGGTGTCCAGGCTGGTGAAGGTGCTGTTGAGCAGCGACGTGCTGTAGGTGCTGGAATTGTTCACCTGAATCACGCTCCCGATGGCCGCCCCGTAGTAATTGGTGGCCGGTCCGATGTCCACCTCCAGGTCCTGCGTCTGGGCGGGAAGAGTGAGATCCTGGCGAAAGCACAAAATCAGGTCGCGGTCGCCATAGGTAAAAATGGGGGTGTTGGCTTGGACGCTCTGCAGAAGAAAAAGCGCCCCCGCCGCAGAGGAAAGCGCCCCCAACATTCGATGAGAATTTGATTTCATATTATTTGATGAGTTCCGGGCAGTATTCTTTGCTGGTTCCGCTTGCCGAAGCCGGCGAACGTCAATAATTGTTATAAATGGTGCCGCCGTCCGTGGACCGCTCGACATTCATATAAATGCTGCGAATGCCGGCGGCCACCGGGTTGCCGGTGCTGGGGATTATATCCGCATCCTGGTAGTAGAGTTTGTTGGCGATCAAATTCGCCACCGCCTTGCCAGGATTGCTGTAGCCCGTCGTGTAGTCCAGATGTTCATAGCCCCAAAATGTGTAATGTCCTTCCTGCACGGCGTTGGTGCTGTAGGTCACTCCATTGTAAGCAAGATCGGTCGCGCCGCCGCTTTCCGCGGTGTAGGCGTCGGAAAGTCCCAGATAAGCCACGTAAAAGCCATTGACATTGGTGGCGGTGGCGCTGCCGGTGGCTTTCATGGCCGCGGCCAGGTCTCCACCACCGTTATAGCCGCTGTTGCCCGGAAGGTAAGTAATGCCGTTGACCGTGTCCACGGGAACCAATTCCTGGCCCGTGATCGTCGTGCCTGTGCCGGACTTGATGATGGTGCTGCCGTCCAGGGGATAATACTGTTGCACTGTGCTAAAGGGGCCTACGCCGGTTTCGGCAAAGGCGGTCATACGGGTGCCGGAATCCGCGTTGCGGCCCAGGGCGTACACATTCGTGCCTTCATCCGAATTTAACCCCGTGAACAGGGCGAGGGGAAGCTTGCCCGACCCGCCATAGAGGGCGACCGCCAGTTGGGGAGCCATGTTGCTCCAGGTCGAGGGAGAGCCATTGTTGCGCACCCACTTGAACGGCACCACGCCGACAATTTGGTCCACAAGCTGAGGGGTGGGGAAGGGCGTCGAAGCTTGGAACACATCCGACATGGTGACATCGGGAACGGTGGGAGGATCATAGACAGCCGATCCATACACATTCGCGCCGGCCTGGGTGCCGGCGGTGGCATTGGTCAGCCAGGCGCTGGACAAGGCCAGTTGCTGGGATACGGCTTGCACTCCGCCCACGGAGCCGGACCAGTAAGTCTTGATGATCACCGGACCGCCGCCGTTGGAAGAGTAGAGGGAGCCGTTAAAAATGGCCGCGCTGGCGCCAGGAAGGCCGCTGCTTCCGCTGTTCACGTAAGCAATGGAAAGCGGTTGAGAAGGGTTGAGAATGTCCTGAATGGCCTGATGGACGGCGGCCCGAAAGGCGGTCGAACCGGTAATGTGGACGATGGTTTGCGCGTTGGAAACGCCGGCCAGGGAGAAGGCGAGCAGGCCCGCCACTAAAATTTTGGGTGCTTTCATTTGCTTTTGTTTTTCGTTTATTTAAGTGTTTAGACTGTTGCTTGATTCGGCTGCAACCGTTCGGAACATTCGATTCGGCAAAGAAGGTAACAAACCCGGCGCGCAGCGCGCATCATGGTTCAGGACATCTTTAGGTTGGTTTAAGACCATGCGGTTGGCAGACGCAAAGCGTTGGCAGACAATCGGATATGATTAACCCCGGGCCGCGCCGCCGCTTCCGGCGCCGGTTGTTGCAAAGACGTAACCTGAAGAAGTTGACAAGGCCATTGGGATTGATATTGATGCCGGGGATTCCCGTCCTTATAGTCTCCTCCATGAAAGCCCCGACCTTTTCAAAGCTATTTGACCATTCAATTCTCCGCCCGGATGCGTCCAAGAACGACGTTCTGAGAGCTGCGGAAACGGCTGTGAGGCTGAATACGGCGACGCTGACCGTTCAGCCGTGCTACATTCGGCTTGCGGCCGGCGCCCTCCATCGTTCCGCAGTGCTTCTGGGAACCGTCGTCGGATTTCCACACGGCAACGAAACTCCCTCGATGAAGGAAGGCCAGACGAAGGAGGCTCTCGACCTTGGCGCAAGAGAGATTGACATGGTGATGAACATTCCCGCTCTTAAGAATAACGAGCAGAGCGCCTTCTGCGCCGATATCCAAGGCGTAGTGCGGGCCGCCCAGGGCGCAACGGTGAAAGTGATTCTGGAAAACTGTCTTCTCACGCAAGAGGAGAAACGGCGGGCCTGTAAATGGATTTCACAGACCGGAGCCCACTTTGTGAAGACCTCAACTGGCTTCGCGCAGGGCGGCGCCACTCTGGAGGATGTGCGGCTCATGTGCGAGGCAGTGGCCGGCAAATGCCAGGTCAAGGCGGCTGGAGGCATCCGCACCCTGGAAGAAGTTCTTGGCTTCTTGAGGGCGGGGGCGCGGCGTCTGGGATCAACCCGATCAGAGCAATTCATCCAGGCGTACCGGGAAATGCCTGAGGACAAGCGGAAGGATTTTAGCCGGTTCCTCATGGACCCAGCCGCATAAGCCTAAGGCTTCTTCGAGCGGTGCGTGCCTCACGGGGCCTTGGGCGGGAGGAGGACGGTAACGCGGCCGGTGTATTTGACCAGCACTGTGCGCCTGGCCAGAAGCTTCTTCTGGTCGTCGTCCGCCGGGGGCTGCGCATCGGAGGTGGCGGCCTTTTGGGCGTCGGATGCCTGGGAGGCGGCCGTGGTGCTGTTGGCGCTGGGAGCGGCACTGGAGGCCAGGGCGCTTTGCGCCCCGCCGGTGACATTCTGCGAGAGGGCCACGCCCTCAAACTTGCCGCCGCCCACGTTGAGGGCCAGGCCGGCGATTTCGGTGCCCCCGATGGTGCCGCCCGCGTTGAAAGCGGACACGCCTCCGGCCAGGAAGGTTCCCGACACATTGGCGGCGGCGTTGACAGTGGAGTTTCCCCGCGCGATGACGAACCCGGCGATGTTGCCGGCGGCGTTCAAATCGATATTGATGCCGATGACTCCCGAACCGCTGGCATTGATGTTGCCAGGATAGACAACGCCGCCCTCGGGGTTTCGGGTGCCGGCCGTCAGCATCACGGTGGGAACCAGGGAAGGATTGCCATTGAGCGGTTCCTGGGAAATGCCGCCCGCGCTGGCATTGATGTCCCCGTGCGGAGCCAGAACGGTGATATCGCCCACCGTCTCCTTCGCCGGGGTGTTAAAGAAAGTCGTGGCCATGATTCCGCTGCCGGCAATGTACTGCACCCCGGCGCCGGCCGCGTGGGTGGCCGGATTGACGATGACGGTGTTGACAATGATTTCGTCGGAGCCTCCGCTGCCCGCGTCCACATTGCCGCCCAGCGACTCGACAAAGACGTTGCCGCCGTCGAAGGCGGCAATGCGCGAGCCATCCACCTCGACATTTCCCTGCGCGACGACATGCACGTCGCTGTCTCCGGAACTCCATATCCCGTGAGGAGCATTGGGAACCATAAAAGGCAAATCACCCAGGCCGGCGTCAATGGCGCCCCCGGCGGAGATGTTGATGGCGCCGCCGTCGTAGGAACTGATTTGGGAGGAAAACAAATCCAAATTGCCCTGCAAAGTCAGGTTAATTTCCGCCCCGCCTCCCAGCGCGGCCAGGGCGGGATTCAGGTAAGGCCCCTCCGAAATAAGGCCCGCCGCCACACCCAGGTCCAAGGACTTGGCGCTGATGTTCAACTGGCCCGGCCCGCCAATCTGAATGCCCAGCGGCGCGCTGCTTGGATCCGCCGAATTCTGGCTGGCCGCGTAAAGAGCCTCAATCGCCGCCGTCACCGCCGCCCGCGCCGCCGCGGAACTGCCGCCAAAAGCGGCCGGCTGGGTGACGTAGTTGCCGTTGGCGTCCAGCACCAACTGTCCGCTGGGGGTGTAGGTTCTTTCCTGCAGCGCGCCCAACAGGAGTTGCTCGGTGGCCTGGTCCATCTTGCCATAATAGCCCAGTTGCTGCGTGGCCGGGAGGTAGAACAGGCTCAAATTGGGAAAGAGCAACCCCCCGCTGGTTGAAGTCGGCCCGGAACCGGGAGCCACGGCGTTCTCCAACAGGGTGAGGTAATCGGCCGGCTCGCCTTGAAACAGCGGCGGCGGCAGGCTCAGGCCGCCACCGCCCACCGTTTCAAAAGAGTACACGTTCTGGTTCACAATGCTTCCCGCCACGTTGATAAACGTATTGTCGGTGGGATGAAGGTTCTGGCCGGCAAAGCTGGCGTTGTCCATGTTCCCGCCCACGGTGATTTGCGTTTCCTTGGGCATGACCAGGGTGATGTCGTCCAGATTGCCGGCGATGTGCAGCGTCACCGGCTGGGGATCGTTCAAGTGGATCGGGACGGCGGCGTGGTCTGACGCAAAATCGGTCGTGCCGCTCCAGGCGGTGGCGCTGCTGTCGGACATCGCCAACTCAAAACCCGATCCTTCCAAATTCCCTCCCGCCGTGGTGTTGATGGTTAATTGCCCGGTTGGCGAAGGGAACAAGGTGACATTGTTTTCCAGCGTCACCCCGCCGGCCCCGGCGTTAATGGTCAGGGAGGGCGGGTAGATGGGCGGCGCCTCGTCCCCGTTGGAATAACGCGGCAGAAGCGTCCCTTCCAGGAACACGGCGTCGCCGGCATCCAAATCCACAAAGGAGCCGGGGGCATAATCGAAGAGGTGTTTATGCGGCGCGGCTCCGCCTGATTTTCCGTTTAACGCGCCATTGGGATTTCGCACTTCCTGGAGATAAATGCTGCCATTGGGCGCATGGACTTGCCAGCCGCCCTTGACCAGGCTCAACGCCAGCAGGCTGCTGACCGTGCCGGCATCGCCTCCAGCGGTAATGGTGCTGGCCACAAGATTCCCTTGGAGCACGCTGTCGGCGGCCACATAATGTCCGGCGACATTGCCGCCCGCCGTGACGGACACCACGCCGGGTTCCGGCCCGAAGGCCCCCGAACCGGCATCGGAGACGCTGGTGCTGGTGGCTGTGGGGAGAAAGCTCGTCACATTTCCGCCGGCGGAGAGGTTGACGTTGCCGCCGGCCGCCGTGCTGATGCCTCCCAGCAGCGGGGAAACGGTGTAGTTGGCGGAAGCGCTAAAGATGTAACCATTGGGATTTGAACCCGCGTTGATGTTTCCCCCAAAAGCTTCCGCGTCAATGTTGCCCCCGCCCATCGTGCGAATGGCGCCGGTTGCGACCGTGATGTTGTTGCCGGCCAAAAGGCTGATGGAACCATCCTGCGCCTGGATCGTCCCGTTGCCAGCCAGCGTGATGTTGCCCGTGCCCGATGTCACCGTGCCCGGCGCGGCGGTGTTGGGCACGCCGGGAACAACCGTGTTGGCGACATTGAAATTTCGCCCCGCTTCCAGCGTCAACGACCACCCCGCATCCGCCGTCAGGTTGGCGCCCCGGCTGGTCCCGATCAGAATGTTGCCGCCGGCTTCCAGGGTGAGCTGGCTTCCCGGCGCGCTGAGGCCGGTGCTGGCGGCCAGGTCCCAGGTCACCCCGTCCGACAGCGTGATGTTTCCCGTGGCCTGGAGATCAATCTGCGAGAACCCCGTAAAGGCGGAATTGACATTCAAATTGAGCGCGGAGGGTGAACTGCCCGAGGCAACCGTGCCCGATCCGGCGCTGCCCGTGCCGCTGTTGCCGAGGGTGATGCTGGCCGGATCAATCCTCAGCCCTCCGCCCGGACTGCCCGCATTGGCGTGGCCGTCAATCACCGAGTTGATGGCCGGCATCACCGGCGCGGAAACCTCCACCGTCCCGCCGGCTCCCCCCTGCGCGCCGCCGGCCACACTGATGGCGGAACCGGAGGCGTCACGGAACGTGTTGCCGGATTGCAGGGTCACGCTGCCGCCGGGACTTGTGCCTTGCGCGCCGCCGTTGGCTTCGATGACCGAGGAGGCGCCCAGGGTCAAATCATCGCTGGCCACCAGTTCGATGACCCCGTTGTGTTCCTGGACGGAGTTGGCTTGAATCATCCCGCCCGTGTTGACCACTTGCGCCTGCAAGGCGATGGTGCCGGCATCGGCAATCAACCGGCCCGAATTGTTCACCGAGCCTTGCGGCAGCGTGACCGTCGCGCTCAAACCCCGTCCGTCGGGGCGGCTTGACACCATGACCTGCTGGCCGGCGTACAAGCCGATGTTGCCGCCCGGCGCGGAGATGGCGCCGTGATTCTCCACATCGTGGGCGATGAGAAAAACCGGGCCGGCGGGACCGGAGCTGATCTGGCCGTAATTGATGATGGGGGCTGACGGGGGAGGCGCGTTGAACTGCCACAGGCTCCCGCCCGAAATATCGGGCGTGACGGCGGAGGCAGTGGTCATGATGACGCCCGCCGCGCGGATCGCGGCCTGGCCGCCCACGTAGAATCCGGCCGGGTTTTCCAGGACCACATAACCATTGGCATCCAGATGGCCAATGAGTCTTGAGGGAGCGGAGCCGTTGATGTTGTTCCAAACCACCGAAGTGGAGGAGGGTTCGACGAAGGTCGTCGTTTCACCGGCGGCGATGTTGAAGCTGGTCCAGTTGATGACCGCGTTCCCGGACGTTTGAACGGTCAGATTCGGACCCTGGCTGGTGACGGCGGCGCCTCCCTGCGTGACGGTGGGATGGACCGGATTGGATACGTCGGCACGGGCAATGGCTATCCGCTGATGGTGCGGGCCTCGGCCTTCTTCGATTACGCCGAAACTTATCTGATAGACCCGAAGGGCCGTCCGGGAAACACCCCGTTG
>JBEKIA010000187.1:0-7792 GCA_050011995.1 Verrucomicrobiota bacterium
CGGATAAAAACTCTGCGGTCTGCCTTCTCCCTTCTGCATTGCCATCATCCGTGCCATCCGTGCCATCCGTGGTAAAAATCTTCGCGAAACGGAGTGACTTTGACGGAGTGCAGTGCAAAGAAGACATAGACAAGAAGTTATGCTGTTTTTTCTTTGCGATCTTTGCGTTCTCTTGCGGCCAGTTCAAATGGTTGCGGGTTTGCCGCGCTGGGCAATCCGTGGTTCATTTTCTTTGGTTGCGGCGGGCCGCGCTGTGCCCTCCTGTTCCGAAATTCCTTGTGCGCGCTCATCAGCGTCCATCTGCGGGCATAGGCCTTTTCTTTTCCGGCAATGCGTTAGTCTCGGCTGGTAGGGCGACACTCTGTCGAGCCGAAACTCGATTTCCTGGGAAAAAGTCACGGCTCGACAGAGTCTCGCACTACCTTTCGCCGCCGTCGCTGACGCATTACCTTTTCCGGCATTTTTCCCTTGACAACCTGCGCTTATATGCTAATCTTCCCGGCGTGAGGACAAGGCAGGTATGGCGG
The DNA here is from genome assembly GCA_050011995.1 of Verrucomicrobiota bacterium. Classification (GTDB taxonomy): domain Bacteria; phylum Verrucomicrobiota; class Verrucomicrobiia; order Limisphaerales; family Palsa-1400; genus JBEKOF01. The sequence continues at coordinate 528 of JBEKIA010000187.1, forward strand.
AATGGCGGCGGGGCGGAGAGGGGTGTCGACCCAATTGCGGATTGCGGATTTAACGCAAAGGCGCGAGGCCGCCAAGCCGCCAGGGGTAGCACGGGCAACTTGCCCGTTCCTGCCAGGCAACTTGCCTGGCAGCGGTTTCGGGCGGGTCGCCCGAAACCACAGGCGAGTCGCCTGTGCTACCCTTGGCGTTGGATTGTTCATGCGGATTGCGGAAGGGCGGGAAGGCGACAGGGGAGGCTTCAACGGCGGCGGATCCCGCGCCCAGCCGCCAATCATTCAATACTCTATCTATTTAGTATGCTTTATGATTTCGTCGCTGCAAGCATGATTTTTTCCGCCAGATTGACCGTTTTTGAGAAAAATGTATGCAAGTAGCTTCCCATGAACAATTTACGATGCAACTGAAGCTCTCCAAATCAAGCTGAATCAACTCAAATCAAGGTAAATTAAGATATTATTTGAATCACTTTACCCACAAATCCATCACTCCATTACTCCACCACGCCAGTGGGCTTTTCCCATTTCGCGGTCGAAAACCAGCCCCAATCCGAGTAATTATGTGTTTCCAGCGCCTTCATGATTGGCCCTGCGACGCCGGTATGGACCTGAATCCGCGCTTGACCTGGTTCCGCCGACACAGACATATTCGCACCCATGAACGAGCGGGACATGTACTGCTTCAGTGGCGGAGTGGGAAGAGGTCGGGCGGGCAGTCCTCTGCCCGCCGCGGCGCGCACGGAGTGCGCGCCCTACCAGTCGAGACCGGTGCATTGCCCGGACATGCCATTGCGCCCTTTCCGCACAGCCGCAACTTCCTCCAGCGGCTGGGCTTGGAAACTATGGTCGCACAAACCCCGCGAATGGTCCCACCTGAGAATTATGGGCGGCGCGGCAGCGCCGCGCTACCGTGCCACCAGGCTGCTGGATGCGCCGCCAGGACAACGAAAATAAGGTGACATGCCCATTCCTTTATTTTTTCTCCTTCTGGCGCGGCTCTGCCCGGTCTGGATTTGTTTTGTCTTGAGCTACCTGCTTTTCCGGGGATTGGCCGCGAAGAATCTTATTGACAAAGACCGCCGGGTTTCCTGGGCCTTTGCCACGGTGGCGGCGGGGATGGTGTTTGTCCTGGCGGCGGAGTGCGCCAGCGCCGCGCGCCAATTGACGGCCGTGGCGATGTGGATTCTGTGGGGCCTGGCGGATGCCGCGCTCCTGGCCGCCATTGTCCGATTGCAGAAACCGGCTGAAATCATCGCCGGCCTCAAGGAAACATGGCGGCGGTTTTGGAGCGTCCTGCGAACCAAGCCCTTTTCCTCTCCCGTCAACAAAACTTTATTCTTCCTGGCCGCCGCCATGATGTTGTTCCTGGGCGCGGTGGCGTTGCTCTCGCCGACGACCAATTGGGACACGCTGACGTACCACATGCCGCGCGTGATGCACTGGATGCAACAGCAAAGCATGAACCATTACCCGACCAATATCCGGCGGCAACTGGACTATGCGCCCGGCGGGGAAATACAAATCGCAACCCTGTTGCTGCTGGCCGGGAATGACTGGCCGGTCAATCTGCCGCAATGGTGGGCGATGTTGACCGGCGCCCTGGCGGCGAGCTTTTTGGCGGAGCGATTGTTGCAATGGCAGTTCGGCAACAAGCCGTTGGATCCGGGCCGGGTGAAATGGTGCGGCTTCTTTGCCGCCGTGGTAGCCATGACCAGCCCCCATGCCATCCTCCAGTCCAGCTCGGCGATGAATGATCTGCGCACCGGGATGTGGATGATCCTGCTGGTGTTGTTTGGCGCGCTGCTGGTTCAATCGCCAAAGCAGCTTCTTTATGCCGGGGGTGTGGCGGCGGCCTTTGCCCTGGGAGTCAACAACAAGGCAACGATGTGTCTTTATGCCGCGCCGTTTGCCCTGGCGCTGGTGTTCTTTCTCTTTGGCAAGTCGCTGCGGGCGCTTTTCCTGCTGGGCGCGGGCACGGCGGTGATCGGGCTGGCCCTCAACGGGCCGTGGATGCTGCGCAATAACCGCCTGTTCCACGGGTGGCTCGCCTCCCCGGAGACCTGGAGCATCACCCAGATGCAAAATCGCAACCCGGCGAAAATAGCGGCAAACATCTTTCGCGATCTGTCCCTCTACGCCAACACCCCCTTCACGTTCGCCACCACTGCGCTGGACAAGCTGTTGAACGGCGCCATCCGGCTGACTGGCGAACCGTTGCAGGACCCCGACTGCGTCCACTCCACCGTCACTTTTTATTTCCGGGGCAACTCGGAAATCGCGGCGGGCGACGGCTTTGGGGAAATCGTGGATGTGTTGCCGCTGTTTTTTGCGGGGGTCACTTTTCTGGCGGCGTTTAAGTGGAAATCGCCGCTGATGGTGTATCTGGGCTTGTTGACGCTCGGATTTGCCATGATGTGCGGCTATTTGAAATGGGAGCCGTGGCAGCAGCGGCTGCACCTGGTTTTCCTGCTGCTGGCGGCCCCGTTCGCGGGGGCGGTTTTGGGCTGGGTGTGGAATCGCTGGCTGGTGCTGGCGTTTTCGATGCTGCTGGTTTGGAACGGGGCGCTCGTCATCGCTTACAATCATTTTGATCCCATCAAGGACGAATTTCCCCTCCCTTCCAAGTCCCGCGAGGAACGATATTTTTGCTTTCGCCCGGAACTGTACCCCTCCACCGTCGAGGTGGCCCAGGACCTCATCCACAGCGGCATCACCAATGTCTTGTTGAAAACCGGCATTGATTCCTGGGAATACCCGCTTTGGGTCTTCCTCAAGGACCGCGGCTTTGGAGGAACCATTCATCACGTATTGGTGGACGACAATCCTTCCGCCAGCCTGCCCGGCCCCAATTTTGATCTGCCGGGCACGGCGATCGTCAGCGAGGACGTCAACCTCCCGCCTCAGTCCGATTTTGGACTGTCGGTTGGTTATGATTCCTGGAACATCCACTACCGGGGAAATCCGGAGAACCGGATGAAATTGATCTCCAACCACGCTTCCCTGGGTCTGATGCTCGAACGGCCCGCGCGCCTTCAAATCCGGTGCCATGTCATGGATCAGAACGGACAGCCGGTCACCAACAACATCATCCGGATGCAGACGGGCGATTTCACCCGCGATTATCCCACGACCGCCGAGGAGATGGTCCTGGAATGCCCTCTCAAAGCGGGGCGCAACCTGCTGACCATTTCCTGCGTGGATCCCCCCACGCCGGAGCAGCGGATCCTGACTCTGGCCGGCATGACCACCAGGTTGCAACCCCCGTAGCCGGGAAAACAGAGGGTGCTCTAATGTTGCCTCCAAACCAGCAGGGGCAGGGAAGTTCAGCGGCTTTCTGCCGAAAGCCGCTACGGTGCGCTGGTGTAGCGGCGGATGGCAATCCGCCGCCGACTTTTTATGCCGCCGGTGTGCGACGGTGGCGGCGCAGCTTTCCAGACTTTAGAGCGGCCCTGGGGAAACAGCCGCCCGCTTCAGAACACGCCCCGGCCGGTTTCCAGGATCATTTCCACCGTGCGGCGGGTGGCGCCCAGGTTCTCCTGAAAAACGCGCCGGGCGCGCTCGCCCAGACGGGCGCGCCGGGCGTCGTCGGCCAGCAATTCGGCAAACGCCTGCTCCAGTTCGGCCGCCGTCCGCACCTGGATCGCGCCCTGGCCGGCCAGGAAGGACTGGGCGACGGAGGCGAAATTTTGCATGTTCGGTCCGAAAACCATCGCCTTGCCCAGCGCCGCCGGTTCAATGGGGTTTTGTCCGCCCCGGGCGGTCAGGCTTTTGCCCACAAAAACCAGCGCCGCCTGCTCATAGAAGAACTTCAGTTCTCCCGTGCTGTTGACCAGGAGGCATTGCACCTGGCCGGCTGGCAGCCGCGTTTCCGGCGTGAGGTCGGACCGGCGAAAAAATCTCACGCCGCGCGCCTCCAGTTCCTGTCCCACCGCCCCGGCGCGCTCAAAATGGCGCGGCACCAGGATGAGAAACAAATCCGGGAACCGCTCCCGCAGGCGCGGCAACATTTCCGCCAGGACGGCCTCCTCCCCCGCGTGGGTGCTGCCGGCCACCAGCAGGCGGGCGTTGCTATTGACACCTATTTGGCGCAACAATCCGGGCACGTCCAGGCCGGAACGCCCGCCCGGCTGGGCGGCGTCGAACTTCAAATTTCCCGTCACCCGCACCGCCCCCGCCGGGAAACCCAGTTGCGCCAGGCGGCCCGCCTCGCCGGGAGACTGGCAGCCCACGCCGCGGAACCTGGCGAAAATGGGCCGGAACAAAAATCCGAAGCGGCGGTAGCCGCGGAAAGAGCGGTCGGAGACGCGGGCGTTAACCAGGAAGACCGGCGTCCCCCGGTCCTGCGCCTGCCAAAGCAAATTGGGCCACAGTTCGGATTCCACCAAAATCAGGGCGCGCGGTTGCACGGCATCCAGGGCGCGCCGGACGGCGCCGGCCAAATTGGCGGGATAATAAAAGCGCGCGATGCGGGCGGGCAGCCGCCGTTGCAACTCGCCCATCCCGGTGGAGGTGGTGGTGGAAACGGCGAACCGCCACCCCGGCAGGCGCGATTCCAGTTCGCCGAGCAATTGCAAACAAACCCCCGCTTCGCCCACGCTCACCGCGTGCATCCAGAGCACCGGGCCGCCTGCCAGCGCGGCTTTGAATTCCGGGGTGTACCGCCCGAAACGCTCCCCCAATCCGGCCCGCCAATTCCCGCGCCGCCACATCTTCCAGAAATAGTAAGGCGCGCTCACCCAGAAAAAAATCACGAACAATATGTTGTAGGCAGCTCGCATGTCTTACCGGAAGAAAATCAGCCACATTATTATTAGCAAAGGCAGCAGGACAGGCATAGTCCATTTTATGATGTAGCCCAGGAATCCCGGCAGAGGCACTCCCTGCCGCTCCGCGATGGCTTTGACCATGAAATTCGGCCCGTTGCCAATGTAAGTGCAGCCGCCGAAAAAAACCGAGGCCACGCTCAACGCCGTCAACGCCAACTGCGAATGTCCGCCGGCGAGAATCCGCGCCACCTGGTCCGGCCGGCCCAGCGGCTGCCCCTGGGCGCCAAGCCAGGCGCTGAAAAAACTCAGGTAGGCCGGCGCATTGTCCAGCACGCTGGAGAGTGTGCCGGAACCCCAATAGAAAAGCGCCGGGGAGGGGTTCGCGCCCAGCGCCGGGCGGGCGTGGCTTTGCAGCCAGTCCAGCGCCGGCATCATCGTTGCAAATATGCCCAGGAACAAGACCGCCACTTCGATCAGGGGATGGAAATCAAACTGGTTGGCCTCATGCACCGCTTTGCGGGTGGTGAACCAGGAGCCGGCCGCCGCCGCCGCCATCAGCCCTTCCCGCAGAAAGAGCGGTTGCGAGACAACAACAGACCCCAGAATCACCGCCAGGAACACGAGGTTCCAAAGCCCCTCCACGCGCCATCTTTCCGGCAAAGGCTGAAGGCTGAAGGCTGAAGGCTGAAGGTGGAAAGGCCCCTCCGGGCGGCATTTTTCCGGCGGGCTTTGCAGCTTCGGGGCTGTGCGCCGGCAATGGCGGCGATCCACCACATAAAAAGCCCCCAGCAGGAATCCCATCCCGCAGAGCCACATCGGCCAGCAGTGCTCCGCCACCCACCAAAACGGAACGCCCATCAGGTAGCCCAGAAAAAGCGGGGGATTGCCGACGGGCGCCAGACAACCGCCGGCGTTGGAAACGATGAAAATAAAAAAAACGACATGGTGGCCGCCCACCCGCCCGCCATTGAAGCGCAGCCACGGCCGGATCAGCAGCAGCGACGCCCCGACCGTTCCCAGAACATTGGCCAGCAGCGCCCCCGCCAGCAGAAACACCACGTTGGCCGGCGGCGTCCCTGCGCCCTGGACGCGGATGTGGAGGCCGCCGGAGACGACAAACAACGAACCCACCAGCGCGATGAATCCCAGGTACTCACGGCCCGCCTGGGCGACCGTGTGCGCCGCCGCGGCCGGCAGGACCAGGAGATAATAGGCCGCCGTGATCGCGCCCAGGGCCGCGGCAGTTTTGCCGTAATGCTTTTCCCACCAGGGGCGGAAGAGCAGCGGTCCCAGCGCCAGGGCGGACAAGAGCAGCCCGAAGGGCAGAATCATCCATGGATTAGGTTCGTATCCCACGCATCAAATAGCATTTGGCTTCACGTTGGGCGCATGACCAAAATCTTCACAGCCCTGGTAGGGCGGCGCTGCCGCGCCGCCCAAGATTTCAGGGCAGAGCAGCAGCTCTGCCCTACCGGGAAAGCGAAGAATTCTGTCTCGCACCCCTTCACGCCGCGGCCTCCTCCAGCAGGCTCTCGCTGCGATTGCGGATGTATCGTTGTCTGGCCCCCTGCTGCAGCGCCGCGCGCGCCTTTTCCTCCAGCAAGCCCGGGAAAAACAGGAGCGGGAACGGCGTGAACCAGGCCAGGGCAGCCGCTTCATTGGCGGCGCGGCGCAAAGGCGCGTAAAGTTGCTCGTCCGGCGTTTGCTGGAGCCATTCCTGCAAAAGCCGGGCCTTGAGGCGGTCCAGTTCCGTTTCCTGCGTGCCGCGAAACGGCACGGCGGGAACGGGCGCCACCTCGAAACGTGTTTCCGGTTCAAACCGGGTCGTCATTCTGTTTCTTCTCATAAATTCTTTCAAAAAATCTTCCGTTTGCGTTCCGCAAAAGCGAAAAACCCACGATTGACTGGCAATCGTGGGTTCTGGAAAATGCTTTGGTCTCTTTTAGACAACCGCCTCCACGATGCCGGCGCCCAGGCAGGCGCGCCACAGGGCAATGGCTCCGCCCGCGCAATGCGCGCGCTGACTGGTTTGAACTGCAAACGATTTATTCATTCACTGTGGACATTATGGCCCATTCCCAATAATTGTCAAGGGCGCTTCCGAAACAATTCGGTGACTTTCTCAATACTTCTTGAATACTTCCCGCCGCCCCGCCGTCCAATGGTTGACGGTGTGAAACCATGGATTTTATGACAAAGCTCATGTCAACTTTTCAGGCAGCGGCAGTCATTCTTTTTTGCGCTTCAATTCCGGCAGGCGCCCAGGCCGTGGCCGGGGATATGGCCGCGGCGGCGCCGTTCACCCCCGAGGCTCTGGACCAAATGCTCCAGCCCATCGCGCTCTATCCCGACCCGTTGCTGGCCGACCTCTTCGCCGCCGCCGCCGTGCCGGCGCAAATTGTCATGGCGGACCGCTACGTCAACAGCGGCGGGGATCCGAGCCAGATCGCCGCGCAGCCCTGGGATCCCAGCGTCCAGGCCCTGGCCCATTATCCCACCGTG
>JBEKIA010000188.1:0-8609 GCA_050011995.1 Verrucomicrobiota bacterium
GTCGCTGGTCAGGTTCCCGTCCAGGTCGTAGGTGAATGTTTCGGGGTTCTTCGCCACAAAGATGTTGCCCGAAGTGCTCGCCTGCCCCGACGTCACCGTCACATTGGCCCACGCCGCACTCGTGCTGTTGCCCACCGCCAGCGGCTCCCAGAAATACTCCCACTTCCGGTAGGCGTTGCTGCCGCTCACGCTGACCGTGTTGGCCGCCAGCGCCAGCCCCAGCACGTCCACATATCCGGGCACCCCGCGGTTGGTGATCTGGTTGAGCCAATTGTTCCCAAAAGCCGCCTGGCGCAAATTCGCCCCGGTCGGATCTCCCCCCGCCTGCGTGCCGGTGCGGTTGCCGATGGTGTCGAAAGCGTAGTCAAACTGCTGCCCCGCCACCGGCGTGCCGTCCCAAAAGCATTTGTTGCCGCTCGTCAACTGCCCCAGCGCGTCGTACCCGTATAGCCAATAACTGCCGTCCGCCAACTGCGTGACGTTGGTTCGCTGGCCGGCGCTGTTGTATTGATAATTGAAATCCAGCGCCGACGATATCCCGGTCAGCCGGTTCAGATGATCATACGTGTTTTGATTGGTCATCACGGGCGCGCCGTTGTGCGCAAGGACAATATGGTCCTCCAAAAGCGAATTGGAAAGATAAAAATACCTGAAAGCAGGAAAAGCGGGAAAGGGGTCAACCCAGAATGGCGCTTGGATAAGGAATGCCAATTGTAACCCATTTGTTTTAAGGATGTTATGAATGGTGTGTTGGCGCAGCACCCGAAATATGTCGCTCCTATCGGAGCTAAATCATCCTTTTCGCTTTGGTTCTACAAAGGCGCGCCAAAATCGGTGGCAGGCTTGGGGGCGGCGGCTCAGCGCCGTAGGCGCGGTATATCTGTAGAACCCAGGGAACCAGAAATCCAAAGCCCCAGCGGGGCGGCATATTCAAAGCATCCGCATAACGTATTGTCAATCAATGATTAACGCCTTATCTATTCTGGGTTGACCCCTTTTCTCCCTTTCCGGTTTGAGGGCAAGAGTGCTCTGTTCTCTGCTCCTGTTCAAGTCTATGGTGCGGCGCTCTGCCGAGCGCCGCTACGCCCTTCGTTTCCCCCCCGTCTGTCGAAATATCCATCCCCGACGCTCACAGAGCGCCGCTACATTCGTCCTCACGATTCTCGATTTTCTTCCCAAAAGAGGCTTGACAAAAATTAGAACCTATGGTTGAATGCTCAGCGTGAGAAACGTAGGCACAGGCCGGCGTCGCATCCGGGAGGATGCGGCCGGCGCGGGCGGGGCGGGCGGGGAGCGGGAAGGAAAGCGAGGATGGAGGATGGAGAATGGAAAAGAGAGGAAACAGGGCGGCTCGCCGAGACTGGACTCAGACGGACTGCAGGGCGGCGATACGCCAAGTTGGATGGCTCCAGCACGCCCTTGTCACGCCACAGCGCAGCGACGGCGCAATCACTCCGTGCCGCGTTCATGCAGCATTCGCCATTTCAGCGACGGTCATAGACCGCCGCTACAGGAGGAGCATCCGCCACCAGCACGAACCATCCCGGTAAAGGTGAATAAAGGTGAATAAGCCTTTTGTGCCTATTTTTGCGGCAATTAGATGGAAGTGTTTATCCATGAAGTGTTTACACGCCACACTGAGTTTTCCAGGTCAAGGCCAATCAAGCCTAATCAAGTAATTTTTTGCCGTGACCACACGCAGACATCCCCATGAAAGCCCGGTTGAAAGAGCCGGGACGGCTCCGCCACTTTGCGCCAGGAACCGGCTTCCCCTTCCAGGCTTGTTGGCGGTGATTTTGCCAATGGGCGTTTTTTCTGTTAGTTTCACGCCAATGTCTTGTGCAAACAATTCGCCGCCGGTCATCCAGTTCGGCATCGAAACGGAAATCGGCATCGCGCGCGACGGGGAGGAGGACTTGGACCTGGTGGCCGAGTCCATCGCGCTGGTGCGCAGCGCCACCAAGTCGGGCGTGCTGATGCGCTGGGATTATGAATGCGAGAATCCGCACGCCGACATGCGCGGGTTCCAGGTGGAGGAGTTGCTGCAGGATTCCGACGAGGCGCATTATTTCGCGCAGGATTCGGCGCGGGAACTCAGTTATGTCGAAATCAAGAGCGACCTGGCGCTGGGCAACGGCGCGCGCTTTTACAACGACCACGCCCACCCGGAGTATTGCACGCCCGAATGCGGCACGCTGGAGGAGCTGGCCGCGCACGACCGCGCGGGCGAAAGGATTCTGATGCGCTGCGCCCGGAAACTTTCCGAGGAACGCGGCGGCACGGTCCGCCTCTACAAGAACAACACCGATTTCCGCGGCCACAGCTACGGCTGCCATGAGAATTACCTGCTGCCGCGGTCCTTGCCGTGGGAGACGCTGGCGCGCGGCGCCCAGGCCTTTTTGGTCACGCGGCAAATTTTTGCGGGCGCGGGGAAATTTGCGCTGGAAGAGGAGGACCGCTTTGCCGGGCCGGGGTTCCAGATCGCGCAACGAAGCGATTTTTTCAGCGAACTGCAAAGCGTGGACACGATGCGGCGGCGGCCCATCATCAACACCCGCGACGAACCGCACGCCAACCCCGCTTTCTACCGCCGCTTCCACGTCATCCTGGGCGACGCCAACATGTCGCCCTTTGCCACGCGCCTGAAAACGGGCGCGACCGCGCTGATGCTGGAAGCCCTGGCGCGCAATCCCGGCTGGCCCTGCCCGGTCCTGGCCGACCCGCTGCGCGCCCTGCGCGAGATTTCGCGCGACCCGGCGTTCCGCTGGCCGGTCACCTTGGAAAACGGCGCGGCTTCCAGCGCCATCGCCGTGCAAAGGGCCTGGTGCCAGGCCGCGCGGGAATTCTGCGACTTGACAGACCCGGCCCGGGCGGCGCTTTGGGCGGACTGGAACCAGGTGTTGACCGACTTGGAAACCGACCCGATGCGCTGCCGGGACCGGCTGGATTGGGTGGCCAAGCTGGCGCTGGTCCGCCAATTCCAGGCGGCGGAAAAAATCGGCGACGAGGATCCGTGGCTGCGGAGCCTGGACCTGGAATATCACCGGCTGGACTTGGAGGGGGGCCTTTATTACGCGCTGGAACGATCCGGCGCGATGGCCGGGGCGCCCGGCGAGGCGGCGGTGCGGCGCGCCATCACCCAGCCGCCGCGCAGCACGCGGGCGTGCATCCGGGGCCGGTGCATCCAGAAATTCTCCGGCCATGTCCTCTCCGCCCAATGGGACCACATCACCCTGCAGGGCCGCCGGCGCCCGTTGAAAATCTCGCTGCTCAACCTGTTCACGCCCAAAGAACTGGCTGCCGCCCGCCAAGCGGTGGAGGCGGCGCGGCAACCTGACGATTTGGCCGGAATCGCCGAGGGGGCGGACGAATGAGTCGGCGCCGTCCATGAAAAGCAGAAAGGAGAAAGCGGAAAGCCACTGTAGCAGGGGAGATGTGTGCGTGTGTTTCACGCAATCGCCCATGCGGCAATTTCACGCATTTCTGATGGAATTTTGCCGAAAGTGCAAGATCCGGTGGTTGCAGATGGATTTATCATTTGATTGTAGGTTATTTAACCACAACAACTTACACACACTTAACTGTCCTTGATGGGATCTGGCATTGGTCATGCTATTACCAAGCAAGCAGCGCACTGGCGTTGTGGATGGATATGAGAGCGAACACACAAACATTGACGGTGGAGACTTGGGAGACAGAGCCTGACCTGAAAGTCGTGGCACGAAACGGCGACAAGACCGCCACGAACCGCCCGGCTCCCAAATTGTCCGCGCCACCTGCCGTGCTCCGTCAAGAGCGGCCGGAATTGGAGGTTTTGGGATGGCAGGCCCGCGTGGGACGGCTGGTCAGTTTGAGCCGGGGCAGTAGATAATCCCACGACGGACATGGGAGCAAGCCGGCTGGAACGCCAGTTTTTTGTTTTCAGAAGCTATGCTGCCTCGTTGAGTGGCTTTGGCCCTTTTGCTTCAGAGAAACTTCTCACCTTTTGCTCCGAACTCTTTTTTTCATTGGAACTTCCGCCGGCAGATGGGTGGAAAACCGTTGACGCTCCAGGCCGGGGCACTTAGATTCGATGGGTTGAGAATGTCAATTATATCAGCCTAAATGAATATTCACGAATACCAGGCCAGGCAATTGCTGGCCCAGAACGGCGTGGCTGTGCCGGCGGGGGAGGTTTGCGCCTCAGCCGGGGCCGCGCAACAGGCCGCCGAACAAATCCTGGCTCAGGGGCACAAACGGATCGTGATCAAAGCGCAGATTCATGCCGGCGGACGCGGCAAAGGGACTTTTAAGAGCGGCTTCCAAGGCGGGGTGCAGGTTTGCCAGACGGCGGGCGATGTTTATGAGAAAGCCAAAGCGATGCTGGGCCATGTGCTGGTCACCAAACAAACGGGACCGGATGGGCGGCTGGTGAGCAAGGTCCTCGTCGTGGCGGCGCCCGGGATTCAGAAGGAATTCTATTGCGCCGTCTTGCTGGATCGGGCGGCCGCGCGCCCGATGGTGATGGCCAGCACCGAAGGAGGGGTGGAGATCGAAGAGGTCGCCGCCCGGCACCCGGAGAAGATCCTCAAGGTGACGGTGGACCCATCCCTGGGCCTGATGCCGTTTCAAGGGCGCAAGCTGGCGGCCGCGCTGGGCTTGAAGGGGGATTTGATCGCGGCGGGCGCGAAAATGTTTGGCGGGCTTTACAAGACCTGGCGGGAATGCGATGCCAGCGTGGTGGAAATCAATCCGCTTTGCCTGGTCACCGGCCCGGACGGGAAGGAGTCGCTCATGGCGGTGGACGCGAAAATGAGCCTGGACGACAATGCGCTCTACCGGCATCCGAACCTCCAGGCGATGCGCGATTTGGCGGAAGAAGCGCCGCTGGAAATCGAAGCCGGCAAACACAATCTCAACTACATCAAGCTGGACGGGAATATCGCCTGCCTGGTCAACGGCGCGGGCCTGGCTATGGCCACGATGGACCTCATCCAGCATTGCGGGGGCGAACCGGCCAACTTTTTGGACGTGGGCGGCGGCGCGAGCCGGGAGCAGGTGACGGCGGCGTTCAAAATCATATTGAGCGACGCGCATGTCAAAGGGATTCTGGTCAACATTTTTGGCGGCATCATGGATTGCAACATCATCGCCACTGGCATCGTCGCGGCGGTGAGGGAGACGGGATTGCAACTGCCGCTGGTGGTGCGGCTGGAAGGCAACAATGTGGCGGCGGGCAAGCAAACCCTGGCCCAATCCGGCGTCGCCATCATCACCGGCGACTCGATGGCGGATGCGGCGGAGAAGGTTGTGAAAGCAGTGGGAAAGTGATAAATTGGAAACATGAAGAATGGCATGGGAACATTTTACACGAGCGGCAGCGTTGAAAACCATGTTGACCGGAAGAAGTCGGCTCAAGTCAACAAGATGCTGGTGGACTCCGGGGCGGAATTCACCTGGATCAACGGGGAAACCCTGAAAAGCATCGGCGTCAAGCGTGAGAAAAAAGATTACACCTTCGTCATGGCCAACGGCCGGCAGATCACCCGCGCCGTGGGCTTCGCCATCATTCGGGTCGGCGACGCGCTCACGACGGATGAAGTCATTTTTGGCGAGCCGGGAGATTTGGAAATCCTCGGCGCGCGATCGCTGGAAGGAATGAACTTGAGGGTGGATTCCCGCGCGAAAAAACTCGTGGCCGGCGGACCCATTTTGGCCGCATGATGAAGAGGATGAAAAAGCGTCAGCGGGCGAAGATCTGGCGGATGACTTCTTCGATGGGGACTTCCTGGATGTCTATATCATTGACCGGCAGTTCGTCCAGCAATTGCTTGCAGGCGGCGATAACCTGGTCGCGCTTGACCTTGAGCTGGATGCGGTTGGAGGTCTGCTGCAGGACCTCGCCATAATGCCTCAGTTCCACCTGTGGAAACCGGGCGCCGGTCAGCCAGGAAATGGAGACAATTTTGAAATCCGCGAAGCGGTCCAGCACTTCGGCCAACTGGCCGTCGAAAAAAATCCGCCCCTTGTCAATGATAATGACGCGGCGGCAAAGCTCCTGGATGTCGGTCATGTAATGGCTGGTGAGCAGGATGGTGGTCTTCCGGGCGGCGTTGTAGTGGCGCAGAAATTCGCGGACGATTTTTTGCGAAACCACGTCCAGGCCGATGGTGGGTTCGTCAAGAAACAGGACCCGGGGCTGGTGCAGCAGGGCGGCGATCAGCTCCATTTTCATTCGTTCGCCCAGGGAAAGCTCGCGCACCATCACGTCCAGTTTGTCCTTGACGGCGAGCATTTCCGTCAATTCCGCCACCGTTCGCGCGAAGACGGCCGGCTCAATGCCGTAAATCTTGCTGTTCAGTTCCAGCGACTCGCGGGCGGGGAGGTCCCACCAAAGCTGGTTTTTCTGGCCCAGCAGCAGGGCAAATTGCCGGCGGTAGCCGTCGTCCCGCTTCCACGGCACATAGCCGAGGACCCGGGCCGAGCCGCGGGTGGGGTAGAGAAGGCCGGACAACATTTTCAGGGTGGTGGTTTTGCCCGCGCCATTGGGGCCGAGGAAACCGACCAATTCCCCTTCCTCAATGGTGAAGCTGACTTCGTGGACCGCGACGGTCTGTTCGTATTTGCGATGGAAGAGTCCGCGCACGGCCCCAAGAAAGCCGGGTTCCTTTTTGTAAGTGCGAAAGGCTTTGGTGAGGCCCGATACTTCCACGATGGCGGCTGGCGGCTGGCGGCTGGGGGCTGGCATGGTGGCTCCGGTCACATTCTCAGAAAATCCACAATCCGCAATCTGCCATCCGGCATCCGCCAGGAAATCACCTCAACAGTTGTTTTTCCAGGTAGTGGACGGCTTGGCGAACCTGGGCGTCCACTTCCATGCGGTCCTTGACCAGACGGCAGGCATGGAGGACGGTTCCGTGGTCGCGGCCGCCAAAGGCCTCTCCGATGGTGTTGAGGGAGCTCTCGGTCATTTGACGGGACAGGAACATGGCGATTTGGCGCGGAAAGGCGATGTTTTCGGGACGGCGCTTGCTGGTCATGTCGGCCAGGCGGATGTCGAAATGTTCGGCCACTCTTTTCTGGATGCAATCAATGTTGACGGTGTATCGGCCCTCTTCATGCAGCACTTCGCGCAGCAATCCTTCCACCACTGGCAAGGTCAGTTTCTTGCCGGTCAGCGCGGCGAAGGAGGCGACGCGGATGAGGGCGCCTTCCAGGCGGCGGATGTTGGTGCGGATGCGATTGGCCAGGAAATTGAGGATTTCCTCCGGCAATTGGACCTCCATGGCGCCCGCCTTTTTGCGCAAAATGGCCAGGCGGGTTTCCACGTCGGGCGGCTGCAACTCGGCGACCAGTCCCCATTCAAAGCGGGAAACCAGGCGTTGCTCCAGGTTCTGGATTTCCGCCGCGGGGCGGTCGCAGGTGAGCACAATTTGTTTGTGCGCCTCGTGCAAGGCGTTGAAAGTGTGGAAGAACTCCTCCTGGATCCGTTCCTTGCCGGCCAGGAATTGGATGTCGTCTATCAATAACACGTCGGCCAGGCGGTATTTGCGGCGGAAGCGAACCAACTGGTTGTTCTGAATGGCGTCAATGTACTCGTTGGTGAATTTTTCCGAGGAGAGATAGGTGACGCGTGAGATTTTTTTGTGCGTGGCCACATGCTGGCCGATGGCGTGGAGCAGATGGGTCTTGCCCAGTCCCACCCCGCCGTAGAAGAAAAGAGGGTTGTAGGATTTGCCGGGCGCCTGCGCCACCGCCATGGCGGCGGCATGGGCGTGATTGTTGTTTTCGCCAACGACAAAGGTTTCGAAGGTGTTCTTCGGGTTGAAGGCCGCATCGCGCCCCGTGGCGCCGGCCCGTTCCACGGGTTCGACGATGGCCTTGGGCTTGGTTTTCACGCTCCCGTCCGGGCTGGCCGCCAAAGACGGCGCGTCGCCGACACGAAACCGGATTTTCAAAATCTGCCCGGAAGCTTGGGCCAGAACATCTCGAATCAGCCCCAGATAGTTATCCTTGAGCCAGACTTCGCAGAAATCATTGGCGACTTCCAGTACGATCGTGTCCTCCTCCAGTCCCACGGCCTTGACCGGCAAGAACCAGAGATTGTAGATGTCCGGATTCAGCATCGTACGCAACGATTGCTGAGCCGACTCCCAAATTTTATCGAAAGAAGCTTGCATTTGGTCTCAGTGCTGAAACCTCAAAAAGCCCCAATTATTCACCAGCATTTTCTCCGTCCCCAGATTTCCCTCGTGGGCGCGCTTGAAAAAATTTCTTCGGATGGACATGGCGCGAAAGGAGGCGGTTGCCCGTCACCTTTCCGTCACAGCGTCTATGATCCGGTTATAAGTAACTGATAATCAATACGTTGCAACATATTGACCATTGCGCTCGCGTGACCTGAAAAGACGTTTTCTCTCATGGTGCTTTTTCTTGCTTCAGCTAAGAGTGTTCTATTACAGAATGAGGTTGTTTGGCTATCACAACATATTAAACGTTATTCCCGACTTATTCACATCAAAAAAACCCTTTAAAAACGGGCACTTTATCGGGGTCTCCCCGGAAGGGCCGCGCCGGGCATCCTTTGATGCCCGGCGGCGGGTTCCGCCCGCTTTTACACGTCGTAGTAG
>JBEKIA010000189.1:0-7612 GCA_050011995.1 Verrucomicrobiota bacterium
AGCCAAAGGCCAGGGAACCCGGTGCATAAGCAATCTCCATCAATTGATCGTCGGCTGGACCAGCTACGCCAATGACAACCGGTCAAAGTTTCAGGACCGTTCCGTCTTTCTGCGCTCGGATTCAGGAAAAGCTCAAACCCTGCAACGCCACGCGCCTGTTGGGTGAAGCCGTGCGCTGGAACGACAGGCAGGAAAAGACATGACTCGGACGCGCAAGTGTACGACGACAACGTACAAAATAATTAGGCGGCACTCTACAGACATTCCACAAACACCGGTTATAGTCAAAAAAAAGATTTTTGGCGGACATTTCCGCCTGGCAACGCGTATGGAGTAAGATGCGGAGGTCTGGTCTGGAGACGAGAGAGCCAGGCTGCTGCTGTAACCCGTAACTGATTGACCGCTTAACAAATAAACAAAGACAAAACTATGAAGACTCAAGAAGCGCCTTTGCCATCCTCAACCGGCCGGGCTTCAAGGCAACCCGGCGCTTTCACCCTCATTGAACTGCTGGTGGTGATCATTATCATTGCCATTCTGGCGGCCTTGTTGCTGCCGGTGCTGGCCAATGCCAAAGCCAAAGGCCAGGGAACCCGGTGCATAAGCAATCTCCATCAATTGATCGTCGGCTGGACCAGCTACGCCAATGACAACCGGGACCAGTTGGCTCAAAATCTCGCCGATGATTGGGGAGGGTGGGACGGGAACGTAGCCGATCTGAATAACTACGCGGCCGGCCAGTCCCTGGCTAACTGGATTCTCGGTGACGCCACCAACCACATCTACCCAAACTATATCAACTTGATCACCTACGGGCTGATCTACCCGTACACGGGAAATTATCAAATTTATCAGTGTCCGGCGAATACGAAACTGGACAGATGGGGCGACACGACCCAACGCGCTTATTCCATGAACTGCACCATGGGGGTCACACCGGGCAACCAGTGGACCTGGAACGGGACTCCGATGCAGATTATCTTCACCAAGTCGTCGGATCTCGCCGCCCTGGGATCGGCCAACGCCTGGGTGTTGGCGGAAGAGAACCAGTCCACCATCAACGACGGCTCCATGTGTAACGACACCCAACAGCAGCGTGTCGGATACCCGTACTATGTTGACCTGCCGGGCCATTACCATGTCAACTCCGCCGGCATCGCTTTCGGCGACGGCCACGGACAGATTAGAGCGTGGACGGACACGGCCGTTCTGGGCGACATGGAGCAAGATTCAGAAGGCACCGAGCCGGCCGGTCCGCCACCTTACGTTGACAATGTTTGGTTTTTGTCGCACACCTCAAAACCTCTTCCGTGATCGCCAGTCGAGGCGCCGGACAATTTTCCGCCTTGCGGGCCGGCGGACGTGGGCCGGCGCCTTTATAGCCCGCGAAATGGCCGCGGCCCGGCCCGCCATCGGAACCGCACCCGGATGGCTCTTTCCAGCGGCAAAAGCGGGGCAAGGATTGTTGGACGAAACCGGCATCCTGCCGGGGCGCAGAGAGATAGGATGCAGAAATCCGGGCCGGCGCAAATGCGATTCGGGCGAATAAGTGTACGATACTGCCGTACAAGAGAATTAGGCCGCGCACTACAGACATTCCACCTAACACCGGTTATAGTCACAAAAGATTTACGGCGGAAACCGGGAAGTGGCGGCGTGCGCATAGATGAGGTGCAAAAGTCTGGATTTTAATATCGCCCCAATATTGCCGGGTGCAGGCCCAGGCCGATAGCTATGCCGATAGCGCGGCGCTGTTTAGGCTTTGGGCCGCGGATGGTGGAACCGCGGCCAGATCACCCGGAAGGATCCAGAAACGGCAAAAAATGACACCAGACGCGGACAGCACGAAAAGAAGAATCTTTATTGTGGACGATCACCCTCTGGTGCGCGAATGGCTCATCAACCTGATCAACCAGCAACCCGACCTGGCCGTATGCGGGGAAGCCGCCACGGCTGCGGAGGCAATTCGGGCGGTCCCTGCGTCGAACCCCGAGGTGGCCATCGTGGAGATCTCGTTGAAGGATTGCGTTGAGATTGAATGGATCGGGAACCTGAAGAAGGCCTGCCCCGGTCTCAATGTGCTGGTTCTCTCGGTGCATGACGAGTTCCTTTATGCCAAACGATCCCTGCGGGCCGGAGCCAAAGGCTACATCATGAAGCGAGAGGCAACGCAGAAGGTCATTGAGGCGCTTCGCAAAGTTTTGCACGGCAAATTCTATATCAGCGAAGCCGTCGCGGAGGCGGTCACCGCCGAGTTTGTCGAAGGCAAAACGCTCGCCACCTGCTCTCCGACCGAGCAACTCAGCAACCGTGAACTCGCCGTCTTCGGGATGCTCGGGCAGGGGATCGGGACCCGGCAGATCGCGGAAAGACTTGGTGTCAATATCAAGACGGTGCAAGTTTACTGTGCCCGCATAAAGGAAAAGTTGAACCTGGACAACGCCACCGATCTCCTCCGCGAGGCCATCCGCCATTGCCAGACCCAAAACCAATGACCGTCCTTGAATCTTTCCAGAAAGGCCTTCCGGAAAGGTCTTGCATTTAACTGCCCAGCCCGTAATCTGCCTGCGTTCTTGGCGGAACTGCCCCAACTGTGGGGCGGTTGCCGCATTCAGGGATGCGTTGTCCTGACCGGTTGAGAAGATCAGCCGTGGCGGCGCCAACTGTGCGAAAGGCAGGATCATAGCATGAAAGCATGTCTTCGGATCGGTGCGGTGTTTTGTCTTCAATTTGCCACGGCCGCCCAACCTGCCCAACCGCAGTTGTTGCCGGGCCATGTGCCCGCCGCCGTTGCCCACCTGACAGCCGTGGGCCGTTTGGAGGGGTCCCGCGAGTTGCAGCTCGCCATTGGGCTGCCCTTGCGCAACAAGGCGGAACTGACCAACCTGTTGCAGGCAATCTATAACCCGGCCAGTCCTGATTACCGTCATTATCTGACTCCCGCCCAGTTCGCGGAGAGGTTTGGTCCCACAGAACAGGATTACCGGGCCGTGACGGAGTTTGCCGTGGCGAACGGGCTGAAGGTGGCCGCGACCCATCCCAACCGGACGTTGCTGGATGTCGCCGGGACGGTGTCCAGTATTGAGAAGGCGCTGCATGTCACGATGCGGACGTATGCGCATCCGCGGGAGAAGCGGGAGTTTTATGCGCCGGATGCGGAGCCATCGCTGGATTTGGCGGCGCCGGTCCTGCACATCAGCGGCTTGGACAATTACCTTCTGCCGCATCCGATGAATTTGAGAAAGCTCCCCGGGGGCGGCGCTATGGGGTTGCTTCCGGCCACGGGTTCCGGGCCTGGCGGCGCTTACATGGGCAACGACTTCCGCGCGGCCTACGTTCCGGGTCTGGCCCTGACCGGCACTGGACAATCGGTCGGTTTGCTGGAATTCGACGGCTATTACCCCAGTGATATAACCAACTACGCCGGCCTGGCGGGCCTTCCCGCGGTCCCGCTCAAGAACGTTCTGCTGGACGGTTTCAACGGGGTGCCCGGGGGGGGCAACATTGAGGTGGCCCTGGACATTGACATGGCTGTTTGCATGGCGCCGGGACTGTCGTCGGTGATTGTCTATGAAGGAGAAGAGCCTGACGATGTTCTGAACCGGATGGCGACGGATGACCTTGCCAACCAACTGAGCGCCTCGTGGACCTATCCCATAGACGCCGAGACGGAGCAGATTTTTCAGCAATTTGGGGCGCAGGGGCAATCGTTTTTCAATGCCGCCGGGGACGGGGACGCGTATGTTGGCCCGGTTTCCCCGCCCAGCGACGACCCGAACCTGACGAGCGTGGGGGGAACCACCTTGACCACCAGCGGTCCCGGGGGCGCGTGGGTGTCGGAAACGGTCTGGAATTGGGACGTGGAGTTCGGCGCTGATTACGATGGGGAAGGAACCGGCGGCGGGATCAGCGCCACCTACCCGATCCCTTTTTGGCAAACGAACCTCAGCATGGCAACCAATCAGGGATCCACCGCCTACCGCAATGTTCCCGACGTGGCGATGGTGGCGGACAATGTATTTCTTGTGGCAGACGACGGCCTCACTGGAGAGGTGGGCGGCACCAGTTGCGCGACGCCGTTGTGGGCGGCATTCACCGCCCTGGTCAACGAGCAAGCCGCGGCCAGCGGCCGTCCGCCGCTTGGCTTCCTCAATCCAGCGGTTTATGCGCTGGGCCAAAGCGCCAACTATACCAATGGTTTTCACGACATCACCAACGGCAACAACACTTGGAGCGAAAGCCCGTCGAACTTCTACGCGGTGGCAGGCTACGACCTTTGCACGGGATGGGGCACTCCGGGAGGAAGCAACCTGGTCAACCTCCTGGCGCCCCCGGATTCGTTGCAAATCTCGCCCCTGGGCGGTTTCTCTTCCAGTGGCGCCGTGGGGGGGCCGCTGACCCCCCCGTCGCAAAGCTATGTGTTGACCAATGTCGGCAACGCGGCCCTGAATTGGGCCGCCGACGCCACCGTTCCCTGGCTGAAGGTCTCGCCCAATGGAGGCGGGCTGACTCCCGGCGGGGCCGCGGCGGCCGTTCTGGTGAGCTTGAACGCGGCCGCCAGCAATCTTTTTCTGGGAAATTACGGCGCGACTGTTTGGTTCACCAATCTGACGGATGGCGACGTCCAAAACCGTGCCGTCTCACTCAGAATCATCAAGCCGCCCGGCATCACGGCCGAACCGGCCAGTCTGGCCTTGATTGGAGGAACGACGGCGGCCTTCACCGCGGTCGCGGCCGGGGGAGTGCCGCTGACTTGCCAGTGGCAGTTCAACGGGACCAGCCTGGCCGACGGGGGGAGAATCTCAGGCTCCCAAACCACGCTGGCCGGGGAGGGAAACCTCTATGGCTCTGTCGTCAGCACCCTGACGATCAGCAACCTGGCCGCCAGCGATGGCGGAACCTATGTGTTGGTGGCGAGCAATGCCGCGGGAATGGCCGCCAGTTTGAATGCGGTTTTGACTGTAATTCCTTCCGCGCCCGTGATCGTGCAGCAACCGGCCAGCCAGACGGTGCTGGTCGGCGCAACGGCACAGTTGGCTGTGGTGGCCGAGGGCGCCGCGCCGTTCACTTACCAGTGGCGGCTGAATCAGGCCAGCTTGACGGATGGAGGCGCTATTTCCGGGTCCGGCACGCCGACCCTGACGCTCAATGGCGTATCGTCGGCCAGCATTGGAACCTACACCGTTGTCGTCAGCAACTCCCTCGGCGCGGCCGCCAGCACCGGGGCTGTCCTGACGGTAACGGTGGCTGCGCCGGGCGCGGCCTCGGTGCAGAACGGGGGTTTTGAAACCGGCAGCTTCTCCTCTTGGAATGAATCGGGCAATTTTGTGGATTGCTCGGTCAGCGGCAGCTCTCCCGCCGTTTACTCGGGACATTACGGCGCGCTGCTGGGATCCGTTGGTTCGCTGGGTTATCTCTCGCAATCATTGCCGACGGCCGCCGGACAGCTTTACCTGCTCTCTCTGTGGCTGGACAGCCCGGACGGCATCTCACCCAATGAATTCCTGGTGACGTGGAATGGAACGACGCTGTTTGATCAAACCAATCTGGACGCCATCAGTTGGACCAATCTCCAATTTTATGTCGCGGCCACGGGCTCCAATACCCTCCTGGAATTTGGATTCCGGGACGACCAAAGCTTCCTGGGCCTGGATGACATCCAAGCCGCCCCGCTGGTCAGCGCCGACGGCCCGCCCATCATTGCCACCCAACCCGCCAGCCAGGTGGCGCTCCAGGGCGGCGCCGCGACCTTTAGTGTTCTGGCGGCCGGGGAACTTCCCTTGTCTTACCAATGGCAGTTTGACGGCGCCAGCCTCGCCAGTGCCACCAATGCAACGCTGACCTTGGCCAATGTGACCAACAGCCAGGCGGGCACCTATAGCGTGGTGGTTTCCAACTCCCTGAATTGGACGACGAGCTCCAACGCGCTCCTGACCGTCCTGACGGGAACCGCGGCGTTAATCACCTTTGACGACTTGCCCGGCGCAGGCTCGGCAGTGCCGATGGGTTACCATAACCTGACTTGGAGCAATTTCTATTATCTTAACGCCCCGGCCTATGGCGTGCCGAGCGGCTATATCGCCGGCATGATTTCGCCCAGCAATGTCGCCTATAACGGCAGCGGCACGCCCGCGGCCATGAGCGCTCCCGGCCCGTTCGACCTCCTCTCCGCCTATCTGACGGCTGCCTGGAATGACAACCTGCGTGTCGAGGTGCAAGGATACACCGGCCCCGCTTTAAGCTACGATAACATCTACACCTTGAGCGCGACCACGCCGACGCTGATCCCGTTCAATTACGTGGGCGTAACCGAGGTGCAGTTCATCTCCTCCGGCGGCACCCAGCATCCCGGCTACAGCGAGAACGGCCTGGAATTCGTGCTGGACAATATGACCGTGGTGCCCCCCGCGCCCACGCCCATGTCTGTGCTCTACTCGTTCAATGGACCCGACGGAGGCTTTGCTTCCTCCGGGCTGGCGCTGGGCGCCGACGGCAATTTCTACGGCACAACAGAATACGGCGGAACGCAGGGCGATGGCACCGTGTTCCGAATGACGACCAATGGCACGCTGGCCACTTTGTTCTGCTTCGGCAACACCAATGGCAGTTCTCCTTCCGGGGCGCTGATCCAGGGCGCCGACGGCAATTTCTACGGCACAACAGAATACGGCGGAACCCACGGCGATGGCACCGTGTTCCGAATGACCACCAACGGCGCGCTCACCACTTTGGCCTCATTCAATTATAGTGTGACTGGCGGTTATCCATCTTCCGCTCTGCTGCAGGGCGCCGACGGCAATTTTTATGGCACAACCGCCGAAGGTGGAATCTACTACGATGGCACGGTCTTCAAAATGACACCCAATGGCGCGCTGACCGCCTTGCTCTCCTTCGATGGCACCAATGGCAGCTATCCGTACGGCGCGCTCGTGCAGGAGGCCGACGGCAATTTCTACGGCGCCACATCCGAAGGCGGAGGAACAACCGGCTCCAGCTACGGCACGGTATTCCGACTGACAGTTTACGGCGCGCTGACGACATTGCACACCTTCGATTACTACGACGGGGGTTCTCCTCGCGCCGGGCTGGCGCAGGGCGCCGACGGCAATTTGTATGGCACCACATCCGAAGGCGGACCCAACGGCTACGGAACGGTATTCAAAATGACAACCAACGGCGCGCTGACGACATTGTACTCCTTCGATGACTCCGATGGCTATTCTCCTTGCGCCGCGCTGATTCAGGGCGCGGACGGCAATTTCTACGGCACAACAGAATTCGGCGGATCGTACTTCAATGGCTCGGAAGTCCTGGCCGCCAACGGCACTGTATTCAAAATCTCAACCAATGGCGCGCTGACCACGTTGCTCTGCCTGGAGGGCGCCAACGGCGATTCCCCGCAAGGCGCTCTGGTGCAGGGGGCCGACGGCAATTTCTATGGCACCACAACTTACGGCGGTGTGGGCTTCAACGGCTCCAGTGACAGCGGCAATGGGATTGTCTTCCGCGTCGGAGCCGCTCCCGCAACGGCGCCGCCGGCGATTGTCGCTCAACCGGCCAGCCAGATCGTGCCCGCCGGCGGCGCGGCGGTCTTCAGCGTCAACGCCGGGGG
>JBEKIA010000190.1:0-9199 GCA_050011995.1 Verrucomicrobiota bacterium
CCGCGCCGGGCCAGGGCCATGGCCGTGTTGAGCGCCGTTTGGCCGCCCAGCGTCGGCAGCAGCGCCAGCTTGCCCTGCGCGCCCGTCCGCCGCATCTCCTCCGCTTCGCGCGCGATGATTTTGTCCACCGCCTCCGGGGTGATCGGCTCCAAGTAGGTGCGGTCGGCGAATTCCGGGTCGGTCATGATGGTGGCCGGGTTGGAATTGACCAGGACAATGCGAAAGCCCTCCTCGTGCAAAGCCTTGCAGGCCTGCGTGCCCGAATAATCGAATTCGCAGGCCTGGCCGATCACAATCGGCCCGGCGCCGATGATCAGAACCGAATGAATGTCGGAGCGCTTGGGCATAAAGCGGGCGAAACTTTAAGGCATTTGCCCGCGGTTGCCACTGTTTTTTACGGCAGTTTAAGGCGTGGAGGAAATTTCCAGCCCCCGCGCCGTCGCTTCCAAACTGGCCGCGTCGGCGATGTTGAAACTCCGCGCCCGCGCGTCAATTCGCTTCAAGAAACCGCACAGGGCCGTCCCCGGCCCCAGCTCGATGAACCGGGTGAACCCCTGCTCGAGCAAATAGCGCATCGAATCTTCCCAGCGCACCTCCGAGGTGACCTGCTCCGCCAGGCGCGCGGCGATCTCGCCGGGCGTGGTGTGCGGCCGCGCCGTCACATTGGAAATCACCGCCGCCGCCGGAACATGGATGGGCGCGGCGGCCAGCATCGCCGCCACTTTGGGCCGCGCGCCGGCCATGAGACGCGAATGATACGCCCCCGCCACCGGCAGGGCCACGGCCCGTTTGGCGCCTTTGCTCTTGGCCAGTTGGCAGGCGCGCGCGATTTTTTCCGTTTCGCCCGAAATCACGATCTGCCCCGGACAATTCAAATTGGCCACCTCCACGTCCGCCTCCGCGCAGACCGCGCGCGCGGCCTCCAGGTCCAGCCCCAGCACCGCGGCCATGGCGCCGCGCGTCCGCTCGCACGCTTCCTGCATGAAACGCCCCCTTTGCCGCGCGATCTTCAAGCCGTCGCCAAACTCAAAAACTCCCGCCGCGGCCAGGGCCGTCAATTCTCCCAGCGACAGCCCCGCCGCCGCCTGAAACGAAAATCCGGGCACGCGCTCCCGCAACAATTGCAGCGCCAGCCAGCTCACCAGAAAGATGGCGGGCTGGGCGTTCTCCGTTTTTGTCAATTCCTCTTCCGGCCCGTGGAAACAGAGCGCGGGCAGATCAAAGCCGAGCAGGGCGCGGCTTTGCTCCAGCCAGGGCTGGGTGGAGGGAAAACCCGCGGCCAAATCCCTGCCCATGCCGGCGTACTGGGCTCCCTGGCCCGCGAACAACAGTGCGGTTTTATGCATCACGTTGCGCCACTAAACCACGAACGGCCCGCCGGGGAAAAGAGATTTTTTGCTTTGCGCGCGCCAGGGCCGCGTCCGGACCCGGAAATTCTGAAATCGCCTCGGAAGACATCTTGAGAATCTCGAATGTGTGTATCATCATTGTTCCACATGAAAACAGCCACGGTCACAAAGTTGCGTCAGCACTTTGGCAGCCTCTTAAATTGGGTTGAAGAAGGCGAAGCCGTCAGCATTAGCAAGCGCGGCAAGGTTATTGCCCTTCTTTCGCCGCCGCCGCGAAACCGGCGCCATCGCGGGCCAAAGCGGCCTGACTTTGCCGCCCGGCTCAAGCGCATCTACGGGGACAACTCCTGCGCTCACGGCCCGATTGCAATCCGCAATCCGCAAAGAATTTCAGCCGGGAAATGCGCAAAAAGAAAATTCTTCTTTGCAGCGCTATTCCCGGGAAGACCGCCTTGTTGGCAAAATTTCCGAACCGTCTTTCGGAATGGCAAATGAGAAATTCTCAATGACAAATTCCCAATTCAGACTCAGCGCTTTGGCCGCGGCTCTGCAACTTCCTCACCCGGCTCCCTTGCACCCAAAGAGCTTCCGCTCCCGGATGATCGCGGCCACCGGCGGCGGCACGGCGGCTTCCCAAGCCGGGTCGCCGGCGCGAATTTTCCCCAGGACTTCGCGCGAAAGAATGGGCAGCGCTTTTTCGTCGTAGTCGCGCAACCCTTCGATGAACCGGTTCTCCATCAAGTAGGCGTGGAGATGGCGCAAATGGGGCGCCACGCGCAAATTCCCCGCGGTGATCAGCGCCCCCGTTTTGGCCTCGAGCCACGGATACACATACAGCTTCAGATCATTGCGGAAGAGCCGCCCGAAGGATTCCAGCAGGCCGCCCTCCAGGTCCGTGTAGTACTTTTCGTCAAACACTTCCTTCAAGGTCGGCACCCCCATGACCACGCCGGTCATCTTTTTGGTGTAGCGGAAGAAGTAGGCGGCCAGGCGGTGATACTCGCCAAAATCGGAAATCAGCACCGTTTTCCCCAGCGCCCCCAGAATATCCACGCGATCCAAAAAATCGCGCGGATCAATTTTGTCCCCATCCATCAGGTTCTTCAGCGTCATTTCCATGAGCGTGAGCACGTCCTCCCCCTGCGCCTGGGGTTCCTGCACAAAGAGCGCCTGGGCGCAGCGCAGCATGTCCAGCGTCACGTTGGTCACGGGCCGGAAACTGCCGCGCTCGACCAGGATGCACTTTTTGTAAAAGGCGTCCGCCGGCTGGATGACCTGCCCGCCGGCCGTGAACAGCGCGGCGTTGGTCAGTCCGCTCTGCACCAGTTGCAAGGCCATGAGCCGGTTGTCCAATGGCGCGAAGGCCGGCCCGGAAAGCTGGATCATGTCCACCTCCACCCGCCCCGCCCCCACATTGTCCACCAAGGAAACGATCATCGTTTTCGGATCGGCGTGAAGGTACATCGCGCCGTGGACCAGGTTGACCCCGAAAATCCCCAGCGCCTCCTGTTCGGCCAGATTCTCTTTGTCCCACAACCGGACGTGGACAATGATCTGCGAAGGCTCCTCTCCCGGCTCCTTTTGAAAGCGGATGCCCAGCCAGCCATGCGCGTCGTCACGCCGCGAGTAACTCCGCGCCACCACCGTGTCGGCGAAGGCGAAAAACCGCGTCGTGGCCCCGCGTTTTTGGGCGAGCCGTTCGATCAGCAGACCGTATTCGCGCTCCAGCATCGTTTCCAGGCGCTGCCGGCTGACATACCGCTCCACCGGGCCATAGATGGCGTCGCTGATGGTCATGTCGTAGGCCGAAATGGTTTTGGCAATGGTCCCGGCGGCGCCGCCGACGCGGAAGAACCATCGCGCCACCTCCTGCCCGGCGCCGATCTCGGCGAAGGTGCCGTATTTGGCCGGGTCCAGGTTGACCTGGAGCGCCTTTTGGTGCGTGCTGATTATTTCTCGGTCCATATTCGCATGGGTTCGGATTCAAAATTCAGAGTTACTGCGACCGACTGGCGGCCTTAGTGTAATCCCATCTTGGTTCTATTCAATGCCCAAAGGGCGGCGGCGGAATCTTGGGGACCAATCTTCTGGCTTCTTCCGCGGTGGTGACTTCCCGGTCCAGCGGCAGCAGAACCCATTTTTCCGGGAAGATGAGACTATCCCCGGGGGGCAGGCTGATTTCGGGGCTGAGGGGATTCAACTCCGTCGCCCGGCGGTCAAAATAGACTTCCACCGAGTTGCCGCCGTCGGGGTAATCGCCCCAGGGAGCGTAGAAGTAGTACTTGACAAACAGGAGCCGGCCCCGCGCGTAGGCGATCCACCGCCCGTCGCTGTCCGCGCCCAGCCGGGTGGCGTCCCCTCCCGTTTCCGCCACCAGCACGCCGCCCAGGACGCGGACGGACGGCGAGGCGGGGCGGACGCCGTCGTAGAATTTTTTCCCGCCGGCTTCCCGCGCCAGCGCCCAGCCGGCCTGGAACCGGCTTTTTCGGTTGAGCGGCAAGAGCACAAACCCCCCGCCCTTGCAAATCGTGCGGTCCGACAAATAATACTTGACTGTCTGGTCCGACACGTTCCGCAGGCGTTGCAACAGGCCCAGTTCGCCGGTGTCGCCCGCCAGCACAAATTCCTTTTCCAGCGCCACGCCCAGGCGCGCATCCGGCGCGCTGAAAACCCGGGCGGAAAAACTGGCGTCCGCCAGCCAGCGCTGCGGCCCTTCGGTGAGCTGCCAGTGGTCCGGCAGGTCTCGCCCGCCCGCGCCGGCATCGCATTGGAAACCGCCGAGAAAAAGGTCCTCATTTCTGGCGCCGAGGATTGCGCCCTGGCTGGCGGAATTTTCCAGCAAGATATTCGTGCCGTTCAAACTGAAGTGAACGATCCGCCCCCCCGCCGCCGGGACGATCACGGCCTGGACGGGGAGTTCGCTGGCGTTGAGAAAGACGCAGTTCGCCCAGCCGGTGTAAGTTCGCAACTCCACGCCCGCCGGCAACCCGGGATTGTTTTGGCCGCGCGCGGCCGCCACGCCCAGCCACAGAGCGAAAACCGCGGCGGCCATGCCGCGGGCACGAAACATGCCCTGACGAGGCTTGCCGGGAAGTTGCGGATGGCGGCTTGAGGAAAGGCCGCCAAAAGGCGCAAAAGGCCCAGCGCAGCAAAGCCGCAACCAAAGGAATCGAACCACGGATTTCACGGATTTCACGGATTCCAGGTGGGGACGCCTCGCCGAGGCGTCCGGTCGTCTCGGCGAGACGACCCAGCCATCCGTGTTATCCGTGAAATCCGTGGTAAAATCTTCGCGAAAATGAGCGACTTTGCCGGATTGCAGTCCAGCGCGGCCAGCCGCAACCAAAGGGATGAGTCTGAATTGAGAATTTGTCATTGAGCATTTGTCATTTGTCATTCGGGAAGGCGATTCGGAAAATCTTGTCGAAAATGCGCGATTATTCACTATTGTGGCACAAAACAGGAATTTCTATTTTGCGCATTTTGCGCGCCTTCGCGGCTAAAACTCTTTGCGGCTCGCGCATCGGAAGGAATCGGCGAACTGGCGCCTCCGCCGCCGTTATCAGCATGGCGGACGACACGGCGGAGAAAAGCTGTGGCGAATTTGACCATTTTGACGGGAAATGTGATTGGGTGCATTGCCGCCCTCCCCCGGGGGGGGCCGGAAGTGGAAATAAGTGGAAACAAGTGGAATTAAGTGGAATTAAGTGGAATTTCCAACCATCCGAACTGGAATTGCCCCGCGCGCGCCGCGCCCGCCGCGCCCGCGCCGGACGCCGCCGCCCGACTGCCACCCCGGCCTGTGCCTTCGTGTCTCACGCTGGCAATTCAACCATAGGTTCTAATTTTTGTCAAGCTCTTTTTGCGACAAAATGGATGGATGAGACCATGGCCGGCGAGAGGGAAACCATGAAACGAGAGCGATTACGGCACTCGCGGGTCCAATCAAGCACCCTTGCCGCTGTCGCAATCCAAATTGAAGTATTGTTCCGTCCCGCCAAAATGGCCGACAATATTAAACTGGCCGATGGGTTCTCTCTTGGCTGCGGTGTGGGCGGCTCGTGTGGTGGCAAAAGTTGCGCCCAGTCTCGGTTCTTTTGTCCAACGACCATCACTGGCCAGGAATTCCCGGGTGTCCGCGTTTTCGATGAGGATGTTCATGCAAAATGCCTGTTAAAAGGGTCCGTGAGGGCCGGTAATGATGGGCGCGCTGGCGGGATTCGGCGTGGTGGAGCCCATGAAAGGCGCGGACTCTCGGTCTTTCGCGGGTGTGGTTGCGCAGGCGGAAAGCGACGCCAGGGCGGCGGCGGCGAGGCAGGCGATGATGAAATATTTCATAAGTTAAATTATTGTTGATTGCCAATGCGAAATTACGCCTTGGGTTGCTCATCAGCAATGGGGTGTAACCCTACCCTGTTGTCGCTGGAGCGAAGCGGCGCGCGCCTGGAAAAAAGGGCATCGGTTCACTTTTCAGAAATTCTGGCGCGATGGGCCATCTTCAGAAAAGACTCCGCAAGCTATGGTTGCCGAGGGGTTCGCTTTTTAGCCGGCTGATGCAACCGCCAATGGTCAGCACGCCGATGACGGCGAAGAGGATGCCTGGCAGAGCCGACATGGCTCCGTCATGTTGCCCCGAATGCTTCAGAATCGGCGTCGCCCACGAAGAGTTCGCCCTGATCGGTCCGGTTGCGCATTTCCTGCACCTTGACCTCGTCCCGGTCGCGGTCGTCGGGCGCCCAGGAGAAGTCGAGGATTTTGGCTGGCTTGAAGACGGCCAATGAGCACTGGTTGGCGTGGGCGGCGTCAATAAGCGGGCCAAGCCGGTCGTGGACCTTCCCTTGCTTGAGGATGATCTGTCGGCGTTCGCGCCAGCCATCGTCGGTGCCCAAGTGTCCAAGGTGGGTTATATCCAAGACGTCAACCGGATGGAAAGTCTCAGGGCGGGTATCGCGGGTGCTTTTGGCGAGCGTGCTCTTGGAAAAACCATATTTCCTGCTCAACGGATTGCGCCGGACGTCACACAACAGCGTCACGCCCGCGTGTAACAACCGATTCAAATATCCTTCCAGGCTGCTGCCCTCGTAACCGATGGTGCATACCCCCGGCGCGCCTGCTGGCGGCCGCGCGGCCTGAATGGCAGCCAGCGCGGGGGCGTCGCCAGCCAGCAGCCGCCCGGCCATTTCACTGCGGATGGCGTGGAACGGATGGCGGCGGTAAGCCTCGGCCACGAGTGCCTCGCCGCGCAATTTGGCATGGCGCTTGGAAAACTGATCCATGCGCATCCGCACCATCGGCCCGACGGTGGCGACCCGCTGCCCGGCGGGCGTCAACTTCCAGCAACGCTCCTCGCCGGCGAGCAAACGTAGCTCCACCAGCCGGCGTTTGTCGGCGTAAGACGTGAATGAGAAACCGCCGTAACGATAGGGTACAAATTCGTAGCTTGGCGTCGTTTCCACCTCGCGGCAATAGAGAAACAGGAGCTTTTGGAAATCCAAAGCTCCCACGTCTCCGCCCAAGGAATCCACCAAAGCCAGGAGACATTTTTGACGTTCAAACAGCATGGCTCAAAATATGGCTTTCTGGTTCAAACCGCAAGCTTGGCGCTCGCTGGCACGGCCCGGCGTGCCGACCGGCCCGAACGTCTCGTTGAGGGCACATTCGGGTCACATCTCGGTTTCCGGGGAGAGCGCAGGCGCGGATTCGGGAGCCTGTTTTTGGCGGCGCTGGCGGCGATCAGCGACGGTCATAGACCGCCGCTACAAGGAGGCGGCAATCGCACTCAGGTTGTTTTTGGCTGGGGAATCCTGGGCGCGGACAGGGGCGCGAGGTCCAGGGCATACGCCGCAACCGTCTTGGCGGCCGCTTCCAGGGGGACGCAGTCGGTGTTGATGACAAAATGGTAGAGCAACGGATCGTCCACGTCTTTGCGGAAGTATTCTTGGACATACCTGCGGCGGCCTCCATCCTCGCGTTTGATGCGCTTGAGGGCGTCCGTTCTGTCCAGATGATCGTATTGGCGGAAGCGGGCGATGCGATGTTCGAGCGAACCGACCAGCCGGACGTGGAGCATCCCCGGCAGGCGCGCCGTAATGACATTGGCGGCGCGGCCGACAATGATGGCATTGCCCAGATGGGCCAGGTGCAAAATGGTTTCGGAAGCGCGGCGCACGAGCGTTTCGGTGGGGGGATGCAGGCTGAACAAATCTTCGATAATATCGTGGAGCTGGCCGACGCGGTCCTCCGGCATAAAGGAGGCCAGACGGGCCGGCAAGTGATGATCGCGCAGGACGGCTTCGACCAAAGTGCGGTCGAAAACCGTCCAGGGTCTGGCGCCTCTGGGAAGGCGCGCCTGGAGGCAGGCGGCCAGTTCCTCGGCGAAAAAAAGAGCGCCGCACCCCGATTGCCTGGAAATGGTGACGCAGCGGATAAAGGCGGTTTCGTCGCCGCGAGGCTGGACAGGGGGCTGGAATTGAGAGTTGAGGAAGGAGAAGCAGCGATCCAGATTGGATGTCGTTTTCATAAGTCGCCTGTTGGTCGCGGAAAAAATGCCGTCAGCCCAATGCGCCAGTGTTGGGTGGCAGGGCGAGATTCTGTGGAGCTGCGGCGGGCATGGGACTGCCCGCCCCACCTTCCTTGCCCACCCAGGAGTAACCAGTTGCCTGGCAGCGGGCCGGCTGGCGGCTTGGCGGGGCCTGGCCCTGCCGGGCTGTTTTGGGCCGGCCGGCTCAAAGGGCCGGCCCGCCTTTGAATGGCTTGGAAGCGGGTTTTTTTGCCCGGAGTCCGGGAACCTTGGCCGGCTTGGCCGGCGGCGGCGGAACACTGCGCGGAACCTGGGACGCGGCTTGGGGCTGCGGTTTAAGGGAGGAGAGCAGTGACTGCTCGGCCTGAAGCCAGAATTTCATGTCCTGGCCGGCGGGTCTGCCGTTTTTTTCCCAAAGCTGGTAGGCCAGGGCGGCGATGACATCACGGCTTGGGCGCGGGTGTGGAATTGATTCTTGCATACCTAATTTCCTTTCATTTCGGATTGCAGGTTTGCCTTTCGTTTATATCTGTTCTTTTAGCCCCTTTTCGTTAAATTGTCAAGCAAACCATTTATTCCCCCCGCTTCGCGGGGCGGGGAATTCCGGGCTGCCTGGAGTCTCATCCTGCCGCGGCAGGGTGGCCGGCGGCGGCGCCGGGCGGCGCCGGGAGCGCCAGGCCTCGGGACCGCCAGAGGAAAAAGAGGGCCGGATAGACGAGCAATTCCATGACGGTGGAAGTGACGACCCCGCCGGTCATGGGCGTGGCGATGCGCTTCATCACATCCGCGCCCGCGCCGTGACTCCAGAGAATGGGCGCCAGGCCGGCGACAATCACACAGGCCGTCATGGCTTTGGGGCGGACGCGTTTGACCGCGCCGTGATAGATGGCGTCGCGCAGGTCGGTCCGATTGCGCATCCGGCCTTGCTGCATCCACTGCTCGCGGGCCAGGTCGAGATAAAGCAGCATGACCACGCCGGTTTCGGCGTCCAGCCCCGCCAGGGCGATGATGCCAACCCAGACGGCGACGCTCATGTTGTATCCGAGCCAGTGGATGGCCGCGAATGCGCCCACCAGCGAGAAGGGAACGGCGAGCATGACGATGGCGGTCTTGATGGCCGACCCCGTGTTGAGGTAAATGATCAGGACGATGATAAGGAGCGTGAGGGGCACGACGATCCGCAATCGCGCCTGGGCTCGCTGCATGTATTCATATTGGCCGCTCCAAAAAATGTTATAGCCGGACGGGAGGTTGATTCGGCCGGCGGCAACGGCCTGGTTGACGGCGCGCATGGCCGTTTGCACATAGGCGCCGAGGTCAATGCCTTTGA
>JBEKIA010000191.1:0-7532 GCA_050011995.1 Verrucomicrobiota bacterium
TCGCATGGCAAGGATGTCAAGGGAAAAAGGCAACAATGTATGGCTACATTTGAAACAGCATATTTTGCTGTTTTCCGAGGGAAATCGTAGCGTTTTACTGCCTTTTTAGGAGGGAAAATGCGCCAAGAGTCGCATTTGGCCTTCCGCCGGGCCAGTGGCCCGGCGGGACGGGCGAGTCGCCCGTGCCACCCAGGACTATGAAATATGCTGGTTAGCCGGGCTGGCCCTCGCAGGCTGGCGAGAGGGCGCGCAGTTTGGCCACGATTTTTGGGAATGTCTCGATCACGTAGTCCACGTCTTCCTCCGTGTTGTCCCGGCCCAGCGACATGATGATGTTGCCCCGGGCCAGCGCCGGGTCCAGGCCGATGGCGGCGAGGACATGGGAGATTTTGCGCGGCCGGCTCGCGCAACTCGAACCGCTGGCCACGGCTATGCCGTGCATGTCGCACAGCAACAGTTGCGCCTCCCCTTCGATGAACTCGGCGGAAATGTTCAATGTGGCCGGATGGCGGCCGGGGCCGGGCTCGGGGCCGTTGAGTTTGAGGCGGGGAATTTTGGCGCGCAAACCGTCCCACAGCCGCCGCTGCAACCGGGCGCAATGGGCGCGGCGCTGCTCCATTTCGCGCCCGGCGATTTCCGCCGCCACACCGGCCCCAACAATGGCCGGCACATTCTCCACCCCGGCCCGCCGCCCGTCCTCCTGTTCGCCGCCGTGCAGAATCGCGGCCAGGCGCGCGCGGCGGTTCTGATACAGGACGCCCACTCCTTTCGGCCCGTAAAAGCGGTGCGGTGAAAAGGAAAGCAGGCTGGCGCCCCAGTCCCGCGCATCCACCGGCAGCCAGCCGGCCCCGGCCTCCGCATCCACATAAAACGCGATCCCGCGCTCGCGGGCCAAGGCGCCGATTTCGCGGACCGGCTCAATCGCGCCGATTTCATGGTTGACGTGATGGACGCAAACCAAAATCGTCTTGTCAGTAAGGGCGGAGCGGATGTCGGCGGGACGCACCATGCCTTGCGCGTCCACCGGCACGCGGGTGCAGGCAAAGCCCCGGGCCTCCAGAAATTCGACCGAGGCGATCACGGCCGGGTGTTCGGTGGCGCTGATGACAATATGGTTGCCGTCGCGCTGACAGGCGGCGGCGGTTCCCTTGACGGCCAGATTGCTTGCTTCCGTGCCGTCGGAAGTAAAGATGATTTCTTCGGGCGATTCCGCGTTGATGAAGGCGGCCACCTGCGCGCGCGCCCTGGCCAGGGCGTCGCGGGCAAGCAAGCCATGCCGGTGCAAGGAGGAAGGGTTCCCATAAGCCTCCGCAAAAAACGGCTTCATCGCCTCCAGAACCTCCGGCAATACGGGGGTGGCGGATTGATGGTCTAAATAAACCTGGCGCATGGGCTGGACGGTTTATTTCCGGCCGCGCCGGCCGGGCGCGGACGCCGCCGGATGCCGTTTCTCATAATCTTCCAGCGCGGCCCGCAGGGCTTGTCCGGCCAGGACGGAGCATTGGATTTTCGCCGGCGGCAATCCGCCCAGCGCGGCCACGATTTCCTGATTGGAAAACTGCCGCGCCTGTTCGAGGGTCCGTCCTTTGATCAACTCGGTCGCCATGCTGGAACTGGCGATGGCCGCCCCGCAGCCCACGGCTCGGAAGCGGGCGTCCACGATTCTGCCGTCCTGAATCCGGAGGCTGAGCCTCATGGCGTCGCCGCAATTCGGTTCGCCGGCCTGGCCCAGCGCCTCGGCTTCCGGCACATCGCCCACGTTGCGCGGGTTCAGGAAATGATCCAGCACAGTGGCATTATAGAGAGCCGGGGCTGGTCTCATGGGCGGCGCGCCCGCCCCGGGCTTGGGCGGTGGCGGCGGCGGGCGGGAGGGCGAAGCGGGGGCGCAACCATCGCCTGATGGCTCACCAGCCCGCGCAAGCTGGTGCGCGCCAGCACGTCCTTGACCCCATCCTGCGCCTGTTCAAACAAGCCGCAGACGGCGCAGCCGCCGACGTGGTCGCAGACCGGCCTGGCCAGCTTGCAACGCTGGAAAACAATTTTGCCTTCGATCGCCTCAATGATCTGGAGGACGGTGATTTGCGCGGGGCTCCGGGCCAGCGCAAAACCGCCGTGCGCGCCGCGGTTGGAACGAACCAGGCCGGCCCTGGCCAGATGCTGGAAAATCTTGGCGAGAAAGCTTTCCGGTATTTTCTCCATGCGGCTGACCTCTTCGATCATGGCCAATTCGCCGGGGGCGCGCCGGGCCAGATTCATCAGGCCCAAAACGCCGTATTCGCCTGCGCGGGAGATTTGCATGGGGCTGCCGGCTACTCCGCCGGATGGGGAATGACGATTCTATGCCCGCTTCTCACGCGATTCCAGTCAACAATGCCTGGATTGGCGTCCTTGGCCTGTTGCACACTGATGGTCTTCATCCCCTTTTTTTGGAACTCGGCGTTGTAGGCAGCCACAATGGCGTCCAGGGTGTCTCCCTCCTTCATGGTGTACTGGAAACCGTTCTCCGCCGCCGGCGCGCCGCCCGTGCCCGGCGGTTTGGCCGGAGGTTTGGAAGCGGCCGCGGCGGCGTTGGTGAGCAAGGATTCGACGCGCTCGGCCGATTTCTTGATCTCCTCGGAAATCGCGTCCTTGTCCTCCTGGCGCTTCTTGTCCACTTCCTCAATCCTCTGCGCCAGCGGCTTGAGGTCCTCGCGCCCGATGGCGTTGGCGGCCAGGCGGGCCTGCTCGGCGTGGATCTCCTGAAGGTCATCCTTGAGGGCGGACAATTTGTCCAGGAGCAATTGATTGGCGGCGCGAAGGGTTTCGATGTCGGCGGCCAGTTGTTTGAACCGTTCATCCATCCCTTGTTGTTCGGCCACGGCGGCGGCTTTGCTGGCGGCGTTGGTGGCGGCATCGGCGGCGGCATTGGTGACGGCGGCGTCCTGCCCCCAGGCGGGCAGGCACAACAGCGAAAGGCCGAGGAAAAGACCAGGCAGAATCAGCGGACGTTTCATAAGGGGCAGTATAAGCTTCCGGCGGCGCAATTCAAAGTTGAAAACACCGCCGGCCGGTTGGGGCCGCGAAAATCAGGGCCGGAAAGATTTATCTCGATCTTTCCGGCGGGGCGGCTATTCTTCCGGCATAAGCCTAAACCCGACACGAAAGCGAGTTGATTATGGATCTTGTCTTCAAATGTCCGCATTGTGAACAGGAGTTGGAAGTGGACGCCGGCGGCGCGGGATCGACTCTGCAATGCCCCTCCTGTTCCAACACCATCACGGTGCCGAGTCAAGAATCAGGCGGCCGCGCCCCCGCCCCCGCCCCCCCGCCTCCGGCGGAGAAACACTACTCCGTGCCGGTCCACGATACGGCCGCCGAACCGCTCATCACCAAACCGAACCGCCCGCTGGAGGTGGTGGCCAAGGACGGCGACAAATTGGTGCGGATCAAAACGTTCAAGAGATCCGATTGCCTGGAGGTGGGGCGGGACCGGTTCGATGAAAAGGTTTCGCAGTTTTTGCAGCAGGTCGGGCAGGCCAACATCGTCAGCATCAACACCGTCAATTACAGCAGCCTGGACATGACCACGCAAAAGGAGCTCCAGGATTACGGAGTGTTGATCGTGTTCAAGGGATAAGCCCCCGCCTGGCGCGCCGTCTCCCGCGCGGGGGTCACCCGGCGAACCGGGTGGCGATGACCGAGGCGTTGTGGCCGCCGAAACCAAAGGAATTGTTGACAACAGCGGCGACCTTCATCTCCCGGGCCGCGCCGGGCACGTAGTCCAAATCGCATTCCGGATCGGGATTCTCCAGGTTGATGGTGGGGGGCACGGCGCCGGATTGGATGGCTTTGACACAAAGGATCATTTCCACCGCGCCGGCCGCGCCCAGCATGTGGCCGGTCGCGCCCTTGGTGGAACTGATGGCGATTTTCCTGGCGTGGCCGCCGAAAACGGCCTTGATGGCCTGGGTCTCGGCCAGGTCGCCCTGCGGGGTGGAGGTGCCGTGGGCGTTGATGTAGGAGATGTCCGATGGGTTCAGTCCGGCCGAACGCAGCGCCACCCTCATGCAGCGGGCCGCCCCTTCTCCTCCCGGCGATGGGTTGGTGATATGGCTGGCGTCGGCGGTGTTGCCGTATCCGGTCATTTCGGCGTAGATGCGGGCGCCCCGGTTCCGGGCGTGCTCCAATTCTTCCAGCATCAGCACCCCGGCCCCTTCCCCCATGACAAATCCGTCCCGGTCGCGATCAAAGGGCCTGGAGGCATGTTGGGGATCGTCGTTTCGGGTGCTCATGGCCCGCATGGCGCAAAAACCGCCGATGCTCAACGGGAGGACCGTCGCCTCGCTTCCTCCGGCAAACATGATGTTGGCGTCGCCCATTTTGATCGTCCGCCAGGCCTCGCCCAAGGCGTGGGTGGAAGTGGCGCAGGCGGAACAAATGGCCAGATTCGGGCCGCGCAAATCCTGAAACATGGAGAACAACCCCGAAGCCATGTTCAAAATGAGCATCGGAATCATGAACGGGGAAAGCCGGCCGGGGCCTCGGTTCTCGAGGATCGCCGCCTGCTCGGTCGTGGTGCGCAGGCCGCCGATGCCCGACCCCAGGAATACCCCCACCAGGTCGCGGTCCACTTTGTCCAGGTCCACCCCCGAGTCCCGCAGGGCCTGGTGGGCGGCGAATACGGCAAACTGGGTGAAGCGGTCCGCCCGCCGGACGTCTTTGGGAGACGGGAAGGCCGGCGCGGGGTCGAAGCCTTTGACCTCCGCCGCAATTCGGCAGTCGAAGGCCGAGGCGTCAAAGGCCGTGATGGCATGGATGCCGCATTGGCCGGCGAGCACGTTTTTCCAAAAGGCCTCGGGACTCTGCCCGAGCGAGGACACGACTCCCAAGCCGGTGATCACCACTCTGCGGTCTGTCCAGTTTCGCGCCATAAAAAAAGGCAGCCTGGCGTCAGACGCGCTGCCCTGTCAATGGCCGGAGCCACTACTTCTTTTGGGTGTCCTCAATGTATTTAATGACATCGCCCACGCTTTGCAGCTTCTCGGCCTGCTCGTCGGGGATTTCACTGCCAAACTCCTCTTCCAGCGCCATGACCAATTCCACGGTGTCCAGCGAGTCCGCTCCCAAATCCTCAATGAATTTGGCTTCGGGGGTGACTTGGTCAGCGTTGACGCCGAGTTGTTCAACGATGATTTCTCTGACTCTTTCCTCAATTGTTTTTTCTGGCATTGGTAACTCCGTTATTGTTTGGATTGTCTATGCCCCACGTTGCCGGGGGCGTCAAGTCCTATCGCACGTTTCTGGCGGCGGCGCAAGCGCTTTTCGCCGCGAGCCTCAATTGCCCTGCATCACCAGCCCCCCGTCCACCGTCAGCACCTGCCCGGTAATGTAACCCGCCCCCGGTCCCGCCAGGAACAACGCCGCCTGGGCGATGTCTTCCGGCTGCCCCAGCCGGCCCAGGGGGATGCGCCGGGCGATGTCCCCCTTCATTTCGGGCGTCAGCACCGCCGTCATGTCCGTCTCGATAAATCCCGGCGCCAGCGCGTTGACCGTAATGCCGCGCGAGGCGAATTCCCGCGCCACCGCCCGGGTCAGGCCGATCAACCCCGCCTTGCTCGCCGAATAATTGCTCTGCCCGGCGATGCCCATCAGCGCGCTGACCGAGGAAATGTTCAAAATCCGCCCCGAACGCTGCTTGAGAAAAGCGCGGCTGAACGCTTTGATAAAGGAATACGCCCCTTTCAAATTCGTGTCCACCACCGCGTCCCAATCCCCCTCGCTCATCCGCAGGAGCAAACCGTCGCGGGTGATGCCGGCATTGTTGACCAGGATATCCACCCGGCCCGCCTCCGCCAGAATCGCTTCCGCCGCCGCGGCCACGGCGGCGGCATCCGCCACGTCCACCGCGTGCGCCCACGCCTTGCGCCCGAGGGCGCGGATTTCCCCGGCGGTTTTTTCACAATTCTCCGCCGTGCGGGAAACGCAAGCCACCGCCGCCCCCGCCGCGGCCAATTGGAGCGCGATGGCCCGTCCGATGCCCCGTCCCGCCCCGGTGACCACGGCAATTTGATTGGCAAGCTGGTTCATAAAATAATGGCCCGAAAAGCCACGCGGCGGATTGTTGGCGCTGGCAACGCGGAATGCAACAACAACTTCCGCGACATGGGAAGGATTTCCGCCATGCCAGGACGTTCAATCCATGGCTCTCAGAGCCGCCGTCTGTAAAATAAAATGGGGTTTTCTCAAACGGCGCCTCCCGGCTGATGCAACACAACCATTCAGACAATTAGAAAACCTCAATTTCCAATCCGGCAGGATTATGTACACTAAAAACTTCACAGGTCTCCGCCGGCCCTCTTGCAAAAACCCAAAATTGGCCGAGAGTGACTCCTGGATTTTGCTATACATCCCAAGTTTTAAGCCGTCGCAGCGGCCGGCGTCCTGAATGAAGCGGGAAATGGATTAACAACAAACCGGGATAATGGTTGTGTCGCTCGTTGGCAGTCGAAAACCTTAATCATGCTTCTTATGAATCGGATCATATATCTTGTCGCGCATGTATTTTTGGCCCTCTTCCTTTTGGCGGTCTTGCCCGGCCAGGCGGGAACTGTCACTTGGACCAATATCCAGGGAGGGAATTGGAGCGGCGGCTCGAACTGGAGCCCCAATGGGGGTCCCGGCTCCGGCGACACGGCGGTGCTGCCCGATGTGGGCAATAGTTATAGTGTCGTCCTGAATGTTCCTGCCACGGTGTCCGGCCTTGTGGTGGGGGCGGCCAACGGCGCCAACACACAAACCTTCCTCACAGGCTCACAGACACTGACGGTCAATGGGGCGATCCAGGTCAATTCCCGGGGCGTCTTCAACCTCGACGGCGGCGGGATCACCGGGACCAACGGGCTGGCGGGGACTCTGACGGTGAGCGCGGGCACTTTGTCGGGCGCCATGACGGTGAGCAACGGCAGCGTGCTCACTCTCAATGCCGCCGGCAACTATGTGTCCTTGGTCGGCTGGACGCTGACCAACAACGGGACGGTGAACTGGACCAACACGGCGATCTATGCCGGCTCCGGGCCGCAGATTTACAATTACGGTTTGTGGAATGAGCAAAGCGACGACACATGGAACGGGGCCAATTTGGGCGGGGCGGGGACGGTCTTTGACAACTTTGGGACTTTCCTCAAGTCCGGGCACGCGGGCGCGACCACCCTGGACGGCCAGGTCACCCTGAACAACACCGGCACGGTGGAGGTGGAGAGCGGGACGCTGAAGGCGGGAGGTGGCGGGACGAGCAGCGGCTCCGGGGTCTTTAACGCGGCGGGCGGCGCGACGATGGAATTTAACGCCGGTTACAATTTCCTGAGCGGATCGAGTTTCAGCGGTACCGGCGGGGTGGTGCTGGCAGGCGGCGGGACCTTGGACTGCGTGATTACCAATGCCAACGTGCAACTGACGGGGGGCACACTGACCGGGACCAACGGGCTGGCGGGGACGCTGACCTGCACTGGCGGCACTTTGTCCGGCGCCATGACGGTGAGCAACAGCGGCGTGCT
>JBEKIA010000192.1:0-7495 GCA_050011995.1 Verrucomicrobiota bacterium
GGCCGGCCGTCCACGCGGAGTTCCGCGCCCAGGATGGGTTTGATCCCGGCTTGCTTTGCCGCCTGCACGAACTCCACCGCGCCATGCAAGTTGCCGGTGTCGGTGAGGGCGGCGGCGGGGAGACGGTGCCGTTGGGCCAGCGCGACAATCGCGGAGGGCGAGAGCGTGGAATCGAGAAACGAATAATAGCTGTGCGCGCGAAGGGGAACATGGGTTAGGGGTAATGCGTCACTGACGGGGAGGGGGAAGGCAGGGCGGGCAGTCCTCTGCCCGCCGCGGCGCGCACGGAGTGCGCGCCCTGCCACCCAAGACCGGCGCCTTTGGCCCCAGTCCTTGAGGACAAAGTCGTGGCCGCGCATGAGGACCGGGCGGCCGCGGGATTGGCGGAGTTCATCCAGGGCGGCGGCCAGGCGGGCCTGGGCGTCGCGCCGCGGCGCGGAGGCCGGCAGCGGCAGTTCGCCGCAAAAGCGGCTGTCATATATATTGGAGAGTTTCAAGGAAACCATGCGCAAGCTGACGCGGCGCTTCCAGGCGGCGCGCAGCAGGGCGCGCAGACGGCCATAGACGCCGGTTTCCAGATCGGTGGGCTCCAGGAGGCTTTGGCTCGCCTGGTCCTCCGCCAGGTCGTTGTAGCGGAGGCGGACCTGGAGGGTGCGGATGCCGCGGCTTTCCGCGCGAATCTTGGCGAAGAGGTTGTCGGCCATGCGAAGCAGGACGGCCTCCACATATTCCTCGTCGGTGAGATCGGCCGGGAAAGTTTCCTGTTCGCTGAAGGATTGCTGCGGCTCGCGGGCGGGAACGAGCGGGCGTTCATCAATCCCATGGGCAAACTGCCGGATGATGCGGGCCTGGCCGCCCAGCAGAAGCTCCAGCAGTTCCAGCGGCGTGCCCGCGATGTGCCGGATTTCCGCCAACCCGGCCAGGTTCAATCGCGTGGCGGTCTTGGGTCCGATGCCCGGCAGCCAGTGGTTGGGCAACGGATGGAGGAACGAGATTTCCCGGCCCGGCGGCACGGCCATAAAGGCGGCGGGCTTGTTCAGTTTGGAGGCGATCTGGCTGACCAGTTTGTTGGAGGCGATCCCCTCGCTGACGGAGATTTTCAGCGATTGCCGGATGGCCTGGCGGACGGTCCGCGCAATTTCGACCGGGGGTTTTTGATGGCTGGCCGAAAGATCAAAGTAGCCTTCGTCAATCGAGGTCTGTTCCACGTCCGGCGTGAAATCGTAGCAGTAGCCGAACATCCAGCGGGAGAATTGCTCGTAACGCTCGAAATCGCCGGGCAGCACGATGAGTTTGGGGCAGAGCTTGCGCGCCCGGGCCGTGGGCATCGGCGCGCAGATGCCGAACTGGCGGGCTTCGTAGGAGGCCGACGCAATGATGCCGCGGCTTTCCCCGCCGACGGCGATGGGTTTGCCCCGCAACCGGGAGTCGGCGGCCTGCTCGACCGACGCGAAAAAAGCGTCCGCGTCCAGATGCACAATGGTGCGGGGCATGGCGGGGTGATGTTGATTTACTCCCCGGCTTTTCGAATCAGCGCCCGAAACACGCCCTGAATCATCAATTCCTGCGCCGGAATGAGATCGGGATATTTGGCGTTCTCGGCCTTGAGATACGGTTTGCCGTTCCTTTTTAGAAACGTCTTCAGCGTGCTTTCGCCATCAACCAAAGCGGCTACCACGTCGCCGTGGCGCGGCTCCGGGCCGTGTTCCAGAACGACGATGTCGCCGTGGCATATATGTTTGCCAATCATCGAATCGCCGCTTACGCGCAAGGCAAAGCTGTTCCGCCCCGGCTTGAATCCCAGGCTTTCCACATCCACCGAAACACAGCCCTCGGCGTCCTGCTCGCGGGTTTGGGGCGGCCCGGCCGGAATGGAGCCGAAGAGCGGAATGTCCAGGATGCGGCGGCGGAGTTTGGCCAGCGGGGAAGTGGCGCGAAGGGACCGGGCCTTGCCGGGGTCGGACACAATGAAGCCCTTGCGCCGAAGCGCCTCCAAGTGGCACGCCGCCGCGCGATGGCTGCGGAAGCCGAAATGGCCGGCCACCTCGCGGAGGGTGGGGGCGGGCCGACCGGCCTGGGCTTCCGTTTGGAGGAAGTCCAGCACCCGCCGCTGGGCTGGCGTCAGTTGGGTCATATACTATCCAAATGGATAGTCCATGCGGAACCAGTTGTCAAGCCCGGAGGCGGCGGGCGCAGGGCGGATAAATTGACGGGGGACGTTGACGCGGGCCGGGAATGGCGGCGTTCCAAGTTCGGATTTATACCAACGTTACTTGGTGTTTGGTGAGCCAGGTCAATGCCGGGTCAAACTGGCTTAATAAGCCCAGGGAGGTTTCCCGGAGCTGCCGGCGAATTTCTCCGCGGTCAAAAATCGCCAGACACGCGTTGCCGGTGAACCTGCTCTTGAATTTGACGGCCGGCACTTGCGCAGGGTGCATTTGAATCGCCAGGCTCCATTCTTGGGGGACATCCAGGTCATCGTTCATCAGTGCTGCCAGGTCAACGGCCAAGGCGCCGCGCGTGGTCGTTTTAGACAGATCACAAAGATGGAGATCCGGCACATGGACCCACGAGATCGCCAGGTCATCCCACTGAGTCTTCGGCAGTGCGCGTCCGTTATCGAAAACGGCGTCACCGAAGACTTCCCAGAGACAGGTTTGCGGATCCATGGCAACGTATAGAATCGGGAACGGG
Organism: Verrucomicrobiota bacterium; assembly: GCA_050011995.1. GTDB lineage: Bacteria > Verrucomicrobiota > Verrucomicrobiia > Limisphaerales > Palsa-1400 > JBEKOF01. The sequence continues at coordinate 2,695 of JBEKIA010000192.1, forward strand.
CAATTGGGATGCGAGTAACGATGCGCCTGTTTCAGGGTGAAGAGAATCGCGCGGGACGAACGAGGATGCACCCGAAACCAAGCTCGCGCGATCTGCCGGGTGCGGGGAAGCTTTTGCGTTCCCAAGTCCGCCGGAGGCAATCGGATGGGGCGGGCCGATGGATTACCCGCCATATCCCTCAGCCGCTTGCAAAACCTTGTTCACCTCTCCCGCCCGCAAGCAGTCCACGGGTCTTTTCTTCCCAAGAAAGCCCCGGTTCGAAAGAAAAAAGAGCATCCGGCCGAAATCATCCAACCGGCTGCCCGCGTTAAGAGTTTGGAGAACCTCCTCCAAGCCCTGCAAAACTTTGTGGTCCTTGAATTGCCACACCGGAAATCGCGCCGCGTTCTGCCGTTCTTCGCGCCAGGCAATGATCCGGCCCTTGTGATACCGCTTCAAAATGGCGGTCTTGGAGATGCCAAGTTGCCGGGCCGCCTCTTCCGCGGACAGGCTGCCCCCTTCCGCTTCCATGAGTTTTCGGCGCGCGGTGATTCCCCGGGCCATGGCGTTGGCCAGGCGATTATCAGCCCTGGCCACGGGGAATTCCCGACAAAATGCAATTTCGGTCAGTCTGATGAGATTCAGAGGAGCCGCGGTCACGGGATCTGCCTCCACAGCCTCCTGGCGCAAAGCGGAGCGGATATTCCTCACGATTCGCACTTCGGCGCCCTGGAGTTTCTCCATCGGGCGCTCCACTGTAGCTGTAGTTGCCATGCTGTAATATCTTGCCATCCTGGCCGGACTTTGTCAACTTCGTCAACCGGTCAAACTCGCCGGGAGGGTGTGAGACAAAATTCTTCAAATTGGTCGAAAACGCCGTTTTGACGGCCAAAGCGGAACGGCGTTCCGCACTCCACGACGCTTCGCGTTCACACGGCGCGTTCGAGGTGCCGACAGGTCTTGGAGTGCAGGCGCGCCAGCGCCGCTTTCCCACTGCCCCCGCAGTGTTGTCGAGGAACCTATACACCATCCTCACTCGCTTCCGAGCAGAGGCAAAAGGCTCGAAGAATTTTGTCTCACACCCCCGCCGGGATTTTCCAAAACCGGGTTCTGAAAAAGTCTGGTTTCCCCGGCAGCTGCAACCTCTGCGATTATATTAAATCTGATTGTTTCTCTGGCTTGCCTTCCCGTTGTGCCTTCGAGAAAGGGTTCAATTGAGGAGGAGCGTCAAGCCGCTCCGTGCCGTCGAGCAAGCCTTCGATGGTGAGAATCTGGATTCTCGGATAATCATTCTGGTGCCAGATTTTCGATTGGTAACGGCCGGCATCCGCCGCCTCGTTGCGCATTTGGGTGGATGGCTTTTTCAGCGTCAGGAGAATGCCTCCCGCCGCCTTCTGGTTGTTCACATCGCCAAGCAATTTCGCCACGTCGCCACGATTCACACCCCCGCCTTTCACCTGGACGATGATTTTTCGCCGCTCCTCCTTCGACTCGTAAAAATAAAGCAATCCGTCCACGCCACGATCCGCGCCCTTGCCGCCGCCTTCGTTGAGCGGACGGGCGTCCACCAGCGATAACGCCCAATGCTGGAATTGGAACTTGTCCAGTTCCGCCAGCCTTTTGGCGCTTGGGAAATCCGTGGGTTGTCCGCGCTCCTCGAATTGCAGTCCCTCGCCAAACGCATCGCGCAAACGGCGTTTGATGAGATTGATGGCCAGATATGTGACATCAATGCCAATCCACCGGCGGCCTAATTTTTGCGCCGCATGAATGGTGGTGCCGCAGCCGCAGAACGGATCCAGGACCACGTCGCCGGGATTGCTGCTGGCTTCAATAATGCGCTCCAGGAGGGCTTGCGGCTTTTGAGTCGGGTAGCCGAGGCGCTCGGCGGCAACGGCGCCAATAGGCGGTATGTCCGTGATGTTCGTTTTAATGGGAGTGCCCTTTTGTTCGTGCAAGTAACGCTTCAGGTACGGCCTTCCGGATTTGCTCCATTCGATTCGCCCGTCGGCATCCAGGACCTGAAGTTTCTCCTTGACCATCCGCCAACCCCATTGCGGCGTATAACCTTTATACCTGTAGGCCAAATTCGGCCTAGCTCCCATGCTCGCGGAGCGGATGATGTGATCCAACCGGTAGGAGCCGCGTTCGTCCTGATGGGTGTAAAAATCAGCCAGATATTTGGAGCCGTGGGCGGTGAAAGTCGGATTCCAAGTGTAGTTATCTGTTTTTGAGTAAAAGAAAATCGTGTCATTAACGGCGCCCCACTTCTTGCTGTCATTGTGGCTGCTGGTCCTTTGCCAGACGATTTCATTGCGGAATTCCGCGGCCCCGAAGATTCCATCGAGCATCAGCCGCAGGTAATGGCTGGCGGTCGGATCGCAATGCAGGTAAAGGCTGCCGGCCGGCTTGAGGAGCCGGTGCAGTTCCACAAGACGCGGAGCCATCATCGCCAGGTAAGCCATCATGGGGGAGCTGCGGAGAAAGCCGTAGAGGGATTGCAGCATGTCCACGACCGCAACTTTTGGGCAGGCGTCAATGAATTGGTTATAGGTTTCCGCCGCATCGGCCCAAGTCCAGGTGTCGGTGAAGGCGTGGAATTGCGCCTGGCTCGCCTCGCCGGAAGCCTCGCGGAACAGGACGTTGTAATCGGCGTTGGAGTTGAATGGTGGATCGAGGTAAACGAGATCAACGCTGGCGTCGGGAAAAATCTTCGTGTCGCGCAGCCAGTTGAGATTGTCGCCGAAAAAGAGGCGGTTCATGGACCTGTTAGATTTGAATCTTCTGCGCGAATTCTTTCAGGCGCTTTTTTGGTAAACGCGGTGCTGGACTTCGCGGAAGGTGTTGAGGAACAGATTGTTCTCGGCAATGGTTTTTTGGATCAATTGGCCGATCATCGGGACTTCCGTATAGTTGACAACGCAATGGACGCTTTGGGAGAAGGCCTGGAGGGTGTTGAGGGTTTCAAAGGAGCCGCCCACCAGAAAGACGGTGGTGTACCGGCGCTGGGCCATGGGCAGGTATTGCACGTACTGGAGGCTGGGGTTGTCCTGCAGCGGGTTGCCGGCGAAAATGTCCTCGATCACGACGACCTGGTAGTTGATCTGGTTGTAACGGGTCTCGAATTGGATGTGCGTTTCGACCACATGCACCTTGTAACCCATTTCCACCAGGGTGGCTTTGACGGCCGCCAGGGTCTCCGGGTGGGTGACGGCCACCAGGGCGGGCAGGTCGCTGGGACCGATGAAATCAAATTCCTCGCTCATGTCAGGTCTTTAATTTGAAGGAAACCGGCGGAGGCGTGGCGGCGGCTTTTTGCCCGGCGGGATTGTCGCGGCGCATTTGCAGGTCGGAGATGACGGGGGCTTCGCCGCGGGCTTTCTTGACCTTGTCAATGTTGCGGGAGACGACGCCGCGTTTGGTGCAGTAAAGCAGGGCGCTTTCCTCGGTGATGAGATTTTGTTCGTAGGCTTCCAGGCAGGCCTGGTCGAAATTGCGCCAGCCGAAGGTGTGGCTGGCTTCGATGATTTCGTAGAAGCTTTTGCCCTCGCTTTCGCCGTGGATGATGGTGTCCTTGGTGCGGAGGTTGGCGCCCATGATTTCGAGCAGGGCGTAGCGGCCGCCGCCGACTTTGGGAGCGAGCCGCTGGCTGATGATCCAGCGCAAGGTGTCGGAGAGGCGGGTGCGGACCTGCTCCTGCTCCTCGGTTTCGAACATGCCGAGAATGCGGTTGATGGTCTGGCCGGCGTCGATGGTGTGGAGCGTGCTCATGACCAGGTGGCCCGTTTCGGCGGCGCTGAGGCCGATTTCCACCGTTTCCCGGTCGCGCATTTCGCCGACCAGGACGACCTTGGGGGCCTGGCGGAGGGCGGCGCGCAGGCCGGTGGCAAAGGTGCTGAAATCGCTGCCCATTTCGCGCTGGTTGAAGGTGGATTTTTTCTGGGGATGAACAAATTCCACCGGGTCTTCCAGGGTGATGACATGGATGGATTTGGTTTCGTTGATCTCGTTGAGGAGCGCGGCCAGGGTGGTGGTTTTGCCGGAGCCGGTCGCGCCGGTGACGAGGACCAGGCCGGTTTTTTCCTTGGCCACCTCGGCAAAAGTGGGCGGCAGCTTGAGCTGGGCCAGGGTGGGGATGCTGGTGTTGAGCTTGCGCAGGACAATGGCGAATTGGCCGCGCTGGGAGAAAATGTTGACGCGGAAACGGGCCTCGTTGCCCAGGCTGTAGGCGGAATCGCAAGAGCCTTGACGGATCAAATCCTCGGTCAGGCGCGGGTTGCCATTGATCAAATTCAGCGCGATCATTTCGGTCTGATAGGGCGTCAATTTCTCGATGGGAGGATAAAAGCTGACCGGGGTCAGTTCGCCGGCCTGCTCGATTTGCAACGGCTTGCCCACGGTGAAGTTGAGGTCCGAGACATCCCGGCGGCGGCGGATGACCGTTTCGGTCTGCCGGTCCAGTCCGAGCATCATCGCCAATATGTAATCCAGTTCACTGTGGCGCATACGGGTCTGATTTAAAGGCCATGAGGTGAAAAAGGCAAATGCTATGCGGGCCTTTCCCCGTTACATTTCGTCCTCGTCCGGCGGATTGGCGAGGAAGGGGCGGAATTTTTTCCGGTCGATCGATTTTTCGTAAGCTTCCTCGGGGGAAATGCGCTTCATTTTGAGATGGTCCATGATGGAATCGTCCAGGGGCATGTTGCCGTATTTTTTGCCGACCTGGATCATGCCGGGAATCTGGTGGGTCTTGCCTTCGCGCACCATGTTGGCCACGGCGGTGTTGAAGACCAGAATCTCCAGGGCGGCGACGCGGCCCTTC
>JBEKIA010000193.1:0-7473 GCA_050011995.1 Verrucomicrobiota bacterium
CCAATGGTGATATTCGAGTTCGAGGCCGCGTTGGCCCCTGCGCTGGTGTAGCACGACCAGGAAGGCGGCGGGAAATGGCTCAGGTTTGTGTTGGCCGACATGATCAAGGCGGCGGCCTGGTCGTTGGTGTTGTTTCCACTGTCCAGGGTAATGGATGCAAACATTCCCGCGGCCGCGCGAAACCAATTGATCCGCCGCGCCACGGCGTCCTGGTAGGCAGCCGAATTGGCGCCGGGCGCGCAGTTGCTCACCACCGACGTGGAATTGATGAGCACGCCGTCCGACGCGGTGTACACGGCGTTGTAGAATTGGCGCATTTCTTCGCGGGAAGAGTTGTTGACGCTGAAGCCCGCGGTGACATCCTGCTTTCGCACCTTGCCCGGCAGGCCGGAAACCTCCTTGGGCGCCGTCGGCGGATGGCCGAGGTCAACCTGGGCGCGGCCCTGCCGGGGAAACGCCAGCGCGCCCATGAGGAAAATAAGCAGAATGCGGGACAGTCCGGCAAATGGGTTGGTTTTCATGTATGGCAGCCTCGGCGTGTGCTCAATTCACTCAACACGCTTTCAGCAGTCGTGTTCTGACAATACCACAACATCGGCCGGGAAACCAGAAGAATGTTTCTTGAGGGCCAGCGCGGGGCGCAGGACAAAATTCTTTGCCTTCCCGGTAGGGCAGAGCTGCCGCTCTGCCCTAAAATCTTGGGCGGCGCAGCAGCGCCGCCCTACCAAGGACGTGAAGAATTCTGTCCTGCACCCGCCAGCGCGGACAGGGCGAGGAACACCGCCAAAGCGGCGACGGAAACCGCCTTGCCGACGCGAAAGCCCATCGGCGAATACTCGACTCGCAACAGATGATGGCCCGCCGCCAGTGGAATGGCCCGCAAACAATAGTTGGCCGGCATCACTTCGTAGCGGGCCTGCGCGCTGCCCGGCAGCGCCAGGGCGCGCCAGCCGCGGGCGTAGGAGTCGGTGATCAGCAAGAGCGCGGGCGCGCCCGTGTCCGCTTCGATCTTGAGCCAGTCGGTGGAAGATTCCAGCAGCTTCACCGCGCCCTTTTCCCGGGCGGGCTGCGGCCGCGGCGAGGGCTGGCTTTCCAGAATCACTTCCTCCTCCATCTTAAAACTGGCGTTGGTGAGGGTGGAAAAAATCTCGTGGTAATTGGTCATCACCCGGAACCGGTCCGCCAGCAGCAAATGCGGCAAGGCGCCGGACATCTCCAATTGGTATTTTTCGTCGAACGAAATCAGGAATCGGCAGCGCAGCATCCTCAAGGCGTTGGTGTCCAGATCCCGCGGTGGCATGCCGTACGGCGCGGTGTCGAAATCGAAGCCTTCGGTAAAATCCAGGAACCGCCGGTAGCGCAACAGTCCCGAAGGATCATCGCCTTCCACATTCAAGGCCCCAATCGTCATGGAAACATTCGGATTGAACTCCAGGATGCGATAATCGCCGGGATGTTGCGCCAGGAGGTTTCTGGCGACAGGCGAATAGGGCGCGCTGATCTGAAAAGTCATCAGCGAAGTCCCGGCAAAAGCGGCCAGTTCGATTCCGGCCAGCAGCAGAACTCCCAGACAGGCCGGGTTGCGGCGCGACCGGGCCAGTTCCAAAAGGGAGGCGGCCACGAATAGGGCCAGGGCGCCCCGGAGCAGGCTGTGGATCGCATGGCTGCTGCTGAGCGCAACGAAGCGAGGGTCGTCGAAACCCGAGAACAGCAACGTGCTCGCCCCGGTCGCCGGGATGCTCCGCACCACGCGGGACCACCAATCCAACTGGCCGGGCAACAAGGCCAGCAGGCACAGCATCACTCCCAGGCCGGCCACTCCCGCCGCCAGCCGCCGGGGCACGGCCTGTCCCCGCAGCATCTCATCCAGCCCAATCCCCGCCAGCGCCGCCAGAAAGAGAGCCGCCAGCCAGAGGAATTTATCCATGCCCCGGAAGGCGTTGAAGCCCGGCACATAATTGAAAAGCCAATAAAAGAAGGGCGTATAGCGGCCCATCGCCAGCACCAGCGCCAGGACCAGCATGGTGATCGAAAACCGCCGCGTGGCGGGCCTGCCATAGGCCATGCCATACACCGCCATCACCAGACCCATGACGCTGACAAAAAGCGATGTCTCCGTCAGATACCACCGGCCCCAGTAGGGCACGCTTTTCATATCGCCAAAAAACCAGGGCGCCACCAGCGTCAGAAAGTTCTCGGGTGGAAAGGAATAAGATCCCGCAAAATCATACGACATCCCGACACTGCGCATCGTCTCGCCTCCTTCCTGCAAGCCCGTGAAAAGCTGGACCGCGCTCAAGGCCATCCCGCCCAGCGCGATGGCCCCCAATCCCAGGATTACTTTCCCGCGCCGCCGGGCGCGGACGACTAGCAAAACGGAATACACCCCCGCCGCCACCCCCTGGTAAAATACGAACTGGGGATGCCCGGCCAAGACCGACATGGCCACCGCAAACATTCCGAGCAGACACGGCCCCAGGGAAGGCCGGTCCGCCACTTGATCCAGGGCCAGAAACAACAGCGGCGCCCAGATCAGAGTGCAAAGATTGGGCAAATGGCCCGCATGAACCTGGAGAAAATGCGGGCCGCAAAACATGAACATCACCGCCGCCAGCAGGCAGGCCAGGCTATGCAGGCCGCGGTTCCGCATCCAATAAAACGTGAACACGCCGCCCAGGAATACATGCAGCGCGATGGTCCAGTTGATGGCCGCCTCCAGCGGGGCCAGCAAATACAGAAAATTCAGCGGGTAGAGCAGCGCCGACTGGAAGTTTCCAAAAAACGGACCGCCGCTGGCACAGTGCGGATTCCACAGCGCCAGATTCCCCGCCTTCAATTCATGAAATCCAAAATAGCGCCAGTGAACAAAGAAATAGCTCAAGTCCATCCGCGGGTCCGACAGCACCTCGCGGGGCCGGACAAAGAGCACCTCCGAAAAGATGGCCAGGGTCAGCGCCGCCAGCGCGCTCAGGCAAAGCCAGTTTGGCCATTCCGGCAAGGCCGGCGCGGCGGCGTGAGGTCGGGGTTGAGTCTGGTCATCGGTCATGCCGGGCGCCTAGAGTAGCCATTCCCTCTCCAAACGGAAGCAAGAACTCCTTTTGCCCCGAGCGCATTGTTCCAAGTCCGCGCCAAACGCGGTCGCAAACACTGCCGGGGACCGAGCTTACGGCAGGCAAGCTGGCCAAAGCGAGAGGCGGCGCAGTGATGCCCAGCGCCGCCCGCCGATTCCTTTGAGCTTGTCTAAAGCGCATATTCCGGCGCGACGTTCACTCGCCCACCTGTGACAAGATGAATTTTTCCACAGGCACATCCACAAAAAAACCGGCCTCCAAGCGAAGCCGCTGGATTTCGTCCCGCACGTTTGGAATCCAGCCGGCGAGCTTGGCGTGGATCAGTTCGCCAAGCACGCCAGCCACAACCAGCCCGCAGCGCCGGGCCGCCTCGCGTCCGCGTTTTTCATCCATCAGCAGGACACCGGCCTTGAGTTGGCAGGCGAGCGCGATGGCCGCCGTTTCACCCGGGTCGAGGGGAAACGGCAGTTGCGGCGGAACCGTTTTGCCCGGCGGTTCCACCACCAGCCAGCGGTCGGTGAGTGCGGCCTTGATGCGAAGGGATCCAGCAGGGTGGGTCAAAGCGGCGAGTTCATCCGCCACCGCAGGAGGAATGCGCACCACGGCGTATCGCTGCCGGAGGAATTCAAGCCTGCCGACAATGGCGAGGTTTGAAATGGGCGAGGTGTTACTGACGACGACCATGAGCGAGGTCTTCCTGCGCCTCGGTGAGTCCGTATTGCCGGGGAATCCCGCGCTCCGCGAGCGCGACGCCAAAGGCAAACTGATCCAAATTGGCCATGCGAGCGCCCTGGCCGAGCGTCAGCCAGCCGGAGGCATAGAAGCGGCAGGCCAGCTCGATTTGCATGTGCCGTTCGCGTTCGCCCGGCCCGAAGGGCAGGGTGGCAAGGGCTTGCTCGTCAAAATCAAGGGTCACGCTCATAAGATTCGCCTTTCCGCTGCCATTCTAACAGCAATATTCGCCATTGCAACGGTCGAGGTCCAAGAAACGAAAAAGGTGGGAATGCCGGTGTGGGAACAAAATCCGGGCCGGTATTGGGGTGTCATTGGCCGGAAACGCCTGCCCCGTGGGAAACGGGGAAAGCGTGGCAGCGGCGTCCCGCCGCCGTTTTGTCATTGGCCGGCAACACCTGCCGCTTGGGAAAGGGGAAGATCAGGAAGTGGGACCAGCGCGCCCAACCGCAACAAAGGGAATTGAACCACGGATGGCCCAGCGCGGCAAAGCCGCAACCAAATTGAACTAGCCGCAAGAGAACACAAAGATCGCAAAGAAGAAACAACATAAGTTCTTGTCTATGTGTTCTTTGCACTGCAATCCGTCAGAGTCGCTCCGTTTCGCGAAGATTTTTACCACGGATGGCATCCCGATTCCATCGGGAGATGATGGCAATGCAGAAGGCAGAGCGCAGAGTTTTTATCCGTGAAATCCGTGAAATCCGTGGTTGCATTCCTTTGGTTGCGGCTGGTCGCGCTGGGTTCCTTTGCGGCAAAAATCTTCTTGGAATTGCGTGATTTTTCCCTTTAGTGGCACGGATCGGAAAAGGCTGAAAAAACCGAGAGATAAGGTCGGAGGTCAGAGGTCAGATTTCCCAATTTCCCGATTTCAGATTTCAGCTTTTGCCTTGGAAGGCCAACTGTGGTCGGAAGATTTCACGGCCAAGCTGTTTTGCAACGTCGAGCTTTGGATTGCCTGCCCGCCGTAGCTCACAGAGCGAAGGAGGGAACGGCTGCCGAAATTGATCGGCCTTTTTGAGGGTGCCGCAATTGTAATTCGCAATTTCGGGCTTGACGCCCGCTATGGCGATGAAATGCTCTCGACGGGAAAGCCAGCCGCGGATAGTATTTTGAAATGATGAGTGGATCAAACCGTGGTTCGGGGAGTGAGGCGGCTTTATGCGCACAGTTTACTTGATAGGGACCTGCCATAAGTATCAGTTTGGACCGATACCATTTGGCGACACCAAGGATATCGAGTTCACAGAGTTTCGCGAGGCGCTTCGGAATGCAATCCAAAGGTATGATGTTCGGGGTGTCGGTGAGGAGCTTTGTTTGGAAACATTGGGAAAATGGAAACGCCATTGGCCGTGTGGCGATTCCGTGGCATGCAGTCTGGCACTCGAGATGGGCTTGCCGCACCGCTATTGTGACCCAGATGATGCGACTCGTAAAATGGAGCGCATCGTGCGGCCGAACGATAAGGAGCCATACTGGATCGCCCAACTCCGAGTGATCGATAGATTTCCGACCCTATTTATTTTGGGCGCTGACCACGTTGTTAGATTTGAGCGCCTGTTAGCAGCATCGGGCATGCAACCATCTGTTGTCGTACGTGATTGGAAGCCTTCTACCAATTCATTGGGAGCGTGCTAAACTGATGCGGTGACTGGTGCCATCGTTGCGGTACGACGCGGCACAGGACTTTTGTTAGTCTGGCGATGTTTTTCGCTTTGACTTGTATCTCAAGAATTGGTCCTTTCGGATGTCTTTGGTTGTTACATTTCCGTTCGGTACGCGGTGGAGTGTTAAGGTCACAATAGATGATGTTGTGTGCAGATAGTCGCCCTCTATGCGTTCACTTGTATTGAAGTTCAAAGCATCATCGAACTCCCGGTAGGAGTCGTCGCGCATGAAGGTTCCAGTATCGGGATTCCAATCTGTGCCGGAGGCGAAAACGACACGAAAACTGCCGTCAGGCAGACCTCGGATAGTCGAGGACCGTCAGGCACGGACGAAAAACTCCACAACAACCGCGCCCGCATAATCAATCAATTTGACGTCTCCATCATATGCCGTGCCGTTCTCAATCGTCAGGGTCCCATCGCCGACATCCGAAAGGTCGCTCAATAGAGTTCCGTTGGGGAGTGATCGCGGCGGTCGAAGAATAGGTTCGATCTGCTGGTTGCTAACATCAGGTACGTCTGGTTTGAAAGCAAGTTCCGCGCTTGTACTTGGCTGAAGAGGCTGTTTGGTGGGTGGCGTAAGCGGTTGAGTCGCCTGATCGTGGGCATGTGCGAGCGTTTGAGTGAGTTGGTGCGGAGGTTTGCGGGAACAAAAGAAAATGAATCCGAGGATGAGCAGTGCCAAACCGGCAAGCAAGGTCAAGGCCACGCGATGCCGCCATATTCGAAGGTTCCGTACGGCGGTGAGAATCGCTGGCGAGTGCCACGGTCCAACTGCGAATGGATTGGTAAGTTCGGTTCGGCAAGCGCCACAGCGAAACGCAACCGGGCGGTCGTGCTTGAGAACCCGATTCCGCTGACCGCATTTCGGGCATGCAACGATCTGCTCCTCGACGGCTTGAACATCTATGATGTCATCACTCATGACAGGAAGCGCCCAGCGAGCAAGTCATGCCTCGACTGGCCGCTCAACTTGAGAACTGTGTCACCGCCAGCGAACAAAAGCAAGCTTGCACCGGGGATTACGAATGAGGATTCGCCCTGGCGGTGGCGGCCTCGGCCCCAATGTTGCGAAGGGCAAACAGGGCGCAAGCTGGAATCCAGCGACTTCACGACCAGGCACTTGTCGGGGCGGCTTGTCCCGCCGTAGGCTTTGCGAAGGAGGAAGCGTTCGCGTGTTGGCATTCCGCTTCCACCGAGCCTTCCGCCGTCACGCCAGGTGGGTCAGGCAGACGAAGTAAAGGCGACACGAGGACGATCCGCGGGGAAATTCCATTGAAAACCTGTTCAAGCTGCCTGCAACTCGCGCACATGGGCGACATCACGGTGGGAGACTGGCCGGAGCCTGTTGCTATCTACGGTGGCCACCGTCAAGGTGCGTCTGTCGAGTGTGGTAAATTCCACTTCATAAGCCGCCCCGCCCTTGTGGATGTGGATCACCGTGCCGACATCTCCCGCCTGAAGCTCTTCGCCGGGCAGATCCGCCGTCAACCCCACGCAATCATGTTCTTTGATCTTTATCAGTCCTCCAAAGGATACGCCAGGAACTTCTCACGCTCAACCATGAGCTTGTCTGCATTGGGCAATTTCATTTGGCGCGCCAGCATATCAGTGATGGTCAGCCGCAAGTCCAGAACGAAACGGGGCGATTCTGACGCAAGCTGGCCCGTTGAGCGGGCTGCGCGCGCGCTGGTAGCAGGGAAGATCAAAACTTTTGCCGCAGGCGAAACGCTACAGTTTTGGCAGGGGCTTTAGCCTATATATTTCATACCTGGCAGCCCTTTGGATGGGTGGAACAGGCGACCCGCCTGTGCCGGTCGGCGACTCGCCGACCGGAAGCGAAAGTGACGCTCTGTAGTCATGACGCAACGCTTTGGCCAAGACGCACTTTCCCATTTTGAAAACCGCGTAAGCCCCTGATTTTCCAAGGGCTTTCGTTCATTTTCTATTTCGGCTTCATGGCTACGATCTCTTTCCGGTAATTAGACTCAAAATCCTCTGCT
>JBEKIA010000194.1:0-7213 GCA_050011995.1 Verrucomicrobiota bacterium
AGCTGAGGAGCAGATTGCTGATGACAAAAGACAGGCCGAAGAAGAGAGCGTGCTTGGCCAGCTTGAGGCCGATTTTGCGCGCGTTCCACGGCGCGGCAGCCAGGGCGCGCTGGGCGCGCGCGACGCCTTCGATTTTGTATTCGATGCGGCGGAAAACCATTTCCATGAACAGGGTTTGAGGGCACACCCAGCCGCACCAAAGCCGGCCATAAGCGGCGGTGAAGATCATGATGCCGGTGAGAAAGAGCAGCAACGCGATGGCCAGCAGCGCCATGTCCTGCGGCCAAAAAATCCGGCCCAGAATGGAGAAACGGCCGGCGGCGACGTTGAGCAGGAGCAGGGGGTTGCCGTGAATCCGCAGGAACGGGCCGGCCAACAGAAGGCCCAGCAGCAGCCAGCTCAGGCGAATGCGCCATTGATAGAACCGGCCCCGCGGCTGGCGGGGATAAATCCATCGGCGCCGCCCCCGCTCATCCGCCGTGGCCAGATGATCGCGAAAATCCTTCCCGTCCGGCCGGACGGCGGGCGGCTGGTCCGGCAGCGGGAGGGGGGCGGGCGGGATGGCGCTCATGAGGCTCTACTCGTAGGGATTGGGCGCGGCGGGCTGGGCCTGGTTTTCCGGCGGTTTGGGATTGGGCGGATGGGTGCCGCGCAGGGTGTAGATGTAGCTGGCCACGGCGTGGATTTCCGCCGGCTTGAGAATGCCGCGCCAGGTCACCATGCCTTTGGCGGGCACGCCGTTGACGATGACCCGCAGGTTGTCCACAAAATTGGATCCGTGGATCCAGTAGTCGTCGCACAGGTTGGGGCCGACCCGGCCCCCGCCGTCCTCGCGGTGGCAGGGGGCGCAGTTGCGCAGGAAAATGGCATGGCCCTGGCCGAGAATGGCGGTTTCCCGGGAAGGGGTGAGCGTCGGCAGCGCGTCTTCAAATTTCTTGAGGGCGGCGGCTTTGTCGGCATCGCCCTGCCGGCTTTCCTTGACGTATTGGGCCGCCTGCAAATCTCCCAGATGAAAGACATGGTAATAGCCAAAATAGCCCGCCGCGAACAGGATGCTCAGGTTAAAAAGCCAGACCCACCAGCGCGGCAGGTTGTTGTTCAGTTCGCGGATGCCGTCCGCTTCGTGCTCCAGCAGGAGGGGGTCCTGGAACGGGTCGTATGGGTCGCTCATAACGGAGGGGAGTTCTTGGATTCGGCTTTGGCGGGTTCGTCTTCCAGCGGAAGCGCGCCCATGTTTTTCAGAAACGGCTTTTTCAGGCAGAACGCCAGGATCATGGAGGCGGTGAAAACCGCCGCGAAAAGGCAGAGGGAAAAAATGCCGAAGGCTTCCAGACCGCCGAGTTTGTCAATCAATTGGCTCATGGGTTTGGATTAGTTGCCCGCGCCGGCCGCGGGCGCGGGCGCGGATTTGATGTCCGTGCCGAGCCGCTGCAAATAAGCGATGACGGCGATGATCTCGCGGTCGGGTTGCGCCTTGACCGAGCCGGCGGCCAGGTTGGCGGCGATTTTTGCGGCCTGCTGATTCAGCTCGGCGGGGGCCTTGCCTTCATATCCCGGCGGATAGGGAACGCCGACCCGGCGCAAGGCGCCGATGCGCGCGGGCAGGGGGGCCGTGTCCAGTGGTTGCGCGCCCAGCCACGGGAAGCGCGGCATGATCGAGCCGGGCGAGGTGCTGCGGGGATCGTCCAGGTGATTGTAATGCCAGGCGTCCGGATACTTGCCCCCGATGCGCTGCAAATCCGGGCCGATGCGTTTGGACCCCCATAGAAAAGGATGGTCATAGACAAATTCGCCCGCTTTGGAGTACTCGCCGTAACGCTCGGTTTCATGGCGGAACGGACGGATCATTTGCGAATGGCAGCCCATGCACCCTTCCCGGATGTAGATGTCCCGGCCCAGCAGTTCCAAGGCGGTGTACGGCTGGACGCTGGAAATGGTGGGGACGTTCTCCTTGATGACAATCATCGGGATGATTTCGATCATGCCGCCGATGAGAACCGCGATCAGCGCCAGGCCGGTCAAGAGCATGGGCTTGGATTCCAGCCAGCGATGGCTGAAGGCCGGCTCAAGCCGCGCGGCGGGTTGCGCGCGAAACGAGGCCGCCTGAACCTCCTCCTCCGGCGCGAACTGCCCGGCCCGCGCCGTCCGCCACAAATTATAGGCCATGAGCCAGACGCCGAGAATATAGAGCGAACCGCCGACGGCGCGAAGCTGGTAGAACGGAATGACTTGTTGCACGATTTGCAGAAAATTCGGATATTGCAGAAAACCGTCCGCGGTGAATTTGGACCACATCTTGCCCTCGGTGATGCCGGCGATGTACATCGGCACGACGTAGAAGGCCATGGCCAGCAGCGCGATCCAGAAATGGATGTTGGCCAGTTTCACCGACCAGAGCTTGACGCGGTAGAGGCGCGGGAAAAGCCAATAGAGGACGCTGAATGTCAACAATCCGTTCCAGCCCAGCGCGGCGGTATGCACATGGGCGATGGTCCAGTCCGTGTAGTGCGAAAGCGAATTGACGGTTTTGACGGCCAGGGCCGGGCCTTCCAGCGTGGCCATCCCGTAGGCCGTCACGGCCCCCACCATGAATTTGAGGACCGGATCCTGCTGCACCTTGTCCCAGGCCCCGCGCAAGGTGAGCAGCCCGTTGAGCATCCCGCCCCACGACGGCGCCACCAGCATGATGGAGAAGACCATGCCCAGGGATTGCGCCCAGTCCGGCAAGGCCGTGTAAAGCAGATGGTGCGGCCCCGCCCAGATGTAGATGAAGATCAGCGCCCAAAAGTGGATAATGGACAGCCGGTAGGAAAAGACCGGCCGGTTGGCCGCCTTGGGCAGGAAGTAATACATCAGCCCCAGGTAGGGGGTGGTGAGGAAGAAAGCGACCGCGTTGTGGCCATACCACCATTGCACCAGCGCATCCTGAACCCCCGCGTAAATCGAGTACCCTTTCCACAGGCCGGCCGGCACTTCCAGGCCGTTGACGATGTGCAGAATCGCCACCGTCAGCGCCGTGGCGATGTAGAACCAGATCGAAACGTAAAGGTGCTTTTCGCGGCGCTGGACGATGGTGCCCAGCAGATTGGCCGTGAAGGCCAGCCAAACCACCCCAATGGCTATCTTGACGGGCCATTCCAGCTCCGCGTATTCCTTGCTGGTGGTAAATCCCAGCGGCAGCGTAATGGCGGCGGCGACAATGATCGCGTTCCAACCCCAGAAGTGGAACCAGCTTAACTTGTCGCTGAACATCCGCGCCTTGCACAGCCGTTGCAGCGAGTAATAGATGCCCATGAACATGCCGTTGCCCACGAAGGCGAAGACCATGGCGTTGGTGTGGACCGGCCGCAGACGCCCGAAGGTAACCATCGGCCAGTCCAGGTTCGCCGCCGGGAAAAAGAGCTGCAGCGCCAGCGTCAATCCCGCGGTCATGCCGATGACGCCCCAGACGACGGTGGCGATGGCGAAGGCGCGGACGATGCGGTTGTCGTAGCGGAATGTTTCCACGGCCGCCGCGCGATCGGGTGGCGGCGGGGGTTCCTGGCGCGTCGCTTCTGCATTCATCATTCGTTGGCTTTCTCGTTGGGATCCTTGTCATCCATCAGCGGGCGCAGGGAAGGCGTGCAGGTGTCTTCGTACTGTCCGGACCGCACGGCCCAAATAAACCCCATTAGAAAAACAGCGGCGGTCACAATGCCCAATGGAATCAACAGGAAAATGACGATCATGGCCGCCTCCCTTCCGGGCGGCCCGGCTCCAAGTCCAGCCGGCGTCCCAGCCGCGCGGTCAGGCCGCAGGCGCAGGCGACGACCGTCACCGAACTGAGCGGCATCAGGATGGCGCAGAAGACCGGAGACAACAGGCCGCGCGCCGCGATGCTGATGCCCACGACGTTGTAGAGGGCGGAAATGACAAAACTGAGCCGAACCACCCGCACCGAGGACTTGGCGAATCGCAACACCTCATGCAGGCGCGGCACCATGGCCGCCGACATAATGACATCGCTGGCCGGCGAGAACGCCCCAATGCTCTCCACCACAGCCACTCCCACATCGCTCTGCCGGAGCGCCCCCGCGTCGTTCAATCCGTCGCCGACCATCATCACCGTCCTGCCCGGCGCTTGCAACTGCCCGATGAACCGGAGCTTGTGCAACGGGCTTTGGTTGAAATGCACCGGGCCGGAGTTGCCGAACAAGCCCTCAAACCGCCCGCGCTCCTTCTCATGGTCCCCGCTCAACAAGGCCAGGCCGTAATGGGCCGAGAGCCGGCGGATGCCTTCCTCCGCCTGCGGCCGCAACGCGTTGGCCAGCGTGTAGCAACCCCGGTAATTCCCGTTGATGGCGACGTGAACCCGGCTCCCGTCTCGAGCCGCCGGGGATGGAACCGTCACCTTCCGGGACTCCAGCCAGGCGGCCGAGCCTAACCATATCTCCCGTCCGGCGACGATGCCTTCGATGCCGCAGCCGGCGGTCTCAGTGAACGATCGCACCGGCTGGGAAAAAGGTTCTCCCGGGATGGCCTGGGCAATGCGCACCGCATGGGGATGAGTGGAATGTTCCGCCAGGGAGCGGATGCGGCGTTGTTCTTCCTCTCCCAGCGGCTCCCCCCAAAAAACGACGGAACCCGCGCCCGAACCAGTCAGCGTCCCGGTCTTGTCGAAGACGACGGTGTCCACCCGCGCCAGGACTTCCAGGACGGAGGGATTTTTTAGATAAACCTTCCGCCGCGCCAGGATGCGCTGCGCGGCGCCGAGGGTGAACGGCGCGGCCAGAGCCAGGGCGCACGGGCAAGCCACGATCAGCACCGACACGAATGCGGCCAGGGCGCGGCTGGAATCCGTCCACGACCAGAACAGGGCCGCGCCCGCCGCCACCGCCAGAACCAGTTTGGTGAAGCGCCGGCTGTAGCGATTGGTCAGCGTCTCCAGCGAAGGCTTGTTTTGCCTGGCAAATATCTCCTGGTTCCAGAGCGAGGTCAGATAGCTTTGCGACACTTCCTTGGCCGTCTCCACTTCAATGGCCCCGCCGATTTGTCTTCCGCCCGCGTACATAAGGTCGCCGGCGGCTTTCTCCACCGGCTCCGATTCCCCGGTGACAAAGCTGTAATCAATCATCGCCGGGCCGCAAACCAGGCGCGCGTCCGCGGGGATCAATTCCCCGTTGCGAATGACCAGCCGGTCTCCCGCCCGCAACTGCGACAGCGCGATGCGCTCCTCCTTGCGCCCGTTCTTGCGCAGGATGGACAGCGGGAAGAACGACTTATAGTCGCGGTCGAAGGCCAGCCGCTCCCAGGTCTTTTGTTGAAACCACTTTCCGCACAGCAGAAAAAACAGCAGTCCCGCCAGCGTGTCAAAATAGCCGGGGCCGCGTCCCGTCAGCACTTGCCCGGCGCTCCAGGCCGCCAGCGCCGCGATCCCCGCCGCGATGGGCGCCTCAATGGTCAATATCCGCCGCCGCAACGCCAGCCAGGCCGCCCGCCAATAGTCGCTCGCGCTGTAGGCCAATACCGGCAAGGCCAGCACCAGGCTGGTCCAGCCGAACAGCTTCTTCAATCCCGGCCCGCTGAAAGCGTCCAGCCCCAAATAGGACGAAATGCTCAACAGCATGATGTTGCCAAAGGCGAAACCGGCCACCCCCAGTTGCAGCCAGAGCCGCCGCGATACCGCAGGCCGCGGACGTTCCTCCAGGTCGGACAAATTGAAATCGGGAGCGTACCCCAGCGCGGTGAGCAAACGCACCACTTCGCTCAACTTGACCCTGGAGTGCTCAAAGGCAATGAGAACTTCCTTGCGCGGAAAATTCACCCGCGAATAGCCGATGCCCGGTTTGAGCCGGAACAAATTCTCCAACAGCCAGACGCAGGCAATGCAATGCGCCGAGGGGACCCGAAAAGTGGCGCGCGTCCACCGTTCGTCCTCAAAATCCACCAACCGCCGCCGGAGCGCCGGGTCATCCAGGTAGCCGAACTCCTCCTCTTTCGGCGCGGCCCTGGCCCGCGCGCCGGCCGCCTTGCCGAGCCGGTAAAAATCCCCCAGCCCATTTTCCGTGAGCAGCTCGAATACGGTCAAACAGCCCTGGCAACAGAAGGATTTGCACCCGCTGACAAAGACCGCGCCGCGCAAAGGCGTGCCGCAGTGGAAACATGCGCCGGCGTCCGCTTCAGGGACTTGGAGCGCCGGGGCCGCGTCCGCGTCAGGGTAATCCGCAACTGTTGTCGTCAAATTCTGCATCTGCAATGCGGGAAATAACGTCGGCAAACCGGCGCGATTCGGCTCCCCCTTTCTTGCCGATTTCTGCGCCAAAATTGCCAGCCCGAACTCCTGCAGGCCGGAACTTCCACGCTCTAACCCGGATATATCATGCCCGGCGCCGCTTTGGATGGGTGGCACAGGCGACCCGCCTGTGCCGGTCGGCGACTCGCCGACCGGAAGCGAAAGTGACGACCTGGAGTCATGACGAAGTGCTCTTGCCAAGAGTTGCATTCGGCCTTCCGCCGGGCCAGTGGCCCGGCGGGACGGGCGAGTCGCCCGTTCCACCCAGGAAGAAATATGAAGGCTAAAAAGCCCTCCCTCCCGCGCACGTGCAGACAAGTGCGCAGGATGGCATAGCATTAAACAGCCGCGAAAGCGCAGGAAGCCCAGCGCCACCAGCCGCAACCAAAGGAAATGAACCAAGGATTTCTTTATATGGTGGTGGCTGCTAAAGCGGACATTCGGACCGGCACGGACATTGAAATTCACGGACTTGGCGTTTAATGAGTCGGCGGAAATGCGTTGGGAGGAAACCCGGCCAGCGGAAGCGGACAACATTGATGTGGGGCCAGCGACAGAAACGGATTTGCAAAGCGATTTGATTGAAGCGTCAGGGGATCCGTTCTAATTTCGTGGGGCTATCTGTTTGACTTTGGGTGCTGGCGGCGACACACTCGCTGGCGGGAACGGTCAGGAATGGTTAACTGTTAGACGAAAGTGACAAATTTATGCCTGATACAACACTACTATCGAAGAATTATACCGTCGGTCGGTACAGGAAACTGGAAACAACTCGGCCCCCGGACAAGGGCGAGATTGCGAAGTTTTTTGTAGAGCGCTTCACGGAGCGCTACATAACGCCCATCAATGCGGCAGGTTGCAGGTGCAAAAATGGTTTTTGCACGATGGCTGTATCATGCCTGATGATTGAGGCGCTCGAATCCTTTTGGTGCGGATGGCCCG
>JBEKIA010000195.1:0-7534 GCA_050011995.1 Verrucomicrobiota bacterium
TCCGGCTCGCTACGCTCGCCTCTGCTCCGCCGCGAAGCGGCGCACCCTCCTCAAAGTGTAACCCATGCGGTGGTCACCAAGTGTTACCCATGCGGTGAGCACCCCCCGAGTCTCGCCCTACCATCAAAATTACCACATTATTCAGAAGCCTTTTTCCATTCTGGCAAGGAAACCCAGTTGGCCTGGTTCTTGTCGTCTATCCGCCGGGTCATTTCTGAACGCCACGCACTGTCGTTCTCGAGGCGAAGATGCAAGAGACAGGCCGCCAGTTCATTCTGGCGTTTGGAGGGCCAATCGGCCACTTCCCGCATTATCTCGGCCATGCTCATGTTCCAAATATGCCGGATTTAACGCCCTGGCGCAACGCCAATTTATGATAGATTCCTTACAGATATGAATGCTGACATGATGTTCCGCTACGCCTTCATCCTCTTCGGTTGCGGTTGGGGTTCCGTGGCCATTCTCTATCTTTTCAAAGTAATCCCGGTCATCACACGATTGGGCGGCTGGAAAACGTTGCTGGAGGCAGGAGTGCAACTAAATTTTTCAGGCCATATCAAGGAATACGGCCGAGTTGCCCGGGAAACGAACAACCACAAGATGCAGGTCGTGTTTTACTCCATCAATGCGCTGGTGGTCTTTTCGGTCGTTGCACTCCTCTGCGGTCTGCTTACGGTGATTTTACCCAACTGAAGGTGGTCACATCTGCTTCATGGCGTTGTCCAGGGCGGCGTAGAGCTGGGACATGCTCGCTTCGGTTTCGTCGCCCATGTTGGAAATGCGGAAAGTTGTGCCTTTGATTTTTCCGTATCCGCCGTCAATCAAAAAGCCCTGGTCTTTGACCAGTTTTTGCAGTTTGGGCGCGTCCACCACCCGGCCCCCGGGCCTGGCCCCGTTGTTGATGCAAGTTAGGGTCAGGGATTCAAAACCCGGTTCCGGGAACAGGGTGAAACCGTGTCGCGCGGCCCAGGCGCGCGTCAGGCCGGCCAGTTTTTGGTGGCGCGCGAAACGCTGGGGCAGCCCTTCGGCAAAAAACACCGCCAACTGCGAGGCCAGGGCATAAATATGGCCGATGCTGGGCGTGCTGGGCGTCATGCTTTGCTCCGCGTTCTTTTGGAATTCCACGAAATCGAAATAGTAGCCGCGGTCCCTGGCCGCCGCCGCCCGGGCCAGGGCGGCCGGGGAACAGGTGAAGAGGGCCAGGCCGGGCGGCATGGCGAAGGCCTTTTGTGTGCCGGCCAGCAGCACATCCACCCCCAGGGCGTCGAATTCCAGCGGCACGGCCGAGAGCGAGCTGACCGCGTCCACAATAAACATGACCTCCGGATATTTCTTCTTCAGCGCGGCGATTTCCCGGATGGGACTCATGACGCCGGTGGACGTTTCGTTGTGGATGACGGTCAGGGCGTCGAACTGGCCGCCGGCCAGTTTGGCGTCCACCGCTTCGGGGCGGATGGGGGACCCCCACGGCACTTGCAACGGCTCGGCCTCCTTGCCGCAACGCCGGGAGACATCGAGCCATTTGTCGGAGAAGGCGCCGCACATGCAATTGAGGACGCGCTTCTGCACCAGATTGCGCACGGCGCCCTCCATGACGCCCCAGGCGGAGGAGGTGCTCAGATAAACCAGTTGTTTGGTGGCCAGCAACTGCTGCAACTGCGGCTGGATTTGGGCGTAAAGATCCTTAAACCCCTGGCCGCGATGGCCGATCATGGGGGAGGCAAAGGCCTGCAAGGTCTTGGGGCTGACTTCGACCGGACCGGGGATGAATAATTTGATGTGGGCCATAAAAATTTTGCTCGTGTTCGTGCTCGTGTTCAGTCTTCGGAACGATTCAGAAGGCTAATGGTTCTTCGTTTTTAGCGTCAAGCCTCCTTTTAGGGCGGGCCTTTTAGGGCAGGCAGAATGGTGAACCTCGACATTTCCGGCGGATCAAATGGCCGCGTAAGGAGAATTGGCCTGGATGATTCAATCCCTTCGGGATTGGAGGACGTTCTTTTGCCGCGCTCACATGATCTCCCTCAATCCGCTCACCCCGACGCCGAACCCCGACCGCGCTTCGTTGGTCAGCCGAGACGCGCAGTCCCTGGCCGTCGCTCAACAATGGATGGCCGATCCGCGGTTTGCCGGGCTTGGCCCGGTCTTGCAGAGCATCACCTCGCGTCTGCAAATGTTCGTGCGACAAGCCAATCAGGGACCATAAGCAGCGGACTCACAGCGACTATTGGCAAATGCCGGGAGGGCACACACCCCGCCACCCGGAGGTTTTGAGCCGCCAACCCGTCAGGCCCACGCGGTTCTTCGGGGATGGAAAGTTTCACGCAAAGACGCGGACGCGCCAGGAAGTATCATCTGATGCGCGCGACTCATTCCGAAAAACCACGAAAATGACAACAAATCATTCACCTTGATTGTCCGCCCGCCAGCCTTTACCATTCCACTATGGCCCGTCAACGACCAGTCCGGCCCCGCGTGGGCGAGGAAAGCCGGCGCGAGGCTTTTCCTGAGGGAAGCCACGCGCCGCCGCCATCCACGCCGCCGTTGAAAGATCAATACTCGGCGAGTGCTTTCTGCCCCAATGCGGAATCCCGCCGGGTTTCGCGCTCGCGCCACCGCATGCTTAGGCGTCTCGCGCTCAGTGCCATCTTTTTGGCCGGCACCGCGGGGTCTGTCCGAGGCCAGGGCACAGTCAACCTTGCCAATGATCTTCCCGGAAGTATTGTGGCGCTGATTTATTCCCCGCAGCCGACAAACCCTGGCGTGGAACTCACCGGAAACAGTGCGAGCGACTATCCGGCCGGGGCCGTCGTTTACAGCGGCACACGGATTGGCGGCAGTTCGGGAGCTGCGGGCATCCCGATCAACTACAGCTACGGCAACAATTTTACCGCGCAGATTTATGCGAATCCGTATGCCTTGAGCGCGCCGGCCTCCAGTTTGACACCGGTGGCCGCTTATGTCACCACACTGGCAACAAACGGAGGCGCAGCTAATGCTGGGTTTATCGTCGTGACCAGCCAGAGCCCTGACCCTGGAATAATTAACACTAACACATACAATGATGCCGTCAACGGTATTAGTCTTGATAACAGCGCCACTGTTGCGCTGGCTGTCTGGTACAACGCGGGCGGCACCATCACCAGCTTGGCCCAAGCTCAAGCTGCTGGTGTTCCTTACGGGGAGTCGCCGACATTTAATATGACGGCCTTGGGCGAGCCTTCCAGCATTTTGACTGCATGGTATGGTGTGCCATCGCCTGCAAGTTCACCTGAAAGCATGACCAAACTCCAGAGTTTCAGCTTGATCGCGACGCGCGTTCCGCCCGTCATCACCTGGACCGCGCCGGCCACCATCACCTACGGCACCGCCCTCAGTGCCAGCCAACTGGACGCCACCGCCAATGTGTTCGGCACGTTTGTGCCCGGCACCTTCGCCTACAACCCGACCAACGGCACCGTGCTCAACGCCGGGACCAATACCCTTTCCGTCGTTTTCACACCCACGGACACCACCGACTACAGCAGCGCGACCAATACAGTGAGCCTGGTCGTTTCGCCCGCGCCATTGACCGTCACAGCGGCCAATGCGAGCCGGCCCTACGGCCAGACCAATCCGGTGTTCACGGGCGCCATCATCGGCGTGACCAACGGGGACAACATCACGGCCAATTACACTTGCAGCGCGACCACCGGCAGTTCGGCGGGAACATACTCCATTGTGCCTGGCCTGGTGGACCCCAACAACCGGGAAACTAACTACGCGGTGAGCCTGACCGCTGGAACCCTTACTGTGACTGCGCCGCTGGCCGCCTTGATTCAGACGCCGCCTACGGGTCGAACCAACTTTGTGAACATGAATTCGCTTCTGACTTACACGGTTGGGGCCGTGAACGGGCCTCTTTTCTATCAGTGGCTGATTACCAATGCCATTAACAGTACTGCCGTGGTTCTCACGAACGGCAACAACGGTTATACAGGAAGCCTGTTCTCCGGCGGGACCAACGCGTCCTTGACAATCAGCAATCTTCCGGCGGCTTTGTCCGGCCAGACTCTGATGGTTTCGGTGAGCAACTCGGTCGTCAACATGCCTGCCACGGCCACGATGATGCTGCCGCTGGTCTTCCCGACTTCCGCGCTATGGACGGCGAATTTCAACGCCACCAATTCCGCCAATGTAGCCGGCTACACGGGCGTCGGTGCCATCGGAGCAGGAACAATATGGAATCCGATCTATACCGGATCGGGCGCCGGGTACACCAACGTCTCATCCACGAATGACGTCGGCAGCATCCCCAGCACGGGCGTCACACTTGGGATCGCCGCCACGGGAGCGTACAACTCCCCCAGCTCGAACAATCTATTGTTCGATGTTTATCTGGGCATGCCCGGTGGATACACTGCCACCGGAGTCGTGATTACAACGCCGCCCGGGTATTACAATCTGTTCCTCTACTCCTGCGTTGGAAACTATGCAAATCGTGGCATTAACTTCACAGTGAACGGGGTGGTTGACGGGGCAACGAACGTAACCGGTGGGCAGGGCGGCGGCTTCTACGGCCCGGCCTACGAGGATCACACGTTTATATTGAACACGAACTACGTCATCTTCACCAATGTGTTCATCAGCAGTGGCACCCTGAGTATTGGCACCCAAACGAACCAGGCCGGGTCCATGGCTTACATGAACGGCTTGACTTTGCAGCTCATTGCGCCTTTCTCCCGGAGCAACGCAACCGTCACCCTTGGTAACTTGTCACAAACGTACGGCGGCGGCGCCGAAACCGTCACGGCTACAACGGTGCCTCCGGGATTATTGGTCAACTTCACCTATAACGGGTCGGCTAATGCGCCGACAAACGCTGGCAGCTATACGGTCGTCGGGACCATCAATGACCCAGTCTATCAAGGCAGCGCAACCAACACTTTGGTCATTGGCATGGCCGCCCCCCTCGTGACTTGGAACAATCCGGCTGGCATCACTTACGGATTTCCCCTGAGTGCCGTGCAATTGAGCGCCACCGCGAGCGTGCCCGGCGCCTTCGCCTACAACCCAACCAACGGCGCCGTCCTCAATGCCGGCACCAACACCCTTTCCGTCGTTTTCACCCCCACGGACACCACCGACTACAGCAGCGCGACCAATACAGTGAGCCTGGTCGTTTCGCCCGCGCCGTTGACCATCACGGCCAGCGCGCAGAGCAAGGTGTATGGCACAACCTTGAGCTTGGGCACGAGCGCGTTTACCACCAGCGGCTTGCAGAACAGTGATACGGTGGGATCGGTCACCTTGACCGCCAGCGGGTCGCCGGCGGGCACGGCCGCCACCGCGACGGCGGGGAGTTACACGATCACGCCCAGTGCGGCGACGGGCGGCTTCATGGCGGGCAATTACACCATCACCTACAATACCGGCATTCTGACGGTGAACAAGGCCAACCCGACCGTGACGACGTGGCCGACGGCCAGCGCGATCACGTACGGGCAGACGCTGGCTTCGTCCATCTTGAGCGGCGGGTCCGCGACGCCGGCGGGCAGCTTTGCCTTCACCAGTCCTTCCACGAAGCCCGGCGTCGGGACCTCCTCGCAGAGCGTGACCTACACCCCGGCCGACACGACCGATTACAATACCGCCAGCAGTACCGTGAGTGTGACGGTGTTGCCGGCGCAGAATCTGTTTGTGTCGGATTACAACAACGGCAACATCCTTGAATACACGCCGGGCGGAGTGCGAACCACCTTTGCTTCCGGGTTGTCTGAACCTTTGGGACTGGCCTTTAACAGCGCGGGCGTTCTGTTTGAGGCGGATTCCGGAAGCTACAACATCTATGAATTTACACCCGGCGGAGTGCAAAGCAACTTTACAGACCAGGTGGTTGCTGTGGGACTGGCCTTCAACAGCGCGGGCAAATTGTTTGAGGCGGACGTTGAGGCGGGATATAACGCCGGGCGGATTTATGAATGGACAGCGGGCCCGCCTGTTATAGGATTCCCCTTTGCCACCGGGCTGTCTGAACCTTTTGGACTGGCCTTTAACAGCGCGGGCGTTCTGTTTGAGGCGGATTCCGGCAGCGGCAACATCTATGAATTCATGACGAATGGAACGAAAAGCACCTTTGCCTCCGGGTTGAGCGATCCACAGGGGCTGGCCTTTAACAGCGCCGGCGTTCTGTTTGAGGCGGATCTCGGCAGCGGCAACATCTATGAATTCACGCCGGGCGGAGTGCAAAGCACCTTTGCCTCCGGCTTGTCTCCTGTTGCACTGGCCTTTAACAGCGCGGGCGTTCTGTTTGAGGGAGACACGAACCTCAACATCTATGAATTCACGCCCGGCGGGGTGCGAACCACCTTTGCCTCTGGAG
Source organism: Verrucomicrobiota bacterium (assembly GCA_050011995.1). Lineage (GTDB taxonomy): Bacteria > Verrucomicrobiota > Verrucomicrobiia > Limisphaerales > Palsa-1400 > JBEKOF01. The sequence goes on from JBEKIA010000195.1 coordinate 6,359, forward strand.
TGCTTGCTAAGGGACTGGCCTTTCAGCCAGCCGCTGTTTCAGCACCGTCACCCGCTTTTTCAGGTTTGGCGGCCAGCCAATCCATCACTTACGGCTCAACCGCCATAACTCTGGCGGGCAAACTCAGCGCCACAGGTCCGGCTTATCCGGCCGGCGGGGAGACGATTACCGTCACGATCAATGGGAACGCGCAGACAACAACCATCAATGACTCCACCGGCGACTTTTCTTTCCGCTATAATCCCGGGACCATCCCCGCGAGCGCAACCCCCTACACCATCACCTATTCTTATGCCGGTGATGCCTCCTTGGGGTCCGCAAATGATGCCAGCACCACACTGACGGTGAACCAGGCCAATGCGAGCGTGACAACGTGGCCGACGGCCAGCGCGATCACGTACGGACAGACGCTGGCTTCGTCCATTTTGAGCGGCGGGTCCGCGACGCCGGCGGGCAGCTTTGCCTTCACCAGTCCTTCCACGAAGCCCGGGGTCGGGACCTCCTCGCAGAGCGTGACCTTCACCCCGAGCGACACGACTGACTATCAAACCGCCGCCAACACCGTCAGCCTGATCGTTGCGCCCGCGCCGTTGACCGTCACAGCGGCTAATGTGAGCCGGCCCTACGGCCAAACCAACCCGGCGTTCACGGGCGCCATTACCGGCGTGACCAACGGGGACAACATCACGGCCAGTTACACTTGCAGCGCGACCACCAGCAGTTCGGCGGGAACATACTCCATCGTGCCGAGCCTCGTGGACCCGGCCAGGCGACTCCGATAATTACGTGGACCAATCCCGCTTCCATCACCTACGGCACGGCTCTCGGCTCCATTCAATTGGACGCGACCACCAACGTGCCCGGTTCGCTTTTCTATGCCCCGCCGGCGGGCACCGTGCTCAACGCCGGGACCAATACCCTTTCCGTCGGTTTCACCCCAAGCAACACGCTGGATTACAGCAGCGTGACCAATACAGTGAGTCTGGTCGTTGCGCCCGCGCCGTTGACCGTCACAGCGGCTAATGTGAGCCGGCCCTACGGCCAAACCAACCCTGCGTTCACGGGCGCCATTACCGGCGTGACCAACGGGGACAACATCACGGCCAGTTACACTTGCAGCGCGACCACCAGCAGTTCGGCGGGAACATACTCCATCGTGCCGAGCCTCGTGGACCC
>JBEKIA010000196.1:0-7106 GCA_050011995.1 Verrucomicrobiota bacterium
TCTATCGAATTTGCCGGAGGCTACATCGCGTTTCATTTGTTCATCCCACTCGTCGTCATGCCACGAATGAAGACAGGCCGCGACATCGGCCCGTTCTTCCAGGGTGAGACTTTGCACCGCTTTTTTGATCTCTTGAACGCTCATTTTGAAAGCTTACTTGTGCCGGGACAAAAACGCAAACCGCATTTATGATTCAGTCACGCCACCGATACCGCTACCGGCCTGAAATTCATCCGCCCGCCCATTGCCTTGCGGTGTTCGTTGGCCAGGCGGCCGTGAACCCTGCCGATCGGGACGCCGCCGTCCCGGTGGCCGGCCCATGCCGCAATCCACGAATTCCCGGGCGTTCGTTGTCACCGGCGCCGCCTCACCCGCTTGGTTGGTTCGTGTTTCAAACGCCGCCTTGCCACGCCGGCCAGTCTTCCGCTAATTTAGTGGGCGCGGTCGCGAAACAACGCTTGCCGGAGTGGCGAAATGGCAGACGCACAGGACTTAAAATCCTGGGCCAGTAAAATGGCGTGCGGGTTCGAGTCCCGCCTCCGGCACCACTCAATATGAAGTCATGGAAAAGCGGCCTTGCGATATGGCGCGAAAGGGAGTTTCATGCTCTCCACCACTCGCCCTGAAACCAGGGGCGAGCCGGCTGCGGCCAATGTCTGATGGCGGTGGATTGAATTATGAGCGATTTTAAATTTGCCTGTCCGGCCTGCGGACAGCGTATTGCAGCCACCGACGATTACGCCGGCTATCAAATTAATTGTCCGGCTTGTCAGGCGGCGATTGTCGTCCCGGCCAACCCGGCCGCCCCTCCGGCCCCGCCCGCAGCCGCAAGACTGGGCGTGTCCGCCTTGGGTTCCGCGGCGGCGCATGCCTCCGCTCCCGTGCCCAACGCGGAGCAGCAAGGCTCGGCGGCTTATCAGGCGCACCTGGCGCGCAAACCAAGGAAATCTTACGCCGGCTTGATCGCCGGCATGACGGCGGTCGCGGTGATTGGCCTGTCGGCTTATTTGGGCAAAGACTGGCTGGCCGGCAAATGGAAAGCGTTTCACGGAGCGTCCGCCGCCGAGATCGCCGCCACCAACCAGCCTCCGCCCGCGCCGGCGGAACTGACCGCGGCGGAAATTTGGCAAAATGTGATCGCAAGCTACAAAGGGCTGACGAGTCTTAGCGCCACGGGCAGAGGCGAGTTCGTCTGGGACGCGGCGCAGAGCAGTCCCGCTGCCAACACCCCCGGCACACGAGGCGAGACGTTCAATGATGTGGCCATCAAGCTGGGCAGACCGGACAACTTTCGCGTTGACTTGATTCAGCACATGGGGCCGATCACCATGAGCAACATCGCCTGGTCAACCGGGCAGGGATACTACCGGATGATCAACAATAAGCGCTCCAATGAGTCATCCCGCGATGCCGTGTTGGCCGGTTTCGCGGCCTCGGGTCCTTCCTGGATGGGCTTTCTTTTTTTCAATGACGCCGGGGTTGTCCTGGACGACGTCGCGAACTTGGCCAAAACCAATGGCGCGGCCATCCCTGGCCAGCCCTGTTACGTTTTGGCCGTAAAGAACTTATCCGACAACACGCTGATTTGGGTCAACAAACAGACTTTCCTGATTCAGCGTGTGCAAATGCGGTTGGGTGGAAACACCAGCGCGCCCGAAATGGATGACGCCAAAATCAAGGCGGCCTTGACGGCCGCAAAGAAGGGCCAGGCCGTGACCGCCGCCGACATCACCCAGTTCAAAGCGCAAATGAAAATGGCGTCCCAAATCAAGGGCACCATCACCGAGACCTATCAAGACATCCAAACCAACGTCCCCATCGCCCTGGCGGAGTTTGAACCCCCGTCCACCGCTGCTCCTCGTGCCGGGCAGCCGCCCGGGGCAGGACCGCGGCCAGGCGCCGGCCCCGGCGGGGGTGGAGCGCCCACCGGACGCGCCAGCAGGATTGCCGCCGGAGCGCGGCGCCGCAACTGACCCGGGGCGGTTCCTGGATCGGTCCCGGCTGTGATGAGAAGTCACGGAAAAGCGGCCTTGCAATGTGGCGCGAAAGGGAGTTTCATTCTCTCCACCACTCACCATGAGGGCTGGGGTGAGCCGGTTGCGGCCCGTGTTTCATGGAGGTGGATTGAACTATGAGCGATTTTAAATTTGCCTGTCCGAGCTGTGGACAGCGTATTGCAGCCAACGACGATTACGTCGGCCATCACATTAATTGTCCGACTTGCCAGAAGGAGATTGTCGTCCCGGCCAACCCGGCCACTCCTTCGAGCCTCGGTGTTACCGTGCCGGGCGCGCTGCCGCCGCCGGCCCCGCCCAAGGTCACAAGACTGGGCGTATCCGCCTTGGCTTCCCCGCAAGAGCACACCTCCGCTCCTGTGCCCAGTGCGGAGCAGCAAGGCTCGGCGGCTTTTCGGGCGCATGTCGCGCGCAAACCAAAGAAATCTTACTCCGGTTTGATCGCCGGGGTGACGGCGGTCGTGCTGATTGGCCTGTCGGCTTACATCAACAGGGCCACACTGGCCGCCAAATGGAAAGCTTTCCGCGGGCCCTCCGCCGCCGAGATCGCCGCCACCAACAGGCCGGCGCCGCCGCCGCCGGCTCCAGAACTGGCGCCCTCCGAGATTATGCAAAAAGTCGTCGAAGTGTACAAGGAGATCCCGAGTTTTAGTTCCACTGGCAAAGCCACCGCCATTCTGGACACGTCGGCAGTCAATCCCACCCGCGGCGCCAGAGGCACGAGAGGCCCGGTGACCGTCTCCGCCGACCTGGAGTTGAAGATGAGCAAGCCGTTGAACTTCCGGATTGATATGACGCTTCCCACGGCGACGAGCAACACCACCACGACCGGCTGGTCCACCGGCAACGGCGATTACATCCAGGCCAACAATCGCCGCACCAAGCTGCCCTCCCATGACGGCCTGTTCAGCAGCCTCACCCTCCCCTCCAGCGCCGGTGTGAACGTGGGGGTTGGCGAGATCGTGCGTCTTTTTATAGATGACACTAGCGAAGGCCTGGCCAAAGACGGCCTCGAATGGTCCCGCCAAAGAGACGAAAGGATTGAGGGCCAGCCCTGTTATGTGTTGGCGGGAAACGTCCGGCTTCAGAATGTCCTGGTCTGGGTCAACCGCAAGACTTTTCTGATCCCTCAAATCCAGGTCAAATTGGATGGAAAATCCGGCCTGGCCGACTTGGACGACGCCAAAATCAAGGAGACGTTGAAGGCGCAGAACAATGGAAAGGATCCCTCACCCCTCCAGATCACCATCTTCAAGAATATGCAGAAAACCACCGGCACGGTCACCGAGACTTACAGCGGCATCAAGACCAACGTCACTTTGGCCATGGCGGACTTCCAGCCCCCGGCCCCTGTGGCGCCGGTGGCCAAAGCCCCGGCGGCGGCAGCGCCTGGGCAGGGCGGAGTGGGGGGCTACGGCGGCGGCATGGGTGGTGGCGGCTATGGCGGCGGCGGCGGCATGGGTGGAGGAGGCGGCGGGGGGAGGCGCGGGCGCTGACCTGATGGCATGATCCCGGCCCTCGCGGCCAATTGTCAATCCCATTTAATTTCCGCCCACCGGCATGAAAATCACCTTCAACTGGCTCCGGCAATACGTCCACTTCGACTGGTCCCCCGAAGAATTGGCCCGGCGCCTCACCCTCCTGGGCCTCGAAGTGGAGGGGATGCAAAAAGCCGGCGGCGAATTGGACGGCGTGGTCGTCGCCCAGGTCCTCACGCGCGACAAACATCCCAACGCCGACAAGCTTTCCCTCTGCCGCGTTCACGACGGCAGCGGCGAGCGCCAGATCGTTTGCGGCGCCCAAAATTTCAAGGCCGGCGACAAGGTTCCCCTCGTTCTGCCCGGCCACACCCTGCCCGCCAAAAGCGGGGAGCCGCCGCTGGCCATCAAGGTCGGAAAAATTCGCGGCGTCGAATCCCAGGGCATGTTGTGCTCGCCCGTCGAACTGGGCCTCCCCGGCGAGGGGGACGGCCTGTTGGTTCTGGGCGGGGATGCCCGGGTTGGCCAGCCCTTGGCCGAATATCTCGGACGCGCCCCCGGGGACGTCGTTTATGATCTGGAAATCACGCCCAACCGGCCGGATTGGAACAGCGTCGTCGGCATCGCGCGGGAAGTCAGCGCCCTGACAGGCAATCCGCTGCGCCTGCCGGAAATCCAGTTTCCTCCCGATCAAGTCAGCTCCGAACCGATCGCCAGTTTTGTCCGCGTGCGGATTGACGACCCGGATCTCTGTCCCCGTTACAACGCCCGCCTGCTGCGCGGCGTGAAAATCGGCCCCAGCCCGGATTGGATGCGCTCCCTCCTCGAAAAAGCCGGCTTGCGCAGCATCAGCAACGTTGTGGACGTCACCAATTTCGTCATGCTCGAAATCGGCCAGCCGCTCCACGCTTTTGATTTCCGGCTCATCACCGCCCGGCCCGGCGCCCTGCCGGCCATTGTCGTTCATCGGGCCGCGCCGGGACAGGAGTTCCTCACCCTGGACGGCCAGATGCGCGCGCTCAACGATCAAACATTGCTCATTGCCGACGAAACCAAACCGCTGGCCCTGGCTGGAATCATGGGTGGACGCAACAGCGAAATCGGCCCGGCCACCGTGGATGTCCTGATTGAAGCCGCCTGTTTCAAACCGCAGAACATTCGCGCCACCTCCAGGAAACTGGACCTGCGCACCGACTCCTCCTACCGCTTCGAGCGCGGCGCGGACATCGGAATCTGCGAATGGGCCGGCCGCCGCGCCGCCCAATTGATCCTCCAAACCGCCGGCGGCAGGGTGCTCGAACCGGCCCTGGACGCCTGGCCCAATCCCGCCCCGCCCCGGCAAATCCCGTTGCGCTTCGCCAAATGCGATCAACTCCTCGGCGTGGCCATCCCCCCCGAAGACCAGGTTGTTTTCCTGCAACGCCTCCAACTCACCGCCGTCGGGCGCGAACCGTCGCGCGCCCTCTTTGTGGTTCCCAGTTTTCGTGTGGACTTGAAACGCGAAGTTGATTTGATCGAGGAAATTGCCCGGCTTTACGGGGTGGACAAAATTCCCGCCACCCCGCCGCGCGGGGCCATCGGCGCCAGCGCCTTTGACGCGGTGCATGACCAAATTGCCGAAGCCCGCCGCCTCCTGACCGGCCTGGGCCTGCACGAGGCGCAAGGCCAGACGCTGATTTCGGAAGCCGCCGCCAACCTGGCCGCCAACCCCGGTTCCCCGCCGGCCACCCTGCGCCATCCCTTGAGCGGGGACATGAACACCTTGCGCCCCAGCCTGCTGCCGGGCCTGCTGGACTCGTTGCGTTACAACCTCAGCCACAAGAACAACGACGTGGCGCTTTTTGAAATCGGCCGCGTTTTTTCCCTCCGCCCCGACCAGACGGTCCGGGAACAGCGCCGCCTGGCCCTGGCCATCACCGGCGCGCGCTGGCCGGTGTATTGGGATGGCGCGGACCGCGACGCCCGGTGCAACATTTTTGATTTGAAAGGATTGCTGGAGGAATTCCTCGACCAATTCGGCCTGCGCGGGGTGACTTGGGTGCGACGCGACGAAGACCGTGCTCTCTTTTTGGAGTCCGCCGCCATTCAACTGGGCAAGCTGACCCTGGGCGAAATCGGCCAGCTTTCTCCCGCGCTCGCCCGGCAATATGATTTGCGCGACGCCGTCCTGCTCGCCGAACTGGATTTTGACGAACTCCTCGCGCGCCGCATTCCGGCCAAATCCTTCAAAGCGTTGCCGCAATTCCCCGCCATCCGCCGCGACGTGGCCATGCTCGTGCCCGAAGCCGCCACATACGACGCTGTGACCGGCGTCGTCAAACAAGTCAAGCCGGCCAACCTGGAAAAAGTGGAGCTGTTCGACGTGTTCCGGGGCAAGAACATTGCCCCCGGCCAAAAGAGCGTGGCCTGCGCCTTCACCTACCGCCATCCGGACCGCACCCTGACCGACGCCGAAGTCAACGCCGCCCACGAAAAACTGGTGGAACAATTCAAGCAATCCCTGCAAGCCACCATCCGCGAATCCTGATCACCATTGCCTTGATTTGGTGTAGCGTCAAGCCAGTGGCTCGACATCGCGGCCATTCCTGTGCCGCATTTGGCAAAGGCCAGTTTGATAGCTGCGTGGCGGCAAAGGTGTTGCGCGATTTGCGCAAGACCCATTTCCACATGAATTGACAGGATGAACAGGATGAACAGGATTCGGAAAAGACAAACCGGAACAGGGCCATCCAAGTTTCATCCTGTACATCCTGTCATCCTGTCTCTCTCCGCGATTTCGGTATCTGGATGAGGCGGAGAAAAAGAAGATGATGGCGGCGCATTCGGATTTGTTGCGGAAATTCACGGAGTTGGCGTTTGATGAGGCGGCGGAAGCGCGGTGGCAGGAATCCCGGCCAGCGGAAGCGGACAACATGGATGTGGGGCCGGCGACAGAAACGGATTTGCAAGGCGATTTGATGGAGGCGTCGGGGAATCCGTTTTAATCGGCCTTCCCGCTTCGGTCGGTGAGCAGGTGGCTGAAACGCCATTGAGTCCTGAAATTGTGGCGGCAGGGGAAGAAAGAGCGTGGGAATTGCGGTTTGACCCAGGCCGTCTCGAAGCGGTAGATAATCTTAATGTGGGGAGGCGCGAGCAGCGGTATTAATATGCTGGACAACATTTGCACTCCGGGATACGATGATCCCATAAAAGTGGAAAGGGTGCGCCACGCGCCGTTGTTTACCTTTTCGGCGTGAAACATCCAGAAAGGACCAAATAAAATGGCAACAAGAAAAATATTTGTCAGTTTCGAGTACCGAGACCTTCGGTATAAGAACCTGCTCGTGGCTTGGTCGAAGAATCCCGACTTTGCCGATTTTTACATCAATGACCAATCTGTGACAGAGCCTGTGGATAGCGAAAAGGCAGGGCCCATAAAGCGCGTTATCTCTGCAAGAATAAATGACGCGACAGGGTTGCTCTGCATCGTCGGAGAAAAAACGGCAGAGAGCCGATGGGTGAGCTGGGAAATCAACAAAGCAATCGAGCTCGGCAAACATTTGATTGCCGTGAAGATTGAAAAGGCCTGCGAGACTCCGGCTGCGCTGAAGGGAGCAGGCGCAACCTGGGCACT
>JBEKIA010000197.1:0-13059 GCA_050011995.1 Verrucomicrobiota bacterium
CCGAAATGCCGGGCATAACATTGCCAGGGAATGCCGTCCTCGTTCCGCCGTTTCCAACTGATTTCGGCTTTCGGCATGATGTCACCGGGGTAAATCCACACCGGCGACCGCCAGGGCGGCAATGCCCTCCTCGCGACCGATGAATCCGAGGCGCTCGTTGGTGGTCGCCTTGATGCCGATTTTTCTGCGGTCCAGGCCGAGGGCCTCGGAGAGATTCACCTTCATGGCGGCGACATGGGGCAGGACTTTGGGTTGTTGGGCGATGAGGGTGGCGTCCACGTTGACGATTCTGCCGTTGTGGAATCTGACTTGGCGGGCGGCTTCGTGCAAAAAGACCTTGCTGGAAGCGTCCTTCCAGCGCGGGTCGGTGTTGGGGAAAAAAGTACCGATGTCGCCCTCGCCGAGGGCGCCGAGGATGGCGTCGCAGACGGCGTGCATGAGGACGTCGGCATCGGAATGGCCGTCCAGCCCCTTGGTGTGGGGGATGGCGACGCCGCCCAGGATCAAAGGGCGGCCTTCGACCAGGCGATGAACATCGTAACCGATTCCAACATGGACCATGGGGGCATCATAGAGACGCATCTGCTTTGAACCAAGCACTTTTCGGGCTTCGCCACGGATTCCCGGAGGAGCTGGGTGGAAACAAAATGGACACCGGCAATCCACCCGCTTGATTTTGGCCCGGATTGGGAGTAAGGATTGACCATGAGCATTACCGGAAGAATTGTCAACGGATTGGTGGTTCTGCCACCCGGGATAAAAATGCCCGAAGGCGCGGCAGTGAGGATCGAGACGATGGAAGCCGTCTCCCAGGACGACTCTCCTGGGGCATTGGTGGAGAGACTGGCCAAACCCCGTCCGCATCTGCCAGAGGATTATGCGCTGAACCACGGCCAGGCGGTCCCCTCCGTTGACCCCATTCCCATCCGGCCAGCGGGCTTCTTCGCCAACTGCTATGGCAAGGAAGAAATCCAGGAGCAGAACCGGCTCGCCAAGGCGTCCGTAATCCGCCCTCCGGCGGACCTCGAATGACCGGAAAGCGAGCATGAGGCAATGGGATATTTTCATGTTCCCGCTCAGCCGGGAAAAGCGGCATCCGGCCGTTATCATCTCCAATGACGAGACATGCGAGAATGTGGATATTGAGGAAGTCAACGCATTGCTTCGCACATCGGCGAAAGTGAACCGAATCCCGAAGCTGACGGAGGAAGTTTTGGACGAGGCGGACGGACTGGATTGGAAAACCATGGTTCGTTGCGACAGAATTTATTTGCTGCCGAAAACACAGTTCCATGAGAGAAAGGGCAGCGTCACTGAAGAGCGGCGGCATTTGATCGCTCGAAAAATGGTGGAAGTGTTGAGACTTCCAATCCATCGCAAATAATCTTCAGTTCGTCGTTGAGATGGAACGCCTGTCTGGACGAAGGACTGAGAAACAAGGAATTTTGCGGTTGCGATCCAGATATGCAGCCGTTTCGGGGGTTTCACGCGAGGGAATTTTTGATCGTAATTAGCTTGACCGGGGGCGGCACCGGCCCGTAACCTTTGGGCGATTGCTAGGCGAAATTCATGTTTGCGAAACTCAAAAGCCTGTTTTCCAACGATATCGGCATTGACTTGGGCACGGCCAATTGCCTCGTTTATGTCCGGGACAAGGGGATCGTGCTGCGAGAGCCGTCGGTGGTGGCCATCGAGGCCGGCACGACCAATGTGCTGGCGGTGGGCGAGGAGGCCAAACGAATGTTGGGACGGACCCCCGGCAATATCATCGCCATCCGGCCGATGAAGGACGGAGTGATCGCGGATTTTGAGATCACGGAGGCGATGCTGCGGCATTTCATCCAGCGGGTGCATCATCGCAAATTGATCGCGCCGCGGGTGCTGGTGGCGGTGCCCTCGGGCATCACGGAGGTGGAGAAGCGGGCGGTGAAAGATTCCGCCACGCACGCGGGGGCGCGGGACGTGCATCTGATCCCGCAACCGATGGCGTCGGCCATCGGGGTGGGGCTGCCGGTGCATGAGCCGGCGGGAAATATGATCGTGGACATTGGGGGAGGGACATGCGAGATCGCGATCATATCGCTGGCCGGCATCGTGTTCAGCCGGAGTTTGCGCGTAGGCGGCGATGAGTTCGACGAGACCATCGTGGCGCACATGAAACGAGCCTATAACCTGATGATTGGCGAACGGACGGCGGAAGAGATCAAGATCCGAATCGGATCCGCCTTCCCCATGGAACAGGAGTTGACGATGGAAGTGAAAGGGCGCGATTTAGGCGCCGGTCTGCCAAAGACTTTATCCATTCGTTCGGAGGAAATTCGAGAGGCGCTGCAAGAGCCTCTGAGCAGCATTTTGGAGAGCGTCCGCATTACCCTGGAGCGATGTCCGCCCGAGCTGTCCGCCGATTTGGTGGACCGGGGGATCGTCATGGCCGGGGGCGGGGCGCTGCTGAGGGGAATAGACCGGATGGTGGCCAAGGAAACGGGCCTGCCGGTCCATGTGGCGGAGGACCCGATGAGCGCGGTGGCGGAGGGGACGGGACAGGTTCTTCAAAACATCGAATTTCTGACGCGGTTGACTGCGGGGAAGGGTTGACTGGAACGCTGTTCGCCCAAATAAATGGGCCGCGCCTTCCCGGGAAGGCGGCTGGCAAAAGACGGCCCGGCTTGCAGGAGCCGGGGCCTGACGGGCGAGATGTTAAACAAGCAGCATTATATAACTTTGGTTTTGGTGGTTTTGTTGGTGGCGGTTCTTTTGAGCCTGCCCAGCCGGACGGCGGACAGGTTGAAGCTGGCCATCAGCGGACTGTTCCTGCCGTTGATCGGTTTGGCGGCCTCGACCCACGAGGCGACGGCCAAGGCGGGCGACTCCCTCACCTCCAGGGAGGAATTGCTCCGGGAAAACGCGGCGCTTCGCACGAACAATCAATGGCTCACTTTCCAATATGAACAGGTCTCGAACGCCTTGACCGAAAACGAGCAACTCCGCCAGAGGCTCAATTTCCGCCGGCAAAATCCGCGCTGGAATCTCCTGCCGGCCCATGTCTTCGCCCGCGATCCGGAGACGTGGTGGCGGAGCGTGTGGATTGACCTCGGCAGCCGGACGCCGGGGATGCGGACCAATCTGGCGGTGCTGACGGACGAAGGGCTGGTGGGCAAGGTGGTCAGCGTGGGGGAGACGCGGTCGCGGGTGGTTCTGCTGGGCGATCCGGGCCTGCGGGTGGCGGTGTTGGTGGGGCCAAACCGGCTGAACGCGACGCTGCGGGCGGGATCGGCCGGGGCGCGGGAAAATAACCTGCTGGATATTGAAAATCTGTTCGGGGAGAGCGCGGAGCGGACGGTCCGGCCCGGCGACCAGGTGGTGACGTGGGGCGAGGGGGGGGTGTTCCCGGCCGGGATTCCGGTCGGCAAAGTGGTGGATGTGCCGCAGAAAGATTACGGGGCGACGACCGAAGCGCGGGTGCGGCTTTCGGCCAACCTGGACGCGCTGGAGAATGTGTGGGTGATGATTGTGCCATGAACTGGTTGAACACTATTCTTATCCTGGCGCTGGCCTATGCAGGGGCTTTCCTGGAGGGGCCGTTTGCCTTGTTCCGGAATTGGCTGGGAGCGCAGATCACGCTGCTGCCGGCGCTGATGGTTTATACGAGCCTGACGTCGGGGATCGGGACGGTGGCGCTGCTGGCGGTTTGCGGCGGGCTGTTGCGGGATTCGCCCTCGGAGAACCCGCTGGGTGTGAGCATCCTGCCGCTGTTTTTCATGGGATTCATCATTTTGTGGAAGCGGGATTTGCTGTTGCGGGAACATCCCTTCGCGCAGATGGCGCTGGGGCTGGCGGCGGGGGCGGTGTTTCCGCTGGCAACTCTTTTCCTGCTGTTCAATCTGGGCCGGGGTCCGCTGCTGGGCTGGATGTGGCTGTGGCAATGGGTGGCGGGGACGCTGACGGGAGGGGTGTTGACGCCGCTGCTTTTCCGGCTGTTTGGCCGGCTGCGGCGGGCGTTCGAGTATCCGGCGATGAAGCAATCCAGTTTCCGGGAGGACCGGGAAATCAAGAGGGGGCGGCAATAGCATGTTTATATTTGACATATTCAAGCCGGAGGCGCGGCGGCTGCGCACGGTCAGCGTGGTCATGGCTGCGGGCATGCTGGCCCTGCTGGCCGGGCTGTGGTTTGTGCAGATCGTCTCGGGCAAACAGATGCAGGGAAGGCTGGAAAGACAGTCCTTCCGCAGGCCGCAGGTGCCGGCGGAGCGGGGAAACATTTTTGACCGCCACACGAATGCGCTGGTGGAGAACCGTCCGCAGTACAACGTGGTGGTTTATTTGGAGGATTTGCGCAGCCAGTTCGCCAGCGAATACAGCCAAATGGCCAAGGAATATGCGCGGGAGCACGGCCTGCCCGCCGCCGCCAAGCTGCCGTCCAAGGTGGCCGACCCGCTCCACCTGGAAGCGGATTACCGGGTGGTGAGCAACCTGAGCTGTCGGGTGGCGGCGGTGTTGCAGCAGCCGATGACGCTGGATCCGAAGCGGTTTCGGGCCTTTTTGCACGAATCCATCTTCATGCCGCTGCAAATTCTGGCGGACTTGAACGCCAAACAGGTGGCGGTTTTTTCCGAACAATTGTCCAACGAGCCGGGGCTGGACCTGGAGAGGCAGCCGGTGGTGAGCTATCCGCACAAGACGGCGGCGGCGCATCTGCTGGGTTATGTGGTGCGGACGGGCGGGGAAAGGAGGTTCCAGGCGCCGGGTTACAAGGGGAACACCGGGTTGGAAGCGGCCTTGGACGACAAGCTGACGGGAGAGCCGGGGACCAACCTGGTGCTGGTCAACAACGAGGGCTACCGCCAGCATGAGGAAACGCTGGCGCCCAAACAGGCGGGCAAAGACATCTACTTGACGATCAGCCTGCCCCTGCAACTGGCGGCGGAAGCGGCGCTGGGTTCAATGACGCGAGGGGCTGCAGTGGTGATGGATACGCGCACGGGGGACATTCTGGCGATGGCTTCCGCGCCAACGTTTGATCCGAACGAATTTGTCGCGGGCGTTTCCCCGGCGCGGCTGGAGCAGCTCAATGATCCCCGGCTGCGGCAGCAGTTGAACCGGGCGACCTACGACGCTTATCCACCCGGGTCCACTTTCAAGATGATCACCACCCTGGCCGGCCTGGAGAGCGGGGTGATTGATGTCAACGAGATTTACCATGTCCCTCCCGATGAGCGGGATCCCGCCCACGGAGTTTTCAAGGAACAGGGTTATCAAATCAAGGACACCGCGCCGCCCGGCGATTACGATTTTGAGAAGGCGTTCTATAATTCCAGCAACACCTATTTCTGTCATTTCGGCCTGAAGGCGGGGCTGCGCAAATTGCTGGAGGTGGCCAAACGCTTTCATCTTGGCGAGAAGACCGACTTTGCCACCCATGAGGAAGTGGCGGGGATCGTGCCCAGGCCCGAGCTGGCCGGGGATAAGGCCTGGCCGCTGAACAAAGCGCCGTATGTCTCCATCGGCCAGGAAATCACGGTGACGCCGTTGCAGATGACGGTGTTGGTGGCGGCCATCGCCAACGGGGGCACGATTTTCCGGCCGCGGGTGGTGAAGGAGATACGCGCGCCCGGGGCGGACGTGGCGGAAGAGAGCTTCCCAGAGGGCCGGGTGCGGGACAAGGTACTGCTGGATCCGCAGCATCTCCAGATTCTCCGGCACGCCATGCTCCAGGATACCGAACATCCGGGCGAACATCCGACGGCCAACGCCTATGGCGCCTTCCATGATGCGGGGGGCCGCGCGAAGCTGCCCGATTTCCATGTCGCCGGCAAGACCGGCACGGCCCAGGTGAATTCTCCGGCGCTGGATTACAAGCGTGTCACTTGGTTTGATTCCTACGGCCCCTACGACGACCCGCGCTACGCGGTGGTGGTCATGATCGTGGACGGCGGATCGGGCGGCGGGACCTGCGGCCCGGTTGCGGAGAAGATTTACGAGGCGATAGTGAATGCACCAGGCGCATCTCAACGAATGGAAAAAGGATTTTGACTGGCCGCTGCTGCTGGCCACGGTGGCGCTGGGGGTGGTTGGGGTCTTGTTTATTTTCAGCGCGACCGGGGAGGGGGCGCAGGCGCAGCCCTGGTACAAGCAGATGTTTTTTCTGCAAATGATCTGGTTTGGGGCGGGGCTTGGGGCGGCGGCGGCGGTCTGCCTAGTGGATTACGGGAAGCTGGCGCGGTGGTCACGGGTGATTTATTGGGGGGCAATCGCTTCGCTGGCTGTGGTGCTGGCGGTGGGCAAACCGATTAATGGATCGCGACGGTGGGTCACTATAGGCGGGCAGAGCCTCCAGCCGTCGGAGTTTGCCAAAATAGCCTTTATCCTCGTGATGGCCGAATTCTTGAGCAGACCGGAGGAGGAATTGCGCCAGCCGCGGGTGTTTTTTGCGGCGCTGGGATACACGGCGCTGCCGTGTGTCTTGATCCTGGCGGAACCGAACATTGGTTCGGCGCTGGTTTTCGGGTGCATCAGTCTGGCCATGTTGTTTGTGGCCGGTGTGCCCAACCGATTCCTGAGACGGCTGGCGGGATGGGTTGGTCCGTTGGTGGCGCTGGCGGTGGCGGTGATCATTTTTGCGCCGCCAAAACTTCAGGTGGCGGAGTCCTACCAGAAAGTAGTCAGGGCGCGGCTGACCTCCTATTCGGGTTTGGGCCAAAGCAGCTACAATGTGAGGCAGTCGCTGATTTCAGTAGGCTCGGGCGGGTTTTTGGGGAAGGGCTGGCGGCAGGGGACGCAGCATGAGCTGGGTTTTTTGCCGAAGCTGGGAGCACACAATGATTTCATCTTCTCGGTCATCGCCGAGGAGGAAGGCTTTGTCGGAAGCGTCGTGATCCTGACGCTCTATTCGGTGCTCCTTTTCAGCGGGATCAAAGTGGCCAGCCAGGCGCGCGACCGCCTGGGACAACTGCTGGCCGTGGGCGTGGTGACGCTGCTGTTCAGCCACGTCTTCATCAACATTGGAATGAATATTCGCTTAATGCCCGTGACGGGCATCCCACTGCCGCTCTTGAGTTACGGCGGGTCTTCGGTGGTTTGCTCGCTGGCCGCCATCGGCGTTTTGCACAACGTTCACATTTACAGAAAGTCTTATTAGGTTATGAGCGAGAGAAGTTTTGGCAGGCGCCGCCGCGGCGGCATGCGTTTCCGCCCCGCCGGCGGATTCGGCAACAAACCCGACCGGTCGGCCCAGGAAGCCCGCGCCGAAGCGGTGGGGGAGAAAGCGCCGGAAGCGCCCTTCGAGCGCGCCCGGCATCAACAGGAAATCGAGCGGGCGGAAAACCTGGCCGCCGGCCTTCCCCCGGAGGGCGCGGCGGAAAAGGCCCCGCCGGAGCAGGAGCCGGCCGGCCGGAGACGGGAGTTCCGCCAGCCTCATCTGGACACGCCGGCCCAGGTGGAGGAGGAGAAATTTGAAATGGTGCCGTTCGCCGAGCCGCCGCCCAAGGGCCTGGTGGAGAACCTCAAGGCCCGGGTCACCAAGGTCGTCAAGAAGGTGCAGCGCCTGATCAAGCCCGAGGCCAGGACCGACAAGCACATCATCATCAACGCCGAATCGCTCGAAACCCGCGTCGCGGTCGTCGAGCAGGGGCGCCTGGAGGAATTCACTATCGAGCGCACCACGGAGGAGCGGCTGGTGGGGAGCGTTTTCAAAGGCAAGGTGCGCAATTTGCAGGACGACTTGAAGGCGGCCTTTGTGGACATCGGCTTTGAGAAGAACGCCTTTCTCCATTATTGGGACATCGTTCCCACCTTCGACAGCGAGGTGGAAGTGGTGGAGCGCGCGACCAAGCGGCGCGAGCGTCCCCGCATCACCCAGAAGGACATCCCGCGCTACTATCCGCCGGGGAGCGAGATCATCGTGCAGGTGACCAAAGGGCCTATCGGCACCAAGGGGCCGCGGGTCACCACCAATTTGGTCCTGCCGGGGCGCTATCTCATCCTCCTGCCGCACTCGGACCAGAGCGGCATTTCGCGGAAAATCGAAAACCAGGAAGAACGCCAGCGCCTCAAGAGCATCCTGCGGGAACTGGAAATTCCCGAGGACATGGGAGTGATCATGCGCACGGCGGGCGAGGGCCAAAGGAAGGCCTATTTCATCAGCGATCTGGCCTTGCTGCTGGAGAGCTGGGCTGAAATCCAGGAAAAGATCAAAAACCAGCCGCCGGCGACCTGCGTCTTCCAGGAACCCGACCTGATCGAGCGCTCCGTGCGCGATTTTCTGACGGAGGACGTGGAAGAGGTGGTGGTGGACAACGAGGCGGCCTACGAGCGGATGCGGGCCATCATTTCGCGCATCTCCACCGGCGGCATGTTCAAAAGCGCGGCGGACAAAATTCATCTCTACAAGGAGCACCAGCCCATCTTCGACCGCTGCAACATCACCCGGCAACTGGAGAACGCCTTTTCCCGCCAGGTGCATTTGAAGAGCGGCGGCTATCTGGTGATTGACGAGGCCGAGGCGCTGGTGGCCATTGACGTCAACACCGGCCGGCACAAGGGCGGCCGGGACCAGGAATCCACCATCCTCAAGGTCAACCTGGAGGCGGCCGACGAAATCTGCCGCCAACTGCGCCTGCGCAACATGGGCGGGCTGATCGTGCTGGATTTTATTGACATGAAATCGCGGCGCGACCAGCAGCAGGTCTATCAGCGCATCAAGGACGGATTGCGGCGCGACCGGGCCAAAACGCATGTGCTGCCCATCTCCCAGCTCGGCCTGTTGGAAATGACGCGCCAGCGCCATTCCGAAAGCGTGCGCAGCGCCGTTTACGACGACTGCCCCTATTGCAAAGGCCGGGGCAAGGTCAAAAGCTCCGTCACCATGAGCGTGGAAATCCAGCGCAAGCTCAACGAAATCCTCAAGAAGCGTTCGCGCGACGAATCGGATTTCCAGCTTCGCATCGCCGTCCATCCCACCGTGCTGGAGCGGCTGCGCACCGAGGACGAGAAACTGATCATCGAAATGGAGAAGCGCTATTTCGGCAAACTGTCCTTCCGTCCCGAGCCCGCCTTCCACGCCGAGCAATTCAAAATTGTCAACGTGGCCACCAACGAGGAGCTGGCCAGTGTCGGCTCATGAATAATCCCCGGGGGAGACATTTTGCCCGCCGAAAAAAATCGGCGTTGCGAGGATCGTCCCCGCAATTCTCAACCGCTGTTATACACAGCGTCATAAATAATTGCGCATTCGGCGCGCACGGAGTGCGCGCCCTGCCTTGTTCTGTGGTAGGGCGGGCAGTCCTCTGCCCGCCGTCATCCGCAAAGAATTATGGCGCTGTGTATAGATACATGCCAAGCTTATGAAAAAAAAGACAGGAAGCCAGGCTGCTGAAAGCAGTCCGCGTGCAATAAATCGAATTGTGGTCTCAGGCTACAAATCCATCGGCAAAGAATGTTCCGTCAACATAAAGCCTTTGACGGTTTTGGCGGGCGCGAACAGTTCTGGAAAATCCAGCATCATCCAACCGCTTCTGCTTCTTAAGCAGACGCTGGAAGCCGGCTACGATCCAGGCCCCTTGTTGCTGGCCGGGCCGCATGTCCGATTCTCATCAGGGGAACAACTTCTCTGCAAGTGCGGCCCGAGCGGGGAGCCGCGCGGGTTTAGCATCGGCATCGGTGTCGGCGATGAGGTCTGGACATGCAAATTTAGTTGGAAATCACAAAAGGCATTCGAACTTTTTGAGATGATTAGATGTTCCAAGGGAATTGAGACATCATTCAATCCCAGCATGACCTCGGCGGAACTCGAAGATAAGGTCAAGAAGTTTATTCCACCCTTTCCATTGATAGAGGACAGCGCGGAGATAGGTCTGAAGGTGTCTATCGCCCGCGACCGTTGTTTCCTTCAGGTCAATTACGTCTTCGGCATCGCAAAAGACATCGCGTCCCGCATACCCCTTGGGCGCGGGCTTGCCTCCATTATCCGGAAAATCATTCATCTGCCAGGGCTGCGAGGCAATCCTGAACGAACCTATCCGGTCACAGCCGTGGGGGAAACTTACCAGGGAACATTCCAGGCATATACCGCGAGTATTATCGCATCCTGGCAGAATGAAAACGGTCAGCAGCAATTGCAGGCCCTCGGAAAGGACATGGAACGCCTCGGCTTAACGTGGAAGGTTTCCGCAGTCCGCCAAAACGATACCGAGGTGGAGTTGCAGGTCGGACGTTTGCCGCATCCGGCCAGAGGAGGAGCACACGACCTGGTGAGCATCGCAGATGTGGGATTGGGCGTTTCCCAAACTTTGCCAGTTTTAGTGGCCCTGCACGTAGCGGAACTTGGGCAGATGGTTTTCCTGGAGCAGCCGGAGATTCATCTTCATCCGCGCGCTCAGTTCGCTCTGGCGGAAATTCTTGGGGACGCGGCAAACCGCGGGGTCCTTGTCGTCGCCGAAACACACAGCTCGATTCTCCTGCGAGGCATTCAGGCGATTGTGGCGGAAGGCAAACTGTCCCCCGACAAAGTGAGTTTGAACTGGTTCAAGCGCAGCGAACAGGACGGCATGACGGAAGTGGTGGAGGGCCATTTCGACAAAGCCGGGGCTTTCGGCGATTGGCCGGAGGATTTTGACGAGGTTTCCCTCAAAGCCGAGGCGCGCTACCTGGATGCCGCCGAATCGGCGCTGCAGGAGAAGGGATGAAGTCGAAGATTTCACGAAAACTTGTTATTGACGCTTCAGTCGCCCGCGCATCGGGAGGCCTTGACGCCGCAAAGCCATGCCCGGCACGTTGCCGGGATTTCATGCTCAAAGCGTTGGAAGTTTGCCACCGGGTAGTGATGACGCCTGATATTCGGGCGGAATGGAAAAGGCACCAATCCATTTTTGCCAGAGGATGGCTTGTCTCAATGGTGTCCAAGAGAAAATTCCTGTTCGCAAGAAATTGTGAGGACGCCCAACTGCGCCAAACAATCGCGAATCTTGCACCGCTCCAATGGCCGGTGACCAAGATGCTCAAGGACATCCATCTCATCGAGGCTTCGCTCTCGGGTGATCGAATTGTCATTTCGCTGGACGAAGCCGCAAGAACCCACTTTGCGCGTGCTTCCTCTGTTGCCTCCCAACTCAAGGAGGTTGTCTGGAGAAATCCAGCAACAGAGATGGATTTGGGCGCATGGCTGGAAAAGGGCGCCCAGGCCGAAGCTTCCATGAAACTGGGTTTCACTCCAGGAGCAGCTTAATCGGACTCCCCCAGCGCCGGTAGTGCCTTAATTCGGACCGCACGCGCCCTCGCTGAACCCACCCACCGATGTCAGCGACGAGGGCGTCGCTGACTGCACGCGGGGGCGCGTGCGCTCCCAAAGCACCTCCCCACGTCATCGCTGTTTCTCAAGTGAAGGCACTACCCCAGCGCCCTGCGGCTCGACTTTTGCGCGGCGGGATGGCATATTGGGCAGAGAAGATGAATAAACTCGAACAACTGCAAGAGGTGCTGCGCTCCTACGGCTCCTGCCTGGTCGCCTATTCGGGCGGGGTGGATTCGGTGTTGTTGGCGTTTGTCGCCCATCAGACGCTGGGCGGCAAATCGCTGGCGGTGCTGGCCGATTCGCCCAGCCTGCCGCGGCGCGAATTGGACGAGGCGGTCGCCATTGCCGCGCAGTTTGCCATTCCCTTGCGCGTCGTGCAAACCCGCGAATTCGACAATCCGGCTTACGTGGCCAATCCCGATAACCGGTGCTATTTCTGCAAGCATGAATTGTTCACCCATCTCGCGCCGCTGGCCAGGCGGGAGAATTTCGCGGTCATTGCCTACGGGGAAAATGCCAGCGACGCGGGGGATTATCGTCCCGGCGCGCAGGCGGCGGGGGAATTCCAGGTGCGCGCGCCCCTCAAGGAGGCCGGGCTGACCAAGGCGGAAATCCGCGCCCTTTCGGCGCAATTGGGCCTGCCCACGGCCGACAAGCCCCAGATGGCCTGCCTGAGTTCCCGCGTCCCTCACGGCGAGCCGGTCACGCCGGAGAAACTTTCCATGATCGAGCGGGCGGAATATGTTTTGCGCGACCTGGGTTTCCACGACTTGCGGGTGCGCCACCACCAATCGGCGGGGCAAGGCAGGCCGCTGGCGCGGATTGAAGTCGGCGGCCAGGAAATGCCAAAATTCCTGGCCGACGGCGCCGGCGCGCGAGTGGCGGAGGCCCTGAAAAAAATCGGCTACGCCCACGTCACGCTGGATCTGCAAGGTTACCGCCGGGGAAATGCCGGCGGCTAAAAGAAAACCCGGAATTTCTTCCGGGCTTGAATGGCAGCGATCCGGGCCATCCCGGCAAACGGCTTGAGCTACGGCAAACTGTGGGTGGAGGGCATGATATTGCAAACCGGCTTGGTGATCGCGTTGCCGATGGTGTAGCTGGTGTCGAAGGTCTGCGCCGAATCAGTCGGGCAGACGGGCAACTCGCCGGACGAACCCCGGCCCAGGTAAGGCTGGATGTCGGTGTCCCCCGGAGTGTCGGTGGCCTGCTTGTGGTTCTCCAAGATCCACGAAGCCTTGGCGGTGTCAATGGTGCGCAGGTTGCTGATGCAGGTATTGGCCTGCGAGGTGCCGCGGGCGCGAAGGAAGTTCGGGATGGCGAGGGCGGCGAGGAGGCCGATAATGGCCACGACGATCATGATTTCGACCAGTGTGAACCCGCTGTTTTTCGTAGTTCTCATTTTCATAATTTACCGATCTTTCGTTTGTAACGGCGAACAGATCAGCCGGCAGCTTGTTAATATGATTGCTTTTGTTCTTCTGTGTTATGCCGCCAGCCTGCCGTTGCTATACAGCGATCAATATACACCAACGCAAGAGCAAAGCCAGCTTTCTTGTGAACCCAATGAGAATCCGCCTCTTTCCCCCGGCGTTTGGCTGTCCCGGCGGCAAGAAACTCCCGGCAAACATGCCGCTTGTCCAGACAATCCCCTGCCGCTGTTCGATTGTTGGACAGTGCCGCTTCCCTCCAACCGCCGGCCGCCTTTCACCTCCGCAACAGCCGCCGGGCCTTGCGCATCCACACCCGGTCGCGTTTGCGCTGGAAATTCGGCG
>JBEKIA010000198.1:0-6974 GCA_050011995.1 Verrucomicrobiota bacterium
CCGGTCCCAGGGCGGCGAGATCCGACGACTTTGTGAAGAACATCTGGAGCGAAGTCTCGCCCCAGGTCCACTGCGTATTGGATGTGACCCCCATGCAGGCGTTCATGGAATAAGCGCGTTGGGTCGTGACGCCCCATTTGTCCGGTTTCGTGTTCGCCGGACATTGGTAAAGTGTGTAATTTCCCACCCACGGATAGATCAACCCGTACGTGATCAAGTTGATATAGTTTGGGTAGATGTCGTTGGTGGCGACACCGAGAACCCAACTAGCCTGGGACTGGCCGGCCGCGTAGCTCCCTAAATCAGCCAAGTTCCCGTCCCATGCCCCCCAATCGGGGGCGAGATTCTGAGCCAGCCGGCCACTGTTGTCCGTGGCGTAACTTGTCCAGGCGACTTGAAGTTGCTGGAGATTGCTCAGGCACTGGAGTTGCTGGTCTTTGATTTGAGGACTGGCCAGGGCCGGCAGCAACAAGGCCCCCAGCATGGCCAGGGTGAGAATCACCACCAGGAGTTCCGTAAGGGTGAAAGCGTCGGTTTGCCCCGATGGCGGGCCGGACCGGCAAAGCGACAGTGGTTCCTCGACACTTTTTATGGGTCTCAGCCCGTGGATGGAGATGGCTCCGCAGGAGCGTCGCCCTACCTTCGCCGGCTTGGTAGGGCGAGGCTCCTGCCGAGCCGCAGCTTCCCTGCCATTGCGCCAACAAGAAAGGTCGAAGGAGAGAGAGGGCTGTTTCTGAATCTTCATTTTGGCTTTCCTTGGTTAAAAGGTGAACATGGCTTCAAATCATGCGACGGCGTGTCTCCTTCATTGCGAGCCGATGCGGTAGTAGCGGCCGGGACTGTTCGGCTGGAAGGGTTCGCTGAAATAGACCGAACTGCTCGTGAGCCAGATGCTCTGGAGCGGAGTCCAAACGGGTTCGGCCAAATTGGTGCAGGCTTCCACCACGAAGCGGATGCCGGGTGTGCCAGTGATGTTGAACCCAAAGTGATTGGTCTGCACGCCAAAGCTGGAGCCGCCGGCTTGGATCAGCGGGTTCCACAGGAATGCGTTCAGGCCGTCAAAAGTGGACCCCCATCCGGTGGTTCCCGGCAAATAATAGACCACCGGTATCGTAAGTCCATTCATCATTTTCAACGTGGAACCTGTGTAACTGGTGAAAACAGAACTCACAAGGGGAGGGTTGCCCTGGAAATAGACGTTGGTCAGGCGCCAGCCGTGGTAATTGAACGCGTTTCCGATGTTGGTGACGCTGGCAGGAATTGTCACGCTGGACAGGTGGGAGGGACAAAAGAAGGCAAAATTCCCGATGCTCGTGACGCCGTTGCCAATGATTACGTTGGTCAAACCAACGCAGTCATAGAACTGGTCATTGCCGAGGTTGGTGACGCTGCCGGGAATCGTCACGCCGGTCAGGCCGCTACAGCCATAGAAAGCGTAATCGGCGAGGCCGGTAACGCCGTTTGAAATCGTGTAGCTACCCCCCAGGCCGCCTGGATAAGCAATCAGCGTGGATTGGCTGGCGTCGAACAACACCCCATTCACGCTGCTATAGAACGGATTTGCAGGATCCACGTTTACCGCCGCCAGCTTGGGGCAGTAACCGAACACCTGCTGTCCGATGCTGCTGACGCTGGCGGGAATCGTGACGCCGGCCAGGCTGGCGCAGTACTCGAAGACATTGCTCCCGATGCTACTGACGCCGTTGTCAATCACGACATTGGTCAGGCTGCCGCAGTCATAAAACGCATAATTCCCGATGTTGGTGACGCTGCCGGGAATCGTCGCGCTGGTCAGGCTGGAGCAGTCGTCGAATGCGTGATCCCCGATGCAGGTGACGCCGTTGGCGATGATGGCGTTGGTCAGGCTCGAGCAGTAAGCGAACGCGTCCTCCGGGATGTTGGCAACGCCGGCTGGAATCGTGACGCTGGGCAGGCTGGAGCAGAGAAAAAAGGCATTGCTTCCGATGCAGTTGAGGCCGCTGGGGAGCAGGGCGTTGGTGAGGCCGGCACAGCCGTAAAACGCATAATTTCCGATGTTAGTAACGCCGGAGGGAATCGTCACGCCGGCCAGGCTGACGCAGTCATCGAAGGCATAATCGCCGATGCTGGTGAGGCTGGCGGGAATGGTGTAATTTCCTCCCAGCCCGGTATAACTGCCGCCCAGGCCGGCCGGATATTGAATGAGCGTGGACAGGCTGATGTCGAACAACACGCCATTGACATTTGTATAAAACAAATTGGCCGGATCCACCGTGACCGCCGTCAGGCTGGCGCAGTCATTGAACGCCCCCAATCCGATGTTGGTGACGCTGGCGGGAATGGTCACGTTGGTGAGGCTGGCGCAGCCCTCGAACGCGTCCACCGCGATGCTGGTGACGCCGGCGGGAATCGCGTAGCTGCCGCCCAGGCCGGCCGGGTATTGGATCAGCGTGGACAAGCTGATGTCGAACAGCACTCCATTGACATTGGTATAAAACAAATTTGCCGGATTCACCGCGATCCCGGTTAGATTGGCGCAGTCATTGAACGCCCCGCCTCCGATGTTGGTGACGCTGGCCGGAATCGTCACATTGGTGAGACTGGGGCAGCCCTCAAACGCATCCACACCGATGCTGGTCACGCCGTTGGCGATGACGGCGTTGGTGAGGCGGGCGCAGCAAGCGAAGGCGTCCTCTCCGATGCTGGCGACGGTGCCGGGAATTGCCACCAGGCTCAGGCCGGAGCAGAGAAAGAAGGTATAACTCCCGATGCTGGTGACGCCGCCGGGAATAGTCGCGCCGGTCAGGCCGGAGCAGCCGTAGAACGCCGCGTCTCCGATGTGGGTGACGCTGCCGGAAAACGCAAAGCCAACAATGGGGGAGTAGTTACAGAACGCGAATGCATAATCTCCGATGCTGGTGAGGCTGCTGAAGACGTTGCCGGGAATGGTCACGCTGTTAATGCTGAAGCAGCCATAAAACGCATAATTCCCGATGTTGGTGAGGAGGTTGCCGCTAAACACGACCTCGCTGAGGTTGGAGCAGCCATAGAACGCGGCGTCTCCGATGCTGGTGACGCCGCCTGGAATTTCGACCATGTTCAGCCCGGCACAGCCCTGGAACGCGTCCTCCCCGATGCAGTTGACCGTCAGGCCATTGGTGCTGGCTGGAATGACCACGATCCCGCCAAACCCGGAGTACCCGGTGATGGTGGCGGTCTGGCCGTCGGCATTGGTCGTGTAAGTGAATTGGGCCTGCGCCTTCGGCGCGGCCAATAACAGAACGCCTAAAAGAACGGGCCATGCTCTTTTCATATCGCCATGAAAGAAAATTGGGGTGGAGGCAGATTTGCCGACGATTGTGGGCCAATCCCGGATTTTTGCAAGCTTTTTTTGCGTCCTCCCAAAATTCCACAGCCAAATCATGAAGGTCCGGGGAACGCCCATTGACTCGACATCAGGACAGCGCGATGGGGCACGATGAGGGCTGATTTGCCGGATTGGGCTTCCGGCGCCCCCCTCCCCCTCCCGGAAGTGGAATTAAGTGGAAAGAGGTGGAAACAAGTGGAATTAAGTGGAATTAAGTGGAATTGTACTTTACTGCGATTGCGGGAAGGGCGGGAAAATGGGGCCGGAAAGACAACGCGACCGGGCCGGCATCCGCGGGATCCGCAGCCATCGCCAAGGCAGACAGCCCGATTTCCCCCTGGCTCGCCACGTTCGGCGTGGCAAGGCTTGTCCCCCCAAACCCGCGTCTTCCTCCCCGCGCCTTCCGGCGCTATGTGCCTTATCGTCACGCACACAAGGATAGCATATAAGCCAGGATTGTCAAGGGAAAAATGCCGGAAAATGTAATGCGTCAGTGACGGAGGGGGAAAAGGTGGGGCGGGCAGTCCTCTGCCCGCCGCGGCGCGCACGGAGTGCGCGCCCTGCCAGCCGAGACTGAGAAGCTGTGAAAAAATTGAAAATCGTCGGAAATCGCTTGCGCAAGTCGTTGATTATCAACGGGCACATTTTGTGTTTTAAGCCTTTTGCCAATTCTTTCACAGCTCCTGACGCATTACCGGAAAATGCGGATTGTGGCAAGGCCCTCATCCTTAGACACTTGCATTACAATCCGTACGGGAAGGATCCCAAAACCGCTTCGCGGGCAACAGGAATGGGCGCTGTCAAAATTCCCAGTGCAACCGCGCGCTGGCGATTGACACGGGACCGCGAGCCTGGTTGTAGGCCGGGTTGATCACATACTGGTAATCCGCCGTGACAAAGATGTTTTTCCAGGTTTGCGCCTTGTAATAAGTTTCAAGCGCCTTCTCCAATCCGTAACTGAGCGCCCCGTCCCCCGCCAGGATGCCCAACCCGCCGTCGGCCAGGAATTGCTGCTGTGCGCGCGAAATCCCGTTGACGATCCCGGCCAGTCCCGCCGTGTCGTTGGGCCGATGCCAGAAATCGCCCTTGAGGCTCAACCCGGCTGAGGCGGATTTGTCCACGTCCGCGTAGGCCCAGTCCGGGGTCTGTCCGGCGTTCCAGCCCAGGCGCGCAAAAACGCCCACCCCCTTGGCCAATTCATACTCCGCATTGAGTCCAAAGCCGTAATTCAGGCGGTAAGAGGGATTGGCCACGACGGCTGGCCGCACCGGGCTGTCCACGGCGTCGGCGTAAGTCCCCGAATGCACACGGTTGAGGAAGGCGAGCCAACGCACCGCGCCCGGATGATTATGGATGACAAAGCGGCGTTCGAATTCAGCCACCATTCCCCAGGCTTGCAAGTACTGCTGGTTTATGGCCATGCCATTCTGGACGGTTGGCATTTGGAAGAAGCCATAGCGGGCCGTCCAATTGGGCTGGTTCAATTCGGCTGCGAAACCGGTGATGTAGCCGAGGCTGTTGGCCGGATAATCCCAGGCTTCGTTGCCGACCAAGGCCCAGTTGAGAAACTGGGAGGCCGGGTCCCCCGCGTAGGAGTTCTGATCAAAAATGTCCAGGACACTGATTTCTCCCAGGGTCAGGGTGATGCGGGAAATGTCCTGCTTCCCGCCCAGGTGGAGCGAATCATCCGCCACCGGCTCCTGTTCGCCCCCCAGCCCGATGGTTTGTCTGAGGAAGACGCGACTGGCGCAAACATTGCCCGCGCGGGCTCCGATCTTGTAGGCCTCGGCGCTGGGAAAGGCCTCGATGCCCAGGGTGTGGTTGAAGCCGAACCCCTGCCAAAACAAACCGTCCACATGAAATTCCGCGCCCTGCCACAACCGCGCGCCGAGGAACAAGTCGTAGGCCACCGTCTCCGCCGTGAGGGAGTGGTTGTCCAAACTTTCCGGGCCGGAATACTGCGCCGGAAAACTCGAATGCCAATCCCCCACATAGGTTGCCTGCATGTGGAGGTTCCAGTTCCGCTGGATTTCCGCGGGCTGGTTGGTGACAGGTTCCGCCGGGGAATTGGTGGAATTGTCCGCGGCCATTGCCGGCGTCGCGGTGGCCAGGGCCAGCGCGGCCAGGGCGCCCATTTTTTCCAGCTTGCCTTTCGTTTTCATGCGCGTATTCAATCGTCTGCCGGTCACTTTCCTGGTTGTTCGCACCGCGATGCGAGCGACACCACGGATTCTAAAGCATACCCGGGGTTGGTCTTACTTAAGACTGTCTGAAGATTTGTTCAGAATGGCCGGCCCATCATGCGCCGGCGCGAGCGGTTTGACCTCGTGATCACCTTCGCAATGATGAATTTCGACTGTCACATGGACCAGTTCTTCATGCTCTTTCAGCGGAGCCTTGTAGGCCTCGGGTGATTTCGGCCGATGGGCAACCAGGGAAATGACGGCGGCGAATTTATTTGCGCCAACCTGCCATATATGCAAATCGGTGATGACGGAATCGCCATCCGATTCAATGGACTTGCGGATTTCCTGGTTCAGATCGGAATCCTCCGGCTCCTTGTCCAGAAGAATGATCTGGGTTTGCCGGATGAGGCCATAGGCCCATTGGCTGATGACGGCGCAACCGACAATCCCCATCACCGGGTCGAGCCAGGCTGCGCCCCATAATTTGCCAGCCGTCAACGCAATGATGGCCAGCACCGAAGTGGCCGCATCCGCCAAGACATGGATGTAGGCCGACTTCAAATTGATGTCGTGTTCGTGAGAATGGGAATGCGGTTCCGAATGGGAGCCGTGCTCATGTCCGTGCCCGTGGTGATGGCTGTCTTTGAGCAGAAATGCGCTGACCAGATTCACGATCAGCCCGGCCGCCGCTATTCCAATCGCCTCGTTGTAATGGATGACCAGGGGCTGAAAGAGGCGCTTGACTGATTCCACCAGCATGAAAAGGGCAATTCCGGCAAGAATGATGGCGCTGGTGTAGGCGCCCAAAACGCCAACCTTGCCGGCGCCGAAACTGTAGAGACGATTGCCCGCGTTCTTGCGCGTCACCGCGTAAGCCCAAGCCGTGATGAGAAAGGCGGCGACATGAGTGCTCATGTGGCAGCCGTCGGCGAAAAGCGCCATGGAATGCAGTTTCAGTCCCGCGACGATTTCCACCGCCATCATGATCGCAGTGAGCAGAATCACCCTTCGCGTGTTTTTTTCCGCCGCTCCAAAATCGCCGACGAAATTGTGGCTGTGTTGCCAACGCGATTGGTTTCGTGTGTGCATGCTTATGGCTTGGTTTCAACCGCGGCCTGGTTGGTGATGACGTTCGCCGCCGCCGGAGGGCCTGGGGCGGCATTGTCCGGCTTGCGCGAGCCGGAAAAGACGCGCACGAATTTGATGCCGATCAGGAGGAGCAGGATCAACAGGTAAATCCGCAAGGCCCACAAGGCAAACCGGACCGTTGGTGTTGTTTTGATGCGCGCCATAAGTCAATCGCCTTTGGGCTCAAACTTGGTGCCTTTCATAATGTCCCGGTTGCGGACGATGCCCAGCAGCCGGTCCTGAGCGTCCACCACCGGCAGGATATGGAACTGGTATTTGGCGAACAGCGCCACCAAATCCTCGCGCAGGCAATC
>JBEKIA010000199.1:0-6933 GCA_050011995.1 Verrucomicrobiota bacterium
CAGACCCTTGTGCGAACAAATATCCAGCATCAACGAAAACAGCCACTCTATCCATAAAACAAATAAAATAAGGGCTCCCGCAGGAGCCCTCTAAATAGACGGTTTCGATTCAACTATATTCCGAAACCGACAGCACACTGGAAAGCCTTTCGGCTCAGGGCTAGGACTATAATCCGAGCTTCCAATGTGAAACCAGTATAGTCTTCATCGGGCGCAATGCAAGACATTTTTGAATTTTACGCAATTATTCTCGCAATACCCATAAATCGTTGCAAGCCGTTCATGCACAGGGTCTTCCGTATTGCAGGGGTCATGAAAGTGAAAGGGTCAAGCCCGTGAAAGGGGTCACCCTGGAATTCGGAATTACGATTGCAGGACCGTCATACGGGCCGAAAGTTTTCGCCTTCGCAATGCCTACGGCAGACAAGACGGCGGACAGGCCGAACGAAGCGGGCAATTCCATCCTAAAAAAATCGCGCTGGTTCCTCCTGCCAGTTGACATTTCCGTAAAGAACGCGCTTGATCTCCACGACATTGCTCCCCGGCTGGTAGAAAATCAGCCAGCGGTTGAAGGGCGGGGGCATGACCAGGAAACGCACACCTTTCAAGGCCCGATGTTTGAAGCGCGCCCGAACCCCCATCTCCGGGAATTGCGCCAGCCGGTCGAAAGCCTCAAAAGCCGCATCCAAAAAATCCCGGGCCGCCTGCTCGTTGTCGGCGGCGATGAAATTTCGCGCGGCGATCAGGTCTTCATCCGTCTCCGGTGACGCCTGCCACTTCATCGCTTCAAAGTTCCGTAGATGCGCGCCTTGCGTTGGGCGGTCATGGGTGTGGCCGGGCCGGCCTGCAAGAGCAAGGTTTCCAGTTCGGCGGCGTTGCGGAAGCTCGCGCCTTCGGGGCCATGGCCCCGGGTGACGGCGTCCAGCAAGGCCAGCGCCTGATGAATGACCTCGCTCTTGTTCGAGGCCCGGCCGGCGCGAATGTGCCGCCGGATGATAGTTTCAAAGTAATCCGTGCGTGTGTAACCCATGCCGTTATCGTAATCTATTGGCAAATGTTGTCAAGGGGGTTCCGGAGTGAAATGCGCCGGTGGCCGGGTGGTGGTGTTTCTTTGCTTGCATGGGTTCGCCATCTCTCTGTATCGTTCACGGTGTTCCAAATGAGTCCGGTTTTCGGATTCCAAGATCAAATAACAAAAAGGAAATTTATGCCCCTCGAATTCAGAAAGCAGCGTGATCCTGACGGGAAAATCAGCGGCGCGCATCCCCATCTCGCCAAGGAGAAGACCATGCTCCGGCATCTCCTGATCCCCGCTATCGCCGCCTTGTCCTTCTCCGTCTTGGCCGCGCCGGTCCCCGTCCCCGGCGATGCGCCCGTCCCCGTGGATCGCGTCCGTCTGGCTAATACCAACGTGATCCCCATGACCGGCCCCTGGCGCTTCAAGCTCGATCACGGCACCAGCCCCGCCGTCAAGGGTGAACTCCCCGCCGACGCCGCCGTGCCCAACTTCGCCGCGCCTGATGCCTCCGACGCCGACTGGACAAACATCCCCGTCCCCGCCAACTGGGAAATGGAAGGCTTCTCCATGCTCAGATACAAGGACCGCCTCGGCAACGTATCCGATGACATCGGGCTGTACCGCCGCCTGGTGGAGGTTCCGGCCTCTTTTGCCGGCCAGCGTGTTCTCTGGCATTTCGACGGCGTCTATAACGGCGCCGAGGTCTTCGTCAACGGCCAGCGTGTCGGCTACCACGAAAGCGGCTTCACCGCCTTTGACATGGATGTCACCAAGGCCCTCAAACCCGGCCAGCGCAATCTCTTCGCCGTGCGCGTCTATAAGAAAACCCCCTCCAGCAACCTGGACAAAGGCTGCTATTGGTGCCTCGGCGGCATCTACCGCGAGACCTATCTCCTGGCCCTCCCGCAACTGCATGTCGAGGATGTCACCGTCGTCACCGACCTGGATGCCCAGTACAAGGATGCCACGCTCCAGTCCGCCGTCCACGTCGCCGGCCCGGCCGGGGCGCATTTCGTTCTAACCTGTGAATTGTATTCCCTGGACGGCGCCAAGGTTGCCACCCCCGCCATGAGCCAGGCCGGCGACATCGGCGCCGACGGCTCCGCCATTGTCAACTTGACTGCGCCCGTGACCGCGCCCAGGCTTTGGAACGCGGAAAAGCCGAATCTGTATTATGTGTTCTACCGCCTGTCGGACGGCAACCAGACGGTCGAGCGCGTCCAGGAGCGCATCGGTTTCCGCAAAGTTGAGATGAAAGGCGGCGTGGTGCAGGTCAACGGCGTGCCCGTCAAATTCACCGGCGTCTGCCGCCACGAGGAATTCTCGACTTACGGCCACGCCCTGACCGAGGAGTGCTGGAAAACCGACATCATGCTCATGAAGGCGGCCAACATCAACGCCATCCGCACCACCCACTACCCGCACGCGGAACGTTTCATGGAGCTATGCGACGAGGCCGGCTTCTACGTCCTGGATGAAATCTCCGCCTGCTGGATAGCCAACGAAGTCAACAACGCCTCCCGCACCTGGGCTTACACATCCCGCTCCATGGAAACCGTGGGCCGCGACAAGAACCGCGCCTGCGTCGTCGCCTGGAGCTGCGGCAACGAAAGCGGCTACGGCATCAATGACCAAGCCGAGTTCGATTATGTGAAAGCCCACGACCCCACGCGCCTGGCCTTCATCTCCCAGCAAAACTTGGAGAAGAACCCCAAAACCGACTTCGAGGACTACCATTATCCAAAGACAGATGTTATTAAGTCCATCGCCGCCAGCCCGAACCGGGCCAAGGCCCCCGCCTTTCTGACCGAGTATTCCCCCAGCGGCGGCGGCGTAGCCTACGCCTGGGATGTCATCTGGCCCGCCGACAGCATGGCCGGCGCCTTCCTCTTTCAATGGCAGGACGAGGGCATGGTTGACAAGTTCCCCGAACGCTGGCCGGTCCACAGCCCCGGCGCTCCGCCCGCCAACTACGTGCCCGGTTCCCTGCCCGCGGTTGACGGCATTCCATCCGCCGACATGACGACCGGCATGCGCCTTACAGGCGGCCCCGACGCCGTCACCACGGATCGCCGGGTCTTGAAGCCGCTCTACTATAACCTCAAGTCGGTCTATAGCCCGGTGAACACCACGGCCCGCGAGGTGGCCCCGGCGGGCGGCCAGTGTGTCGTCCCGCTCCAGAACCGCTATTCCTTCACCGATCTTGCCGAACTGACCTGCCGCTGGCAGGCGCTGGCTGGCGGGAAGGTGCTGGCCGGCGGCGAGAGCCATGTTGCCGCCAAACCCCGTTCCACGGTGGACGCTTCGTTCCCTGCCACTTCCGGCATGGACACCCTGCGCCTGGAATTCATCCATCCCGACGGCCGCAGCGTTTACACCATCAGCCTGCCCATCAAGAGCTGAACATCGCCGCCACAATGGAGGATCTTGCGTTACTGAGTAGTCGGTTGCACAGACTACAGACTGGAAGAGGAGAATAGCCGCAAAAAAGCACAAAAGGCCCAGCGCGGCCAGCCGCAACCGAGGGAATTGAACCACGGATTTCACAGCGCAGCAAAGCCGCAACCAAAGGGATGAATCTGAATTGAGAATTTGTCATTGAGCATTTGTCATTGAGCATTTGTCATTTGTCATTCGGGAAGGCGATTCGGAAAATCTTGTCGGAAATGCGCGATTTTTTCCTATAGTGGTACGGATTTCACGGATAGAGAACTCACAGGTAGGGACGGCTCGCCGAGCCGTCCGGCCCCTGGACGCCTCGGCGAGGCGTCCCTACCCACATCCGTGCCATCCGTGCCATCCGTGGTAAAAATCTTCGCGAAACGGAGCGACTCTGGACTGCAATCCGTCAGAATCATTCACTTTCGGAAAGAAATTGACAGGGTGAACAGGATGAACAGGATTCCGAAAGAACAGAACGATAACGTCTTGGTCCGAGCCTTATCCTGTAAATCCTGTTCATCCTGTCAAAATGTCTGTTTTTTGGTTGCGGCGGGCCGCGCTGGGCTTCTTGCGCCTTTTCGCGGCTATTTCATCTTATTCCATCCTGCGGACTCCTCTGTAAAGGCATTGTCATATTCCGAGAATTCGCATTCCTCACTAGACCTCAAAGCGGGGCGGCGGCATCAAGCCCGATATTTCAATGCCATTTCGTGCCCCCTTTCGGTGAATGCCGACCGAAAATGTCATTCGGGCAGGGGTCAAGACCGGCAAGCGGAATAATGAATACAATTCAGAATTCCGGGCTTGACCCCTGCTACAGTGACCCCCTGCTACACGGGTGACCCCTGCTACACGGGTGACCCCTGCTACAGTGATCCGCTCATCGTCAAACGCGCCAGGCAGCACGTCCTGGACTCCTTTTAATGGATCGGCCCACCCATTACCCGCTCAAACACTTCCAAGTGCCCATTTGTATGTCCTTGATAATCAACAGCCGAAATTGCGGCGCGTTCTCCTCCCGTCGCCAAAGGCGACTGAGTTTGCTCAGATGTGTGCAGCCGACGCGCCGGTAAAACCCACCGATTGACACCCTTTCTGCAAGTCTGCTAGTATGGGGCCAGAATGAGCGAGACCCAAAGACAATTCTCCATTGCCCGCGCAACGTCAATAAACCGGCGTGGCATCAAAAAGCAATTCCCTGTCAGTCCCGGGAGGTTCCATGTCTTTTGCTGACGATGTGATGACCGTTCTGTGCGGCTCGCCGCTGCGGAGCGGTGTTTTGGCAATCCTGCTGCTTGGCGGCAGTTTTGTTCTCCCGGCGCAGGCGGCCGACAATGCCGTGTTCATGCGGTTTCCGTCACTGCACGGGGATGCCGTGGTGTTCGAGGCGCATGGCAATCTTTGGCGGGTAAATCGCGCCGGGGGCGTCGCCTCGCGGCTTACGAGCGAGCCGGGATTCGAGCTGATGCCGCGCTATTCGCCGGACGGCAAATGGATCGCGTTTACTGGTCAGTATCAGGGCAACCGCGACGTGTACGTCATTCCATCGGCGGGCGGCGCCGTGCGACGGCTAACCTATCACTCGGATGTCATTGAGGATGCTCCGTTGCGATGGGGGCCGGACAACATGGTTGTAACGTGGACGCCGGACTCCAGCAACATCGTGTACTTGTCGCGCCGCGAGGCGTGGAATTCCTGGTACGGGCGTCTGTTCCGGGTTGCGGTGGACGGTGGGCCGTCGGAGGCATTGCCCCTTGACCGGGGTGGTCTGATGAGCTATCGGGCCGACGGCAACCAGATCGCCTACAACCGCATTTTTCGCAATTTCCGCACCTGGAAGCGCTACGACGGGGGACTGGCCCAGGACATAGACATTTATGACTTCGAGACCCGGAAGTTGACGCACCTTACCGATTGGCCCGGCACGGAAACCGCGCCGATGTGGTACGGCAATGCGATCTACTTCCTCTCCGACCATGATGCCAACCGCCGCGAAAACATCTGGGTGGTTGATCTCGCCACGAAGGAATTTCGGGAAATAACGCATTTCACCGACTACGACGTTGACTATCCTTGCCTTGGGGATAATGGCATCGTCTTTCAGCAAGGCGGAAGCCTCTATGTGCTCGACCTGCCGGCGGAGCAATTGCACAAGCTCGACGTCTCCGTTCCCGACGACGGCACGCATACTAATCCGCGTTTCGTTGATGCGAAGAAATTCATCCGCGACGCCGATGCCGCTCAACAAACCGATTACGATGTCGCGCCCAACGGCAAGCGGGCCCTGTTCACAGCGCGCGGCGACCTGTTCAGCGTTCCCGCCGAATATGGCAACACCCGCAATCTCACGGAGACCTCGGACGCCGATGAAGACCATCCCGCCTGGTCGCCGGACGGCACGCGCGCGGCCTACACCACCGACATTAACGGCGAGCAGCAGATCGCGGTGCGGCCGGCCAAAGGAGGCAAGGAGACCATCCTTACGCATTTTTCCCAAGGCTTCCTCTACCAACCTGTCTGGGCTCCGGGCAGCGACCAGCTTGCCTTTTCCGACAACGAACATCGTCTCTGGGCGCTTGACGTTGCGAAATCGGAACCGAAGCTGGTGGCACAGGATCGTTACCAGGAAATCCACGACTATGCCTGGTCCCCGGACGGTCGCTGGCTGGGCTATAGTGTAACGGACGACAACCAGGTGCGCTCCATCTTCCTGTACCAACTCGAAAAGGACAAGGCCACGCGCATCAGCGCCGGGCGGGACAATGACTTCTCGCCTGTATTCGATCCGGAGGGCAAGCACTTGTATTTTGTGTCCAGCCGCCACGAGAATCCCGTGTTGAGCGAGAGTGAATTCGACGCTGCGGACCTCAAGACCTCCGGAATCTTCGTCACGCCCCTGGCTGCCGATGCCACCTCGCCCTTCGCACCGCGTTCCGATGAGGGCGTGAATGAAACCGATGGCACGAACACGGCCGCTCACGATTCGACGAAGGCAAAAGAGGCGGGCGATGCCGCGGCCAAGGGCGAAGGAAAGGACGAATGGAAGGCGGGCGCTTCGGCGCCGATTCGAGTTGATTTGGATGGTCTGATGCAGCGCGCCGTCCCGTTGCCGGTGCCGGCGGCAGTGGTTCAGGGCCTTGATGTTCGCAAGGGCAAGGTTTTCTTCCTGACCTCGCCACTGCACACCATCGAGGGCAAGCTCCCGGGCGAGAAGGCTGCGCTTCATGTCTTCGACTTGGACAAGCGCAAGGAGGCCGTCGTCATCGAGGACCTGGATAGCTACCGCCTTTCCGCGAACGGAGAAAAAGTACTGTACAAGAAAGACAAAGATTGGTTCATCGTCGATGCCAAGGCCCCCGGGGATGGGAACCCGTCCAGTGAAAAAACGGAGAAAAAGCCGCTGAACTTGACGCACATGCGGCTGCAAATTGATCCCAGGCTGGAATGGCGGGAAATGTTCGAGTCGGTATGGC
>JBEKIA010000200.1:0-6915 GCA_050011995.1 Verrucomicrobiota bacterium
GCGGCCCGGCCTCTTCCAACAAATTCCACCGCCCTTTTATTTGGTCCCGGTTTGGCGGCGGACAACCTTCCCGCCACGCTCAAGAAGGAATTGCGCGCCCACTGGAAAAACTTCCCCGGCCCGATGATCGTGGACGCCAGCGCGCTGGATTGGCTGCAACCGGGCGGCCCGGCGGCGGGAACGGTGCGCGTGATAACACCGCATCCGGGAGAGGCGGGCCGATTGCTGGGGATGACAGCCCGGGAAGTGCAGGCGGATCGCGTGGCGGCGTTGCGCCAATTATCGCGGCGCTTCGGCAATTGTTATGTTGTGCTCAAGGGACATCACACCCTGGTGGGCCGCGCCGCCGGCGACATCTTCATCAATAGCAGCGGCAATCCGCTTCTGGCGCAGGGCGGGAGCGGCGATTTGCTGGGCGGTTATCTGGCCGGCCTGCTGGCCCAGCCGGCCTGCCAGCAAGACCCGCTCACCGCCATCCGCTTCGCCGTCTGGCAGCACGGCGCGGCGGCCGATGACACCGCCCAATGCCGGGGCCTTTGGACCATCGAGGACCTGGCGTTGGATTTGGGGTCAGTGCGGCCATCCTAGCGGCCCCAATTCATCCTCCC
Organism: Verrucomicrobiota bacterium; assembly: GCA_050011995.1. Taxonomy (GTDB): domain Bacteria; phylum Verrucomicrobiota; class Verrucomicrobiia; order Limisphaerales; family Palsa-1400; genus JBEKOF01. Next base: position 609 of record JBEKIA010000200.1, read on the forward strand.
CGCGAAGTTGTTTATTTTTTTAACACTTTACCCAAAACGGCAGATGGGGAAAGCGAACCACAGATAAGCCCAGCGCAGCAAAGCCGCAACCAAAGGGATGAGTCTGAATTGAGAATTTGTCATTGAGCATTTGTCATTTGTCATTCCGGAAGGCGATTCGGAAAATCTTGTCGGAAATGCGCGATTTTTTCCTTTAGTGGCACGGATCCCTCTTTGCAGCTTGTCCGCGATGGGCAAGCTGTGGTATGGTGTTGGCATGAGCACAGCGGAATTGATTCTCGAAAAAATGCGCCGGCTGCCTGATGAACTTCACCAGGAGGCATTGCAGTACGTGGATTCATTGCTGGCCCGGCAGACGGAGACTAAGGAAAGCCGCGATTGGTCCCGCTTTTCCGCGCAACAACTGGCGCATCAATACTCGCCCGCCGACGCCATTTACAACTGAATGCCGGTCAGGCTTTGGGGGGAATCGCCGGTGGTTTGCTATCCTGTTTCAAAGCCCATTTGCGATGCGCCTTGATGACGCTCTTGCGCAGAATATCACGCGACAGGTTCGGCTTCCGCTCCATTACTCTGTCAAGAAGGGACTCGAAGGCAAGCAGGCAATGCTCCGCCTCTTTGTCCTTCGATGCGGACGCCTTTTCGTAAGCGAGGATGAGCGCTTCCAGTTCCGGGTTCATTCCGGGAAGACTTGCTTCAAAACCTCTTCCGCTTGCGCGTCCGTAAGAGCGGGGTCATGGAAGGTGTCGTAAGCGTCCTGCAATTGCCGGGCGCGCACCTGCAGCCGGGACACCAATTCCGGCTCATTGAAATCAGGATCGGCGATCAGGGTGTTTAGGAAAAGGCAATACCGGATGGCCAGCTTCAGTCCGCTCTTGTGTTCTTTCAGTTGGGCCGGCACCGGCTCACGGAACACGAACATGCTCCGGTGAACCTCCAGCATGGCGTCCATCCAATCAAACCACTGTTCCATTTGCCGGATGGTCAAGTCACGGGCCTGAACTTGAATTTCAGGAACTCTGCTGTCGGTGATTGCCGCGTTCATGCCATAAACAAACCTCTTCCAGAGGGATTTGGCAAGGGTGAAGTCATGCGTCGGTGACGGAGGGGGAAAAGGTGGGGCGGGCAGTCCTCTGCCCGCCGCGGCGCGCACGGAGTGCGCGCCCTACCAGCCAAGACTGACGCATTACAGGGTGAAAAACGACAGGCGGAATCCCAACAGTCAATACTATGGTTGCAGGCTGAACGAGCCGGTGTTGGTGCTGGTAATAAGATAACCGCCGCCCCGGCCATTATTTTGCAGAATCGCGCCGGTCCCGGCAGTTGTATTTGTGCCATTGCCATTGCCGAAGGTGATGTTGAGAAAGCCGGTTTTGGCATTGATCGAACCGCTGAGTGAGTTGGTCGGCCCGCCCGCGAGCACCTCCAGGTTGCTGTTTGTATAGTTAATCGCCACGTCGAAGACAAGCGGGGCCGCCAGAAAAGCGCCCGAAACGTCTAATTGCTCATTGAGCCAGAGGATGCCTTTGGCGCTGGAGGAGAAATTGGTCCAGGCCGAGCTTTGCACGGTGACGGCGTTGGTGTAGCCTTTAGGGAACAAACCGCCCGCCGCCGCCGGACGAATCCAGGTCAAACTTCCCGCCGGCGCGCCGCCGCTCAGGTCCAGCCAGCCCAGCAACAGTCCATTGGTGAACAGTCCAGAGGTGTAAGGCGCGGCATAAAACGGCAGGCGAAGGTTTTGCGATTCCGCGATGTTTTGGCTAAAGGCAGCGCCGTCCGCCAAAGCCCCCGTCACGGTGACGGCCCCAAGATGGTTGGTGATCAAAGCGTATCCATAACCGGCGGGCGAATTTGTTGGAGCGCCGGGTCCGGGCGGCATGAGCATCGTGTACTCGGCCGAAGGCAGGTTGCTTCCCGCCGGCTCGTTGGTCAATTCCGCCATCCACGCCCCGCCATTGGTTCCCTGCACCGTGCCGGTAATTTGCGGCGGCGTTATGTCCCAGTTCAAATGCATCGCCAGCGACAACAGTCCCAAACCGTTGGTCCGCGGGACTTGGCAGGCCGCGTCGCCCGCCAGATCGAAACTGCCGCGGATGCTGTAGTTTGTCCCGCCGATATATAATTTGCCGCTGTAGGTTCCGTTGGTGCCGACTGTCAGGCTCTGGAGCAGGCCGGCGCTTTCCGCGGCCGCCCCGTTGGTGACATCATAGAACAAACCGTTGTAGATTCCCGCCGCGCCGAGGAAAGAATTGGTCACGAAGTTGGCTGTCAAGACCATGTTCGACACCATCAGAAACGTCAGCGGATTGTTCGTCGCCGTTATCGTCCCCGTCCAGTTGGAAAACAAATTGCCGGGATTGGGCACGGCCGCGACGGCATAGTTCGTGTCCACCACCAGATTCAGGCCGCTGAAACCGCGGCTGATGGTTCCGAAACCATTGGTCACCAGGGTGAGCGGACTGTGCGTGACATAAAAAACAGTCACGCTGTTGGTTTGCGAATGCTGGCCAATGGGGTCCACGCTATAAGCCTGGAAGAGGTTTGTTCCTGCCTGCAAGGTCACCAGGGCCGACCAATTCGTCCACTGATTCGTGGAGGCTGCCGAACCCCATGCGCCGCCGTTGATCTGGCACAGCACATTCGTCAACCCGTATTTGCCCGAGGCCGTTCCCAGCACCATCAGCACCGCGTTGGTCACATTCGCGCCGGGCGGCTTTATGGCCAGGACCGGAATCGGGACCGTCAAGGCCGCGACCGCGCTGGTGGCCGAGCCGTAGAGGTTGGAAACCACCACGGAATAATGTCCGGCGTCGGCCAGCGTTTCGTTGCTCACGCTCAATTGGTTTGTGGCGGCGCCTGAAATGCGCCCGCCGTTGGCCAGATTGGCGCCATCCATTCTCCATTGATAACTCAATGGAGGCGAACCGATGGCCTGGACGGAGAATTGAACATTGCTGTTGAGGGCCAAGCTCTGGCCGGCCGGCTGCTGGCAGATGATCGGGGCAACGGCCGAAAGGTTTGTCTGCAGGCTCATCAATCCGGCGCTGGTGGTTGTCACCAAGAATCCCGCGGCGCTGCCGGAAGTTTGCAGGAAAGCGCCGGCGCCGGTGGCGGCCGCCTTGCCGCTGCCCAGGGTGACGCTGAGAAGACCGGTCTTGGGATTGATCGAACCGGCCAAGGAATTGGTCGCGCCGGCCAGTTTGACCACGGCGTTGTTGTTGCTGACCGTCACGTAGAAGATGAGGGGGGCGCCGGTGTTGGAAATTATCAATTGTCCGCTGGTCGTGGGTATGATTGGGGTGTTGGCGGGCGGATTAGTCCAGAGCGCGCTTTGCACCGGGACCAGGTTGGTGAAACTCTTGGTGAACAAACCGCTCGCATCCGCCGGCCGGATCCAGGTGAGATTCCCCTCCGGCGCTCCGTTGGTCAGAACCAGGCGGCCCAGCAGCAGGCCGCCATTGGTGTAAGGCGCCGCATAAATTGCCAGCGCGCCGGTTTGTGATATGGCCGCATTTTCGCCGAAGGCAGCGCCATCGGCCAAGGCTCCGGTCACGAAGGCCGCCCCGGCATGGTTGGTGATGAGGGCGTAACCATCCCCGGGGGGAGAGTTCTTTCCGGGCGGAAGCAGCAGCGTGTATTGGGCCGAAGGCAGGTTGCTTGCAGCCAGTTCCGCCAGCAGCGAAGCCGTCCACGCCCCGCCGCTTGTTTTCTGCCCCGTGTTTGTTTCCTGGACCGTGCCGGTCACTTGCGGCGGGCTGGCCAGCCAGTTCAAATTCATCCCCAGCGTCAGCGCTCCCAAACCGGACGCGCGCGAGATTTGATTGGTGGCGTTGCCGGAAAAGTCGAAGTTGCCGTTGACGCCGTAGTTGGTCCCGCCAATATACAGTTCGCCGGCATAGGCTCCGTTGTTGCTGACGGCGAGGCTCTGGAGCAGGCCGGAGCTTTGGGCGCCCACCCCGTTGGTGACATCATAAAACAAACCGTTGTAGGTTCCCGCCACGTAAAGGAAAGGATTGGTCGCGAAGTTGGCCGTCAACGTCATGTTTGACACCATCAGAAAGGTCAGCGGATTGGAATTGGTGGTGAGGGTTCCGGTCCAGTTGGAAAACAGCCAGCCGGGACTGGCCACCGCCGTGACGGTGTAGTTCGCGCCCACCACCAAGTTGGTATAGAGGAGGCCATTGGTCACATTAGCCGCGGGCTGGTTGGCGAAACCGGGCTTGTTGGATCCATGTCCATTGGTCAGCAAGTGGAGCGCGCTTTGGGTGTAATAAAAAACCGTCACGCTGTTGGTGGGCGAAGGGTTGCCCACGCGGTCCACGCTGTAAGCCCTGAAGAGGTTTGTTCCCGGCTGCAGAAGGTTGGTTGTGCTCCAGTTCGTCCAGTGGTTGGCTGTTGTGGCGGAAGTCCAATTTGAGGCGGCGAGGAGCTGGGCCTGCAGATTGGCGGGGCCTTGGAGAAAGATTTCCAGATTTGTGCCGGCTATGATTTGGCACAGCACGTTGGTCACCACGTCCGTTTTCGCCCCCTTCTTGACCTCGGCGGTTCCTTGGAACGTCAGCCGGGCCGTATTGGTCGTCAAGTTCGTCTTGGGCGACGTAATGGTGTTGGTCGGCGCCGGGATGGTTAATGTCACCACAGAACTGGTGACCGCGCTGGCCGAGTTGGAAACAATCACAAAATAACTCCCGGCATCGCTGATCACCTCATGGCTGACCGTCAGAGTGTTCGAGGTCGCGCCCTGGATCACATTGGTCCCGGCAAGATCCATGTAGTACCATTGAAAGGCCAACGGTTCCGAACCCGCGGCTTGGACCGAGAAATCCGCGGTCCCTCCGTTGGTGAAGTTCACGCTGGCCGGCTGCAGCGCGAGGGTCGTGGCAAAGCCTGAAAGCTCGAAGATATTTCCATATCCGTTGCTGCCGCCGCTGCCGGTCGTGCCGTAAAGATTCAAATCGGCTCCCTGTGTTATCCCCGCCTCGGGATAGGCGCCGTTGGTGCCATCGAATGTGAACAGATTGCTCACCGCGCCCGCCGCGCTGCCTCCCTTGCCCCTGCCGCCTCCGGAGGCGCTGTTGGTGGAGACCCGGATGACCAGGCCTTTGCCGTAATCGCCCCCCTGCACCGTCGTGCCGTAGAGGAAGCCATCCGCGGCCAATATCGGCGGGGCCTCCGGATTGGAGCCGTTGGCGATGCCGAAGGAGGCCAGCACACTGAGTTTGCCCGCGGTGGTAACGCTGAATACCGTTCCAAGATCATTGGTCCCGCCGGCAAGTGTGGCGCCAAACATGGCGCCGCTGGCCGCCGCCACCAGCCCCAAGGGATTCGCGCCGTTGGTGCCCGCGAAGGAAACCAGCGTGGTCAGCGTGTTCGACGAAGTCAGCCGAAATACCGTGCCCGCCCCGTTGGCGCCTCCCTGATAGGTCGTGCCATACAGATTGCCGTCCCGGTTCGTCACCAGGCCGCCCTGCGGATTGGAGCCATCGGCGCCTTTGAACGAGTAAAGGTTGCTCACCCCCATCTTTGAGGACCAGGCGAAAATCGCTCCCACTTTGTTGGAGCCGCCGGACGAAGCGGTGCCATAATACCAGCCATGCGGTCCCAGCACCAGCCCGCCGGCGGGATTGGACCCGTTGGTCCCTTCAAACCTGGCCAGCGTTTTAAACACCCCCGATTGCGTCATGCTGAAAATTGTGCCATTATTGCCGCTGCCTCCCTCGGAAGTGACGCCGTAGAAATTGCCATCCTTGGACAAGAACAAAGGGCCGGCGGGCATCGAGCCGTTGGTGCCGTTAAACACGACCAAATTGGTAAAATCGCCGGACCGGGTGACCATGAAAACCGCGCCCGGCACATTTGTTCCAGATCCTTCTGTTGTCCCGTAGAAGTTTCCATTCGTCCCTTGCACCATGCCGGCCGCCGGAAGCGCGGCGTTGGTGAAGGAATAGAGGTTAGAGAACAGGATTCCCCCTTGCGCCCCCGCCTGGATCGGGACTCCCAAAAGGACGGCGGCAATCGCCGCGGCGGCAAGGGCGCGGACCGGGAGGAGGTTGCTTGATGAGTTCATGTTTTTTGTGCCCCTCGTATCATCAGGAGAAGCAGGCGCGCGGTCAAGTTTGGAATTCAATGCCAATTCAGACGGCCCGGCCGCGCCAAAGGTTTCATCGGAAAGGCTTTGGGATGGAATCAAAACCACACTTCCGATGGAATTCTGGATGCGGACTAATCTCCACCCGGAAGGCGATCATGGCGGTGGTGCTGGCGAAACAGGACCTCCCGATTGTCGTAGAGGTACCAAACGATGATA
>JBEKIA010000201.1:0-6908 GCA_050011995.1 Verrucomicrobiota bacterium
AGTGGGAATGCGGGGAAATTGCTCGACAATAGCGCCATATTTTATTAGACATACCGGCGTAATACGCCAAAAACCAATCACGCCGGCAAATGTCCAATTATCTTCAGCTTAAAAATCTCTGCCTGCAGGGTTGTGAGGGTGAAATGCCACTACCCAGGGCAGGCCCTCTCGGAATCGGGCCAACCCTGGGCTGAGTGACCCAATCCTTTCAGGATTGAAAAGCAGGACATGGCAGCACCTGCATCAACACGACGTCTCTATTCCACGGAAAACAGCAAAGAACCCATTTTTCGATTTCTCAAAGTAGTAGCTGCCAAAGGAGTGGCGAAGGGCGTTGTGGGGCCATTCCTGCACGATTGCGGGCATTTCGGCCTTTCGCAGGGAAAGGCATCGCGCCGGCGGCAATGTTGAGGGCTGCCGTCAGCAGACAGACTCCGCTCACGCCTATTAACGGAATCAGGAGCGCGCTCGCCAGCAACGCGCCCAGGAATGCGCCGATGAAATCCGCCGTGTATAGACGGGACGCGCCCGCTACCGTGCCGTCGTATTCCAGGCGGTTGGCCAGCGGGAATTGCATTCCCACCAGCACCGCCAGAATCAAGGTCAGCAGCGCAATGGCGGCTTTAATGAAACCGAGTGAGGATGCAGTGTCCCCAAGGCGGTTTAGCAGCGGCAAGAGGAACGCGAGCAGGATGGCGTATGCGGCGATGGCAAGGGCCAAGAGGGACAGCGGGGGCGCAGCGCGGCAAAACCGCCACCAGCGGAATTGGAACCATCCCGATTCCGGCTCGGGAGATTTCACGGATTCCAGGTAGGGACGCCTCGCCGAGGCGTCCGGTCGTCTCGGCGAGACGACCCTGCCATCCGTGCAGTTTTTCGAGCGGCGATTCGCCAGCGCGGCCCCGAGCGCCAGGCCGGCCATGAAAACGGTGACGATGATGCCGAGTTGATGATAGACCGAGCCGCATAGCACCTGGAACGCCAGCAGCAGGACTATCTCCAGGGTCGTCCCGGCGAAACCGGAGGCGAAGAGAACAAAAGCGGCTCCGCGCAACCGGACGAGATAGACGCATAGCAAGGCCAGCAGCAACACCTGCAATACGCCGAAGCCGGTGTTGAACTGGCTCATCCAGTGGCGCAGATGATAGAAGTAAAGCACCGGGTTGAAGTCCCTGTTCAACGCCGCCGGCTGCTCGATGGCATGTTGCATGTCAACCATACGGTCGGCGGTCAGCATCGCGTCCAGGTAATGCCGGGTCATCAGTTTGGTTTTGATGCCTTGCTGTTCGATTCTTTCCGCGATGTTGCCGTAGAGCGGGCCGTCCGAGGCGAGAAAGAAGACCTTGCCGCCGGGTATCACCAGCATATTCGTGAAGGATTGCTTCACTGACCGGCCCGCCGACGCCAGCATCCGCGCTAGGTCCGGGCTGACGTAATTTTCATAATGTCCGAGCGAAAAGGACAGCACGCCGCCGGAAGAAAGCACCCGTTTGACTTGAGCCAGAAATTCCACGGTAAAGAAGCGGTTGAGTTGCGCGGTGGAAGGTTCGGGCACGTCCACAATGACCACTTCGTATTTTTCGGCGGTTTGCCTGACAAACAAGCGTCCGTCGGTGTTGATGATTTTGATCCGGCTGTCCGCCAGGCTTTCCGGCAGGTATTTCCGACCGAACTCCAGAATCAGCGGGTCCAGCTCCACATAATCCACGCGGCGGACGTTGTATTTGAGGAGTTCCTTCGCCGTGCCGGAGATGCCGCCGCCCACCAGCAGCACCTGGCGCGCCTCGGGCCGCTGCGCCATGGCGTAATGCACCGCCTCCTCCACATGCTGGTCGTCCCGCGTGGAAGTCAGCGGAACGCCGTTCTCGATGAAATCAAACTGGCCGTCGGATTCCGTGACGAGCAGTTTGCCGTAAGGCGAATTGGCCCGCGCCACGATGCGCTGTCCCGGATACTGCATGGCTGTGGAAACCCCGTCGAGGCCGCCCAAAACCGCCGCCGCCATCACCCCGGCGGCCAGGGCGCCCGCCATTGTCAAAAGCAATTTGTGTCCGGCGCGAAAGCCAACCACCCCGGCAACCAGCAGATTCAAAACGGCGGGATAAACCAGAATGCCGGCATGGTCGAAGAACCGGATCAGCACGAAGCTGAACAGCACGCCGCCGCCGATGCTGCCGATGCTGTCCGCCACATACACCTGGCCGATGCCCGCCGCGCCGTCCTCTTTTGCCAGCAACGAGCACGCCAGTGTCAGGGCATAGCCCGCTATGAGGCAATAGGGCAGCAGCAGGAGGAGGGAACTGAGGACGGTTTGGCTGACGCCCACCGAAGCGCCGCGGACGAAGACGACGTTGCGCAAACTCCGCAGGAGGAACACCTGCATCAGCGGCAAAACGGCCGTCAGGATCTGCGCGACGGCCAGGACGGCCAGCGGATTTTGCAATTTGTCGCAAGTCCGGCCCAGCCAGGCGCCGATACCCATCAGGAGCAGCCAATTGCCCAGCGCCAGGCCCAGCACCAGTTCGTTTCCGCTAAACGCGCCCAGCAGTTCGCGCATCAGCGCCAGTTGCGTCATCACGCACGAAAACCCCAGCGCCCCGGCGGCCAGCAGGACGAGCCGCCGCCGGCCCGCGAGCGCCGGCAGGACCGGCTTCCGGCCGGGCGGAGACATTACTCCGGCTCCCCGAACGCCTCGGCGTGGTAGATGGAGACGCTGACATTCTTGCCACGCCAGTCGCCCGGCGCGCAGCCGGCTTTTTGCGCGAGGTCGTTGAGGAATTGGACCTTGTCGGGCAGTTGCTCCCAGACTTGCGGCAGAAACGTCGCCCGGTTGGGGCCGATTTGGAGCACGACACCATCCTGGCCGGGCTTCAACTTGTTGAGGAGGTCCTCCGGCGAACTGAAACTCAGCGGCTGCGGTTCCGTCAGGACGCTGATTTCGATATGGATTCCTTTGACCTCATCAAGCCGCACGGGCGGAAAACGCGGGTCGCGCATGGCGGCGTTCTGTGTGTTGTTGACAACCGCCTGCCAGAGCGCTTCCTGCGGCAGAATGTTGCCGATGCAGCCGCGCAACGCGCCATGCTCGGTCAATGTCACGAAGCACCCTTTGGCCGCCGAGAGCGCGGGCGACAGGTCCCCGGCGCCGACTCCGGCTGCCGGCGGGGCGGAATTGGACGCGACGGAGGCCAGGGTGCGGCGGGCGAGGTCCAGCAAAACCTGCCGGTCCTTTGCCTCAATCTTCTGGGCCGCCGGCTCGTAAAAGGCGATGGCGGAATAGCCGACCACGGCGCTTTTGTCGCCGCTGGTATCGCCGCTGTTGCGGCAATCGAGCAATTGCGTTTTCCAGCCTTTATCGCGAGCCAGATGCATGAGCGTTAAAATCGGCAATATGCCGCAGGCTTCCTGCTTTTTCATCTCGTCAATGTTCAGGTCGCAGACCGCCTTGACGCAACGGCCGTCCAGCGCCTTGGCCTCATCGTAGGGGTGGTAATGACTCAAATCCGAACTGGCCACCACGATGGTCTTGTCATCAATCACCCCGGCCAAAACCCTGGCAACCTGTTCCGGGTCAACATTGCCAAGGACGACTGGCAGAATGGTAAAGTTCCGGAGAGTTTTTTGCAAGAAAGGAATTTGGACTTCGATGGAATGTTCCCAGGTGTCGGGCGTGTCCGCGCCGGCGGGCGGGGCGGGCTTGGAGGACTGCGCCCACCATTCCGGCCGCTGGACCGGGCATTGCGGTTCCAGGACAAAGGGGCTGATGCGGGCGAGTGGCCGCGCCCGGGCGGAGAGGGGGACGATTCCCAAAGGCGTTTGGTAAGCGTCCGCGTTCGGAACCGACGCGCCCTGAAACAGGGCATAGTGACTGGGGCCGAGGATGACGACGGTTTGAACATCCAGGCCGGCCAGCAATTTGTAGGCAATCGCCGCGGTGGGTCCCGAATACGGGTAGCCCGCATGAGGGCAAACCAGGCCCTTGAGGCGCGGAATTTGATGCGCGGGCGCGCCTTCCAGCAATCCGTCAATGGTTTTTGAAAGAACCTGTTTGTCCGCCGGATAAAACAGCCCGGCCACGGCGGGCGCGCGGACGCGCAGAGGGCTGTTGGTCTGTTCCGCCGGCGGAGCGGGCGGGTCCGCGCGCGGCGTATCCACCCGCGAATCACACCCGGAGAAAAGCGGCAGCAACGCCATCAGGGCCGCCCCGATGACCGTTCTTGGTCTGGTTCCCGCTGGCATGGTGTTTGACATAGCACCCTCCGCAAGAAGAAGTCAATATCCATTTTATGGCGTCACCTGTATAACGCCGCGCGCTTTTCTTTCCGCAATACTTGGGCGGCCGTGAAATCTTGCCGACTCGGCCAGCTCACGCGATACATGGAACAAGCCGGGACGGCTCTGCCCCTTTGGCGTTGCGCCCCCTGCCGAAATCGCGTGTCGCCAAACGCCGGTTCCCGGGTAAACTTAGGGCGATGCAATCAAGCTTGGAAGTGCTTTTCACACCGGCGGAATTTGACGCGCTGAAGAACCGGGACCTGTCCAACACCGTATGCGTGGTGTTCGATGTTCTGCGCGCCACCACCTCCATGCTGGCCGCGCTGCGCCACGGCGCGGCGCGGATCATCCCTGTCAAAGAGATTTCCGAGGCGCTGGCCCTGCGGCGCGGCCTTCCGCAGGCGGCCCTGCTGGCGGGAGAACGCGACGGCCTGCGCATCCGCGCCGGGCAAACCGGCGGTGTTGATTTTGACCTGGGCAATTCCCCGCGCGAATTCACCCCGGAGCGCGTCGCCGGCCGGACCATCATCATGACCACCACCAACGGCACCCGCGCCTTGCAGGCGTGCCGGGGCGCCCGGCACATCCTGGCCGGCGCATTTCTCAATCTCGCCGCCCTGGCCGGCTGGATAAGAAACCAGCCGCCGCCCAGCCTGCTTCTGGTCGGCGCGGGCACATTCGAGCAGGCCGCCTACGAGGACACCCTGGCCGCCGGGGCCTTGGGCGAGTTGGTCTGGGACCAATTCAGCCGCCGGGCCGATTCCGCCCATCTGGCCCGGGAAGTGTACCGCGCGGGCGCAACCGATCTGTCCGCCGCCTTGCGGCAACATTCCCGCAACGCCCGCCGCCTCCTGGCCCGCCCCGAATTGCGCGACGATGTTCCTTTTGCCCTGCAACGCGACACCGTCCCCTTCAACGCCGAACTGAAAAACGGCGCGGTGGTGAAGTTTCATTGACTTCCTGCGGTTGGCTCCAATGGATGCGAGTGTTCTTGATCTTCAATGGCCAAAGGAGGATGATATGGCCCGGTCGGGAGGCCGCTCAGGAGCCTGGCGAAGAAAACCGGACTGATGAAACCGAGCCGGCCCCCGCCCGAACCCGGCGGACAACGCCTGGCGGCAACGTCCCGCGGGGAAGTGAACTGATATGGCCTATCAAATTCTCAGCCTGGACGCTGTCGCGGAGTATTTGCATCTGACCCCGGCCGACATCGCGGAGCGCGTCAAGTGCAACGAGATTCCGCACGAGAAGCGCGGCCGCCGCGTCGTCTTTTCCAAGGACGAAATTGACCTGTGGGCTTCGCAACGCCTCCTCCGCCTGCCGGGCCGGCGGTTGACGGAGTATCACCGGGAAACCACCCGTGGCACGCGGGAAATCCTGCCGCGCCAAACCCTCCTGCCGGACATGATCCAGCCCGGCTTCATTGCCCCGGTCCTGCCGGCCAAAACCAAGTCATCCGTTTTGCATGAGTTGGTGGCGCTGGCGGAAACCACCGGGCGTTTGAACAATCCCCAGGACCTGCTGGCCAGTCTGGAAGCGCGCGAAGCCCAGAGTTCCACCGGAATGCCCGGCGGTTTTGCGCTCCCCCATCCCCGCGTGCCCGACCCTTACCTGTTTGAAAGTTCGTTCATCGTCCTCGGCCGCACCGTTCAGGAAATCTTTTTCGGCGCGCCCGACGCCCGGCCCACGAACCTGTTCTTCCTGATTTGTTGCCAGGATGGCCGGTTGCATCTGCACACCCTGGCCCGAGTTTGTCTCATGGCACAGAGAACCGCCATCCTCGATCAACTCCGCCAATCCCCCGACGCCGAGTCCATGCGCGCCTCCCTGCTGGCCGCGGAAGAGGAAGCGCTGGCCGAAACAAAAACATGACGGGCGAAGGCGAGCCTGATTTGAGGTGAGCTGATCCAGAAGTTGCGCAAAAAGGCCTTGACAGGATTGAGGCTGGGCTGGTAAAAGCGAAATGAGTTTTGATTATACAACGCACATGGCTTCAGAAGACGCTCTTATTCCTGCGAATAGTTCTTCTCACACATTTCTTTGGCCTGAATTGGAGATCCGTCTTGGCGGCAGGCCTGTCGTTGGCGGTCTGGTCGGCATCGGCGCAGGCCCCGGGGATCCTTAGCCACCAGGGCAAGTTGACCGTCAACGGCACCAACTTCACCGGGATTGCGCAGTTCAAGTTCGCATTGGTCAGCGGGTCGGGTAATGCCACGTTCTGGAGCGACAACGGCACGAGCGTGGGCGGCGCGGCGCCAAGCGATCCACCCATCGTTCTGGCCGTAAGCCGGGGGATTTTCTCGGTGAACCTCGGCGATCTGACCGTGACGAACATGACCCTCGCCGTCTCCGCCAGCGTTTTCACCAACACCGGCGTTTTTCTGCGCACCTGGGTGAACGACGGCGTGGACGGATGGCAGCAGTTAAGCCCGGACATTCAGATTGTGTCGGTGGGTTATGCTCTGTCGGCGATGAATTTGAGTGGCAATGTTACGGATGCGCAGCTTTCGACGAACATCGCGCAGCTCAACGGCACCAATGCGTTCAAGGGAACGAACAACTTCGCCGGCGTGACGATTGCCACGAACACCAACAACCTCTTCAACGGGACGTTCGCGGGCAGCTTGAGCGGC
>JBEKIA010000202.1:0-6890 GCA_050011995.1 Verrucomicrobiota bacterium
CCTTGAAGGCCGCACTGTGTCGTTTCCGTTTTGCTTTCATAAGTCTGCGCTTTCTTATCTACAGCAAACCGGCAAAAATCGAAACTTACCCGTGGTCTAATTTTAGGGGTCCACCTCTGTCAGCGCCAGTGTTGTACGGCGGGTCAATGTAAATCATCTTCACGCGCCCGTGATAGCCCCCTTGCAATAGCTTGAGCACCTCCAGATTGTCGCCCTCGATGATGAGGTTTTGCGTCGTGTCAAAATCCACGGATTCTTCGCGCAGGGGCAGCAGGGTGCCGGTGGTTAGTGTTTGGATATTCTTGATGGCCTCGGATTTCCCCGTCCAAGAAAGCCCATATCGTTCGACGGCATCGGTCGCGCTGTCGCCGAAAAGCTGGGAAAATTTTGCGGGGTCGAGCTTGCCCTCGCTGAAACCTTCCGGACAAAGCACACGAAGCTGGGCGAGGCGTTCGCGGGAAACATCGCGCGAGGCGAGGGTCAATTTTGTATCCGAAGCACGCATGGCGATTATGTGCGGTGCATCGTAAGCGAACCGCGACTCGACGCAAGGCAAAAGCTCTCCGTTACCTCTGCGCCCTCCTGTTCAAATGCGTTCTTTCCAGTGGCGGCGCGGCAGTACCGCCCTTAGCGGCTGATCAACGGTTCTCAATCCGTGTCAATCAGTGATCATCCGTGGTGAAAATGCTTTTTCCCGGAGGAACGGCTGGTTGGCGGGGAAAAGCTCTCCGTTGCCCCTGCGCCCTTCTGGTCAAATTCAGCGGCGGGACGCCGCTGCCACGCTGCTCCGCTGGCACTGGACAAAAGTCCCCACTTCATTTCCTTCGCGGCCTTCTGTTGAAATTCATCCTGCGGCGCTCTGCCGAACGCCGCTACACTCTCTGTTGCCTCTGCGCACTCCTGTTCAAATCCCGTTCTTTCCAGTGGCGGCGCGGCGGAATAGCCGCAAAAGGGCGCAAGAAGCCCAGCGCGGCAAACCCGCAGCCAAATTGAACTGGCCGCAAGAGAACGCAAAGATCACAAAGAAAAAACAGCATAAGTTCTTGTCTATGTGTTCTTTGTGTTCCTTTGCGGCAAAAATCTTCTTGGAATTGCGTGATTTTTCCCTTTAGTCGTACGGATTCCACGGATTCCAGGTGGGGATCCCGATTCGGAATCGGGAAGGCGTCCGGTCGTCTCGGCGAGACGACCCTACCGTGCGCACGAATCTGATTGCCTGACGGCCCTGTTGCGGATTACAACGGTTCCCATCATGAGCGATGGCATCCGCATCAAGGACCTGCCCGAAAATGAACGGCCCCGCGAACGGCTGGCCGAATTGGGGGCGCAGGCGCTGCGGGACGCCGAGTTGATCGCCATTCTGTTGCGCGCCGGCACCAAAGGCCGGTCGGCCGTCCAGATCGCCGAGGAGTTGTTGCAAAAATTCCAATCGCTCCATGCTCTCGCCCGCGCTTCTCTGGAAGATTTGAGCGAGACCAAGGGCGTCGGGCGGGACAAGGCCATTGCCCTCAAAAGCGCCTTCACCCTCGCGGCGCGCATGGCGCGGGAATTGCAGGGCGAAGCGCCCCTGCTCGACACGCCGGAACTGGTGGCCGATTATCTGCGGGATGAAAACCGGGGCTACAACGTGGAGCATTTCCAGGCCGTGCTGTTGAATTCGCGCCGCAAACTGATCAAGGTGTGCCACATCTCGCAGGGATTGGTGGACAGCATCCTGGTCCATCCCCGCGAAGTGTTCCGGGAAGCCATCGCCGCCAACGCCTCTTCGCTCGTCCTGGTGCATAATCATCCCAGCGGCGATCCGACGCCCTCCGAGTCCGACATTCGCGTGACGCGCGACCTGATCCGGGCGGGGCAACTGCTAAAAATCGAGCTGGCCGACCATATCATTTTGGGCGCGCGCACCGCCGGCAACAGCAAGGGCTATTTTTCCATGCGCGAGATGGGTTTGTTTTTTGAGGCCGCGCCGGGTTAAAAACCCGCGCCATTGCGAAACCCGTCCCTCCGGCCTACACTGCCGCCATGCCGATTTACGAATTTTATTGTCAAGAGTGCGGGGCGGACAGCGAGTTGCTGGTTCGTTCCCGCCGCTGGGAAGGGATACCCTGCCCGAAATGCGGTTCCACCAAATTGTCCAAAAAACTGTCGGTCTTCGCCTCGAGCGCGGGCGGGGAGTCGTCCGAGCCGGCCTCGTGCGGCGGCAGTTCCGGTTCGCGCTGCCGGTGCGGCGGCGGCAAGCCGCATTCGCACTGAGAGGCTGTTTTGAGGGTCAAAGGTCGCCGGGGGTGATTTGGGACAAGTTTTCCACGGCCCAATCGGGGTGGTGCTGCTGAAGTTGCGCCACGGAAAAGGAGCCGGTGGCCACGGCCAAGACCTTCGCGCCAATGGCCCGGGCGCAACGAATGTCCAGCGGCGTGTCGCCAATCACCAGCACCTCCCCGCCCTCCAGCGGGCGGCCCAGCCGTTCGCTGCCGCGCCGGCGGGCGACGGCGGCAATCTGGTCGCGGTCTTCGTGGTCGTCGCCGAAGCCGCCGATGGAAAACTGGTCCCACAACTGAAAGCGTTGCAGCTTGATTTGCGCGCCGCGCCGGAGGTTGCCCGTGAGCAAACCGGGGAGCGGCGGGTCCGCCCGCGTGGCCAGCGCGCGACAAAATTCCGGCACGCCCGGACAAGCGCCGCCCGCGCATTCCAGCATCAATTTCTCCAGCCAAAACAGATAGGCCGCAAAAAAGCGCTCGAAATTCTTGGCCGACGGCTCGATTTGGCGGAGCGAAAAAAGCTCGCGCACCAGCGAAACGTCGGTCCGTCCGCCGAACTTGATGAGTTCGGTCCCGTCGGCCACGCCAAATTCCGTGGTCAGGGCCAGCGCGAACGCCTTCACTCCCGCCCCGCGGGTGCGAATGAGCGTGCCGTCCACATCGAACAGAACCAGCCGGATGGGTTGCGAGTCCGCCATTTGTCACTCAAAGTTTATGGATGGAACCCCGGGGCGCAAGAATCAATGGCGTTTTCTGATTCATAATCTTAATCTTAATCTTAATCCTAATCTCTTTTCATGGCGGGAAGATTCAGATTAAGATGACGATTAAGATTGGCTTGTGGATGAACAACAACCTCGTTTATTTTGATTTGGAAACGCAGAAGTCCGCCGAAGAAGTGGGCGGCTGGAACCACGTCCGCGAAATGCGCATGAGCGTGGGCGTGACCTACAGCACGGCCCGGCTGGAATACCGAATCTACCGCGAAACCCAGGTCAACGCGCTGATTGAGGAATTGCGCCGGGCCGACCTGGTGATCGGCTTCAACACGCTGCGCTTTGATTATGAAGTGCTGGCCGGCCACAACCCGATGTTCGACGCCGGGCAAATCCGATCCCTGGACATGCTGGCGGAACTGGAAAAGACCTTGCAGCACCGGCTTTCCCTGGACTCCATTGCGCAGGCCACCCTGGGAGTGGAAAAAACCAGCGAAGGTCTGCAAGCCATCCGGTGGTATCGCGAAGGCCGGCTGCTGGAAATCGCCGAGTACTGCTGTTTCGACGTGAAGATCACCCGGCTGGTTCACCAATACGGCGCCGCCCACCAGCGCCTCCACTACACCAACAAATACGGCAAAAAACTGGCCGTCGCCGTGGCGTGGTAGAAAAAGGCGGCGAGAAAAAAGCTTGCATTCCAGCGTCCGCCCGCTTCATAATCCGCCCATGAAACCGAACAAATCTTATTCAACCTGGATTCTTCTGGCCGCCATCGCCGCGCTGACTTGCGCCCAAGCCCAACCGCTGACGCGGCTGGAGGAGCGCGACTTTGGCAAGACGGCCGACGGCGCGACTGTCAAACAGTTCACCCTGCGAAACTCCCATGGAATGGTCGTCAAGGTCATGAGCTACGGCGCGATCATCACCGAGGTGGATGTCCCCGACCGAAACGGGGCCTTGACCAATGTGGTGCTGGGCGCGAGCACTTTTGACCGGTATTTGAGCGGGTTCGGGAATTCCGCCGCCGCCATTGGCCGGGTGGCCAACCGCATCGCCGGGGCGCGCTTTACCCTGGACGGCGTGGAATACAAACTGGCGGCCAACAACGGAACCAACACGCTTCACGGCGGCAGAAGAGGATTTGCCTCGCAGGTTTGGCAAGGCCAGGCCCTTCCCGCCCAGGAACACGCCGCCTCCGTCCGCTTTACTTACCTCAGCAAGGACGGGGAGGAAAACTTCCCCGGAAACCTGACCGTCCACATCACCTATACCGTGACCGATGACAACGAGTTGCGGATTGACTATGAGGCCACCACGGACAAAGCCACGATTTTGAATCTCACCAATCATGGCTATTACAATCTGTCCGGCGGGGGCGACTTGTCCGCGCAAGAGTTGTGGCTGGCGTCCGATCATTACACGGTGGCGGATGCCTCGTTGATTCCGACAGGCGAAATCGCCAGCGTCACCGGCACGCCGCTGGATTTCACCAAGCCAACGTCCCTAACCTCTCGCGTCAGCCAGCTCACGGCTCCGGCCCGCATGTACGACCATAATTACATCATCACCGGCGGCGGCAAG
This sequence comes from Verrucomicrobiota bacterium, assembly GCA_050011995.1. GTDB lineage: Bacteria > Verrucomicrobiota > Verrucomicrobiia > Limisphaerales > Palsa-1400 > JBEKOF01. Next base: position 4,556 of record JBEKIA010000202.1, read on the forward strand.
TCCCTGGTCCTGGCAGCGCGGGTGGTGGATGGCAAGAGCGGCCGGGTGATGGAACTGCGCACCGACCAGCCCGGAGTGCAGCTTTACACCGGCGGCCCCAACGCTTTCTGCCTGGAAACGCAGCATTATCCCGACTCCATCCACCATCCCAATTTCCCCTCGACGGTTCTGAAACCGGGAGAGACTTTCAAAAGCACAACCCTCTACACCTATTCCGTGCGGTAAATCATGGAGGCAAACGGAGAATTTGTCCCGTGCGATTCTCCATTGTCACCCCCAGCTTCCGAAGTTCCGCCTTTCTCAAACTTTGCATTGCTTCGGTGGCCGATCAAGGAGTGGAGTTGGAGCATATCGTCCAGGATGCCGGCTCGGATGACGGAACCCTGGATTGGCTGACGGCTGATCGCCGGGTCAAGGCTTTTGTGGAAAAGGATTCCGGCATGTACGACGCGGTGAACCGGGGGTTGCGAAAGTCTTGCGGGGAGATTTTGGCTTATTTGAACTGTGACGAACAGTACCTGCCGGGCGCGCTGCCGGCGGTTTCGGACTATTTTGACCGCCATCCCGGAGTGGATCTCCTTTTTAGCGATTGCGTGGTGGTGGATGGAACGGGGAATTTCGTTTGCTGCCGGAAAGTGCAGCTTCCCGCCCGGCATCACATCATGGTTTCCCATTTGCCCACATTTACCTGTTCCATGTTCTTCCGCCGGAGAATCATTGATGAGAAGGGTCTCTATTTTGAGCCCCGGTGGCGCGACGCGGGCGACGCGCAGTGGGTGCTTCGTTTGCTCGAGGCCAGGGTTCCGATGGGAATCCTGCGGCGGTTCACCTCGGTATTTGCCGATACTGGAAGCAATATGAACCTCAGCGCCAATGCGCAGCGCGAGAAGCGCATCCTGTTCGATTCCGCCCCGTGGTGGTCCAGGCGGTTCCGCTTCGCGCTGGTATGGGCGCACCGGTTTCGCCGCGCCGCGGGCGGGATATATTTCCAGAAGCCGTTTGATTATGCTCTTTATACGCCCGGCAGTTTGGATCGAAGGGTGACGCGGCATGTGGCGGCTCCGACATTTTTGTGGAAAAGCCGAATGTAATCCGCGGCCTCTCCCGCGGGCCTCAGACGGCGATTGGAACCGGGGCCTGGATCATCGCCGGCCGGGCTGCCCTGGCAACGGCTGGAGCGGGTTTGCGCATTCCCCCATTGAGCGAGACACTCAGGCCGAGAAGCCCCGTGAACACGAAAAGCTGGCTGTTGAACGCGCCAAAGATCGTGAAGAAAACGATGCTCTGCACAATAAAAGAAGCCAGAATAAAAGTATTGACGTTCTGAAGAGCCGGGTCGCCATAACGGTAGTTCCGATAGAGCACCTTGGCTCCGGCGCCCAGAAGCCAAAGCAAGCCTATCATCCCCCACAAGCCCAGCGGGATAATGGTCGAAAGAGGGCCGCTGTGGTAATCGCCTGCCACCAACGCTTGCTGGGCGGCAATGTCTCCGCCCAATCCCGCAAAGTAAAGCTCGTCCGGATCAATTCTGTAACCCTTGCCCAATATCAAATACTCTGGAATCTGAGGCACCAAAACTTGCCACATCTGGAGCCTCCACTGCCAGGAGCCTTCCGCGTCGGCCCGGACCTGCGGATCCACCCGGACCGGCAGAAAACTCACCGCCCGCTGCGCCGCCAGTGGCAAACGATCGGAAAACGCAAACAGCATCGCCGCGGCCAACAATCCAGATCCCAGCGCTATCGGCAGAAAACGGGTGCGCCACAGCCCTTCAAGGCAAAACTGGCAAAGAAAAAGGAGGGCCAGAACGACCACGTTCCCCCGGAAGCCGCCCAGCAAACTCAAAAGGAGAGCCGGGGCCAAGAGGACGACCCGCCACGGATGAGTATAGGAAAAAATCCCGCGAATGCCCCAGCGCATCAGAAAGTAGCACGCCAGAGCGCTAAACCCGGGCGTGAACCCGTTAAGCCGCTCAAAGGCCCCGGGCGCCATTCCAGTCTCGACCTCGGCCTGGCTCGCCACCCAGGCACTCGGCAGCAGGAACCACAAAAAATAAAACGCCGGCCCCAGCAAAAAAGCCAGATTGCTCAGGATGAACGTAAGCCCCGAAAGGAAGTAAATCCCCGCCGCCCGGCTGGCTTTCGTCAGCGGAATTCGCACGGCCGTAAGGGCAAAATAACCGATAATGGCGCCAAAAATGTAAAACAAAGATTTACCCCCATAAGAGGCGCTCCCTAACGCCCTGGCTCCTATTCCGCCCTGGAGCAAGGCTGTTACCAAGGCGACTATGCCCAGGAAAATCAGCGGCCGGGTCAGCTCCGGCACCCGCAGGAAT
>JBEKIA010000203.1:0-6847 GCA_050011995.1 Verrucomicrobiota bacterium
AAAAACTATTTTTTTTGCCTTAATTTGGCTTAATTTGCCTTGATTTGCCCTTGATTTGCCTTGATTGCAGTGGATCGGCAGGGGATACGGGATTGCATGGCGGTTCGCCCGCGCCCCGCTCCCGCGGCGGCCGACGCCACCCGGCGGCGACCCCGAAGTGTGCCTTCGTGTCTCACGCTGTCAATTCAACCATAGGTTCTAATTTTTGTCAAGCCCTTTTTGCGAAAAATCTGATTAAAGCCGCGGCCTGGGGGGAAGTTCGCGGGCGTGGCCGTCGGCGCGGAGGGCTTGGATGATTTTTTCAAGCTGCGCCTCAAATTGGGCGTTGTCCTTGTCCCAGCCGGTGAAGCCGGGGGCCATTCGGCTGATCAGAGGTTGCTGCTTCCAATCCTGCCAGTCCAGCTTGAACATGTATCCACTGATGCCCGCCATCGCACAAAATGTGGACAAGTGAGGAACTGAACCCTGGTACTGGTGCGGTTGGCGGAAAAACGGCCCAGCCTATTCAGTGAGAAGGGGACCACTGAATTTCGGCCTCCTCACCGGGATGTGCCGCCCCCTCCTTCTCTCGCCATAAAACAACAGCATGTATGTCACTGCGAATCTGCTTGGCCAGCGTTAAAGAACGCTTCCACGCTTGATTTGAATCCATTCCCTGTAGCCACAAGTGTGTTCCTTCAATCTTTTGGAAGCTCGGGTCCCCAGGATTTCGTTCGCTGATATTCGCAATGCTTCTCAAGGTGGCAAAAGGCACACCGTTTTCATGTGCCTTGCGCATTGCGCAATGGACCAAACCCCTCCAATTTGGTGTTGACTCCCCAGCGAACCGCCCCTCAATCAGCTTCGTGTGTGATAAGTTCTCAGGGTAATCTGGATTGAGTTGACGTCGTTTGCCGTGTGTTCTGCTTTCGTTTGGTTCAGAAGCGGGGGATGGATCTGCCGGGGGCGAAAAAGGCGGACCAATACTCTTTGGCCTTTCAGCAGACTCCTTGATGAATTTGATGGCTTCCTCCTGCGTAATAGAGAATTCTTTTTCCCGCACCAGGGACACAAGTGCATCGGGCAAACTTGGGTATGGCGGCTCGGTTATTTTGCGGCGGGCTTCCGGCAGACAATCCTCGGCCGTTTGCTGCTTTCGATTTAGCTGCACGTAGTTTTCTGCTTTGACCTTTGCGTTTCCGCTCCTTATTTCGGGCCTGCTTAAAAATGTTGAGAGCGATTCTTGAATGTCCTTGAGGTCATCCTCCTCGAAGTCAAGGGTCTTAAAGCACTTTCTTGAAAACTCACCTCCGGTTTGTGAAAGGTAAAACCTCCATTCGCGGCCATCCGTGATTATTGCGAACATCGCCGTATTGTCGCGGTTGTAGCCGCGCAACTGCCTCTCAATGTCCTGTAACCGTTGAATTTGCCCAACGCCTTTGATTTCAATAAACACAGCCGGAGCATCTGGTGTCAAAAATAGGGCGACATCAACGCGTGTTTTGTCCTCATTCGGAGCAGCAATGAATTCGGTGTTTACTTCCTTCGGGTTCCAGATATCCCAGCCCAAATTCTGCAAAACCCGCGCGACGAGCGACAGACGAACATGTTCCTCGTTTTTGTAGTCACCGTTCTGCAATTTGGCTTTTATGTCTGCGAGCATTTCATTCATAGATGCGTTGGTTGATATTGGTCGGTTGCGACCGCTCTTGTATGCAGGGAACTTGAATTATGCAAGGCACCTGGTAAAGCGAAATCTTCAAGCCGGGCGGATTGGCGATTGGATAAGGGGAGGTCGGTCGGCGATGTTGCGAGAGTTTTGTCCCGCGAGATTTCATTTCGATGAGGACGCGGCCCGGCCAGACAAAATCGGCAAACTTGGCCCGTTCGCCGGGAAAGCGGACGCGGTACTCGAACCTGGAATTTTCGGGAAGGGTGTTGGGGTCGTGGCTGAAGGCTTCGAGCAAATGGAACAGGAACGTCTGCCCGTCGCTTTTCTCGCTGCCTTTGAGGGTGGCGGCGAATTGGGCGAACTCCTGCAAAGCGCGCTCCTGTGAATTCATCGGAACGAAGGGTAGAGGACGGGCATTGCGCTGTCAATTCGCGGAGGGTGCCCATCGTGCCGGAAATCTCACCCGCGCACCCAAAGTTGGGCCTCGCAAAGGGGTACGCGATGTTTGCGGTTCTTCCACTTGTTGTTTCGGTCGCGGAGTTTCTGGAAGGTCCACGATTCAAAGCCTTCCGCCAGAGCAAGCTTGCCGAACCACTCGATAACCGGCGCGTAAATTCCATAAGGCGCGGAGTCGCCGATAACAAAGCAAATTTCCGACGGCGAAGCGCAAACCCGCCGCGGCGCCCGCCAGGTCTGCGCCATGTCAAGAAAGCAGCAAGTCTCCCAACAGGCGTGGTCGCTGCCGGCAAGCCGGCTGCAAGCCGGCGCTCCAACGGAAGCCCGCAAATTGCATTCCTCCGCCGCAACGCGGCAGTGGCGGTTCAACCTCAAAGCGTGTCGCCGGGTTTGGAATCCTCGTTAAGCTCCAGGCGCAGGTAGTCGTACACGACGCCGGAAGTCAGGTCGCCGGCGGGGACGGTGAGTTGCATTTCGTTTTCGCCCGGCTTGAGCAGCGAGGCGTCGAATGTCTGGGTGTATTCCCGCCAAACGCCCCTGTCGGTGTTGTAGCGGAGGGCGTTGGTTGCCACGGGGTGGATGCTGCCGACACTCTTGCCGTTGACAGCCACGGCCAGCCCGCCGCCGCCGCCGCCTTCGCCGCCGGCACGCCCGCGTTCACCGCCAGCGCGCGCGCCTTCGCCGCCGGCACGGCCGCCTTCGCCACCAGCGCGGCCGCGTTCGCCGCCAGCACGCATGCCGCCGCCGCCGCCGAGGCCATCGGAGCCAGCCAGGGCAATGCGCAACGCCGCCTGGCCTTTGGATGCCTTGTCCATATTGAATTTAATGGTCCAAGTTGTCGCCCGGCCATGCCCAATTTCTCTCCAGTTGTCCGATCCCTGCACCTTGACCCAGCCAAAACGCTGGTTCGCGGGATCCTTGGCGGCGGGATTTATCCAAGGTGTGGTGTCCGCGTGGGGGACCTGCTCAAAAAACCAGTCCTTGTGGTAATCGCTCTTGCCAATGGTGTAAGTGATGTCATTCGGGAACAGGAGCGGGTAGCGCACACACCAGCCCCAGAGCCAGTAGTTCGAGCCGTCGCCCTTGTAGAATTTGCCGCCGGTGCGGTCGGGGTATCCGATTTCCCAGACTTGTTTGCCGTAACGCACCGGCTTCCACTCCAGATTGCCCAAATCCACAGCCTTGCCCGCCGCGACGGTGATGTTGTAATTAGTGTATTCGCCCAGCACGCCGTCGGCAAAGGCGTGCAGTGTGTAGGTGCCGGGGAGGACATTGGCAATGGAGAATGTGCCGTCTTCAGAGCCAACGGTCCAGAACTGGTAGTAATTCGCGTCGTGATCCCAAGTGACTCGGTTCCCGTTGCCCGAGCGCAGGGCAAAGGCCCCGCCCGGGCCTGTGAAATCCGGGTGGGTCAGGCCGATGTTCAAATGAGGCAGCTTGGTTGTGGCCGCCTGCGGGTCGTTGAGCACAAGCTTGCCGGTCACGGTGGCCCGTCCGCTCTTCTGCGCATAATCCACGCCCTGCACCCAGGGGAATGGCCACTGGGCTTCGATGGTCTTGGCCTGGTCGAGGGCGTCATGAAACAAGGCGTTGGCGTTGGCGGTCCAGGAGGCTGGGACGGTGGGATTGCCTGCGGTGGCGGCCAGGGTGTCCAACTCTGCCTGGGAGGTGGTTTGGGCGCTTTGCAACGCATTGCAATAGACAAAAATCGGGCCGACGACCTTGCTCCAAACCTCGCCGGCGGGGATGTTGCACTCGGCGCCGCCGGCGTAATGGCCTGAAGTCCAGTAGTCGAGCATCGTCGCCCCCATGTGGCAAACCAGATCAATCCGGGTGGGGCCGCCGCCCAGATATTCGTAGGAAGGGTTGATGAACCAGACGCCGACGTGGTCCTTGATGCTGGACCAGCCATAGGCGGGAAGTTTGTACATTTCGGCGCAGTAGCTGTACTTGTGTTCGACGGAGTTCTTATAGATGCCCTGGGGGATGATGATCTGCTCTTTGGCGTGAATGGTGACGCCCGCGCGCTGGTCTGCGTTATCAATCATGGGCATGTTGCGATCCGGATCCACCGAGAGCCAATCGAACCTGGAACTGAGCTGGTTGATGAAGCGGTTTTCACCATAGCTCCCGGCGGGGGAATCGGCCCCGTGAGTGTAAATGGCGCAGGTGTAAATGCCGCTGAGGCCGCGTTCCAGGGTGTAGCGCACTTCCACGTTGATGGCCCCGCCCGCCCCCTTCACCGACACCTCGGCCCGTTCGCCGCCGTTTTTCGCCGGGTCTATGGTGAGAGAATTCACGACTTGGCCGGCTGGCGTGGTCTCCCAGATTCCGCCCGGCCCCATGATGTTCATGCCGCGATAGACGAGCCTGGGCATATTCCCGGCCCCGCGCGTGCCGCCATTATTGGCCGTCGCCGGGATGATGCCGTTGTCCATCGTATTGCGGCCCCCGCGCGCGCCGCCCTTATTGATCGTCGCCTGGATGATGCCGTTGTCCATCGTCCAGGTCGTGCCGTTGTCGGTGACGGTCACGGCGGCGTTGACGGCGGGTTTGGCGACGACCGGCGGGCCGTCGGCGGCGCGCAACGCCGGCGCGGCCAGGGCCAGGGAAACAAAAGCGGACACAACGAGGCCGCGCGGGGCGGCAAAGAAAAGCATTTTCATGGGGAATAATAGACTCCAAAGGAACAGGGTGAAGCAAGAACATTTTGGGAGAAATCGCGCGGCTTTGGCGGCCTGCGCCTGGAGGCGATGCCCTCTCCAGAGGATTGCGTCAATTTCCAGGCGGCGGTTGACCGGTTCGCGGATGGGTTGCGGCTGCCGGCGCGGCCGGAAGCAGAATGGATTTGGCGCCCTTAGACTGTATATCGCCGTCCATCGGCCGAGCTTTGATGTTCAATTAGCTTGCGCGAGAAAGAATCAAATGCTAGAAAATACCGCGTAACCGACAAATCCAAGAAAGCAAATCATGGCCAAACATGCCCACTTTCCATGCCGCTGCCAGGGGGCTTTCGCCTGGGTCCTCGGCCTGCTTTGGCTGTCAAGCCTGCCCGCGTCAGCCCAAGCCACTTGGACTTGGACTGGTTCGTCCAACAGCGATTGGTTCAATTCCGGCAACTGGTCGCCCACCGGGGTTCCGGCAAGCACCGACACCGTCAACGTGAACGGGACGGTCAACTTCACCTCGCACGTCACCTTCAGCGGCCAATTCAACTGGACGGGCGGAATTTTGGCGGGCGACGGCCTGACCATCGCGACCGGCGGGGTTCTGAGCATTAACGCCGGCGCGGCCACGATAAATTTGCTGACGGCGCTGACCAATGCCGGGACGGTGAACTGGTTGAGCGGGAACGTGCAGGTAAATGCGTCAGTAAACGCCGGCGGCGGACCGATCATCAACCAGTCCGGCGGAACGTGGAATATCCAATGCGACCAGAGCCTGACTTGCGTTTACAATACCGCCAGCGACTATTTCCAGAACGCCGGAAGGTTGGAGAAAACGGTGACCGCGGGCGCGACCGCTTTCGACCTTCCCTTCACGAACACCGGTCCCGTAACGGTGACGACGGGGACGCTGATTTTCAATTCGGGCGGCACTCTGGGTGGAAATTATTCGGCGGCTGCGGGCGCGGCGGTGGATTTTGGCGGCGGGCAATTCACCCTCGTCAGCGGCAATCCAGCCAGCAGCGGGGCGGGCCAGGTGCAATTCACCGCCGGCAGCAGCATCCTGTTCACCAGTGCGATCACCAATTTCACCCTGTCGGGCGCAAGCCTGACGGGCAGTAACTTCGTAACTGGCACGTTCAATTTGAACAGCGGGACCCTGGCCGGATCAATGACCGTTGCGAGCGGGGCGTTGCTGAACTGGAGTGGAGGGAGCGTGGCCGGGCCTGTGAGCATGGCGAGCGGGGCGGTGTTGAACTGGAGTGGGGGGAGCGCGACCGGCCCGTTGACCGTCGCCAGCGGCGGGGTGTTGAACCTCAACCCCGGCACAGCGGGAACGGTTTATTTGTACAATGCCCTGACCAATGCAGGGACGGTGAACTGGTTGACTGGGGATGTTTACGTAAACTACTCAGGCACAGGCGGCAGCACCAACGGCGGCCCAATCGTCAACCTGGCGGGCGGACTGTGGAACATTTCGTGCGACCAACTTCTGACCAACTCTTACTCCACCGCCACCGCTTATTTCCAGAATGCGGGAACGGTGCTGAAAATGGGCATTGGGGCGGCCCAGACAACCATCAACATTCCCTTCTATAACATAGGCACGGTGACGGAACAGACGGAGACGCTGGTTTTAAATGGGGGCGGCCTTCTTGGGGGTAGTTTTACCGCCGCGCTCGGGGCGGCGGTGGATTTTAACAATGGGTTGTTCACTCTGACCAACGGCACTCTTGTTACCAACGGGACAGGCCAGGTACAGTTCACCGGTAACAGCACCCTTACATTTAGTGGAGGGATTACCAATTTCACTTTAGTCGGCGGCGAGACGCTGGTGGGCAGTAATTTTGTGACCGGCACATTGAATTGGACCGGGGGCACCGTGACTGGTCCCATGACCGTCGCGGGCGGTGGGGAGGTCAACTGCACCGGAGTTACCGTAACCAGTCCGCTGACCGTTGCCAGCAACGGGGTGTTGAACCTGAGCGGCGGGCTGACGCTCAACGGGGCGCTGACCAATGCGGGGACGGTGAACTGGTTGGGTGGCGCGGTTGTTTTGAATCCGTGGCCAGAT
>JBEKIA010000204.1:0-6804 GCA_050011995.1 Verrucomicrobiota bacterium
TTTCCCACCGATCCCTGGGTCCAGCTCGAAGGGGCCATCGGCGCTGTCTTCGGTTCCTGGATGAATGACCGCGCCATTGTCTATCGCGCCAAGTATAACATCCCTTCCGATTGGGGCACCGCAGTCAGCGTCCAGTCCATGGTTTACGGCAATACCGGCGACAAATCCGGCTCCGGCGTCGCCTTTACCCGCGACCCCGCTTCCGGCGAAAAAGTTTTCTACGGCGAATTCCTCATGAACGCCCAGGGCGAGGACGTCGTGGCCGGCGTCCGCACTCCCAAGCCGGTGGCCGAACTGGAAAAAATCATGCCCCCCGCTGCCGCCGAACTGGCCCAGGTCCGCCAAACCCTGGAAAGCCATTTCCGCGATGTCCAGGATTTTGAGTTCACCATTGAAGACGGCAAACTTTTCATGCTCCAGACCCGCAACGGCAAACGCACCGGTCTGGCCGCCGTCCGTTTCGCCGTCGAAATGGAACGCGAAAAATTAATCACTTGGGAGGAAGCCGTCCAGCGGGTCCCCGCCGGACAATTGGACCAGGTGCTCGCACCCGTCTTTGACCGCGCCGCCATTAAATCCGCCAAAGTCATTGCCAGGGGCCTGCCCGCCGGACCCGGCGCCGCCTCCGGCCGCATTTATTTTAACGCCGAACGCGCCGTCGAAGCCGCCCACGCCGGCCAGAAGGTCCTCCTCGTCCGCGTCGAAACTTCCCCCGAGGACTTGCGCGGCATGATCGCCGCCGAAGGCATCCTCACCGCTCGCGGCGGCGTCAGCTCCCACGCCGCCCTGGTCGCCCGCCAGATGGGCAAGGTCTGCGTCTGCGGCGCCAGCGCCCTGCAGGTGGATTACGCCAAAAAAACCCTCACCGTCAGCGGCCAGACTTTCAACGAAGGGGACTTCCTCTCCATTGACGGCACCGCCGGCGCCGTTTATGCCGGCGAAGTCAAGACCGCCCCCTCGGAAATCGTCCAGGTGCTCATCGGCAAGACCCTGGACCTCAAGGACAGCCGCATCTGTCAAGACTATCTGCAACTGATGAAGTGGTGCGCCAGGGCCACCCGCCTGGGGGTCCGCACCAACGCCGATTCCCCCGAACAGGCCGCCAACGCCGTCGCCTTCGGCGCCGCCGGCATCGGCCTCTGCCGCACCGAGCACATGTTCTTCGAGGGAAATCGTATTGACTCCATGCGCGAAATGATCCTCGCCGAAAACACGGAGGACCGCAAAAAAGCCCTGGCCAAACTCCTTCCCTACCAGCGCAACGATTTCGCCGGCATCTTCCGCGAATTGAAGGGCCTGCCCGCCACCATCCGCACCCTCGACCCGCCCCTCCACGAATTCCTTCCCCACGAGGATGCCGCCCAGAAGGACCTCGCCGCCAAAATGGGCGTCCCGGTGGAGAAAATCCAGCGGCGCGTCAAGCAACTCCACGAATTCAACCCCATGCTCGGCTTGCGCGGCTGCCGCCTCGGCATCGTCTATCCCGAAATCACCGAGATGCAAACCCGCGCCATCATCGAAGCCGCCGCCCTGGTGCAAAAGGAGGGCATCCCCGTCAAGCCGGAGATCATGATCGTGCTCGTCGGCTTTCCCAAGGAGTTGCAAAACCAGTTGGAGGTCGTCAATCGCGTCGCCCAGCAAGTCCAGGAGGAGCAAAAGACCAAGATCAAATACTTGGTCGGCACCATGATTGAAATCCCCCGCGGAGCCTTGCTGGCCGATGAAATCGCCAAGGACGCCCACTTCTTCAGCTTCGGCACCAACGACCTGACCCAAACTTGTTTGGGCATGAGCCGCGACGATTCCGGCAGCTTCCTGACCAAATATCAGGAACTGGAAATCTTCAAGCAGAACCCGTTTGCCGCCATTGACCAGTCCGGCGTGGGCGAACTGATGAAGATCGCCGTGGAACGGGGCCGCAAGACCCGTCCCGACATCAAGCTGGGAATCTGCGGCGAGCACGGTGGCGAGCCGTCCAGCGTCAAATTCTGTCATCGCATCGGACTGGCTTACGTCAGTTGTTCCCCGTTCCGCGTGCCCATCGCGCGCCTCGCCGCCGCCCAAGCCGCCATCGAGGAGAAAAAGGACAAGAAGAAATAACCCGCGCATCATGAATGCCGTGGTCAGGACGGCCATTTCGGCGCGCCTCGCTTGCGGGGCGCGCCTGCTTTTTTGCTGCCTCCTCTGGCAGGCGGCCGCCGTCCAGGCGGAAGATTTGACCAACCTCCTCGCCCGGGGCGATCTTCTCAGCCGGGAGCACGACGCCCCGGCGGCCCTGCAAGCCTATCTCCAGGCGGAGAAATTGTTTCCCGGCAACGCGGAAATCCAGATCAAATTGGCCGGGGCTTATTGCGACTTGATGCACCTGGCCAAATCCAGGACGGAGCAAAAGACCCTGGCCGCGCAGGCCCTGGCTTGCGGGCAGCGCGCGGCGGCGGACGATCCCCAAAGCGCCAAAGCCCACCTCTGCGTCTCGGTCTGCTGCGCCAAGAACTTCCCCTACTCCGACAATCAAACCAAGGTCAACTATTCGCGCCAGATCAAGGCCGAGGCGGAAAAGGCCGTGGCGCTGGACCCAACCTTCGACCTTTCCTACCACATGCTCGGCCGCTGGAACTATGAAGTGGCCAACATGAATCTTCTTCTCGCCGGTTTGGTGAAGATTGTTTATGGCGGCCTGCCCAAAGCCAGCAACGAAACAGCCATCCAGAATTTCAAGAAAGCCATCGAGCTTGCCCCCGGCCGCGTCATTCATCATTTGCAACTGGCGCATGTCTATGACATCACCGGCCGCAAAAAACTAATGCTGGACGAATTGAAAGCGTGCGCGACCTTCGCGCCGTTTGACCTGGACGACGCCGACGCCCAGCAAATCGCCGCCAGGGTGCTGCAAACCGGCAAATGGCCGGCGCAGTTCTGAGCGCGGCGGGCCTTGGGGGGCTTCTTCTTCCGCCCGTTTTCCGGAATGCGTCGGTCACGGTGGGTAAAGGTAGAGAGGCTCCGTCGAGCCGTGACCGGGACGGTAGAGACTCCTGTCGAGCCGTGACTTTTTCCAAAGAAATCGAGTTTCGGCTCGACGAAGTCTCGCCCTACCGTCGAAGACTGATGCAATGCGATTTTTCGCCGATTTTCCTTGCGTCAGCCATGCAATTGCTCAAATACCGCTTGTATGAAACGCTTGTCAAAACAAGAGGCGGGAGGGTTCACGCGAGTGGAGTTGGCAGTGGCAATCACGGCGATTGTCGTTCTGGCCGTCCTGCTTGCTCCATCCTTCCGCCGTGCGCGCCAGACGGCTTGGAGGATCTATTGCAACAACAATTTGAAGCAGCTTGGCACCGCCTATCGCCTCTGGGCGGGCGATCATCATGATCTCGTGCCAGCCGAGGCATCCATGACCAATGGCGGATGGAGTGAGCTTCTGACAAACTCCGACGCCGGCCAATACTGCTGGACAAACTACGCGGTCATGTGGAAGGAGGTGGGCCGATCGCCGAAGATTGTGATATGCCCTGCCGACGAAAGAAAGCCTGCCGCAAACTTCATCGTCAAGGGAGCGACTAATGACACGGCAAATGCCGCGTTCAAAGACAACACCACTGTTTCCTATTTTGTGGGTGTGACCGCCAACGTCACTTATCCGAATTCAATACAAGGCGGTGATCGCAACCTCGGCCCCGGCCTTGTTCCCGATCCCGACTACGGCTATTCACCCTCCAACGGAAATGGCAATGATGTCGTCATCCCCATCAGCAGCCCTGTCTCCTGGTCATTGAAGATGCATTCGCAAGGGAATCCCGTAGGCGCTGGAAATATCATGTTAGGCGACGGAAGCGTGCAAGAGGTGTCGTCGGGGAATCTCACCCGGAATTGGCTGCCAAAAGCGCAAACCTGGACTAATTTCCCTAGGAGCGCAACCAATCTGTCCGGAATCCGCCTGGTCTTTCCCTGACCTCAGCCCGAAACCCCGAAAACTTGCCACCGGCGGCGCAGATGCCATACTCTCTCCCGTCACTTTGGCGGCGCGAGTGGTGGAATGGCAGACACGCCAGACTTAGGATTCGAGAAATAGAGGTTTTTTGCCAATTCTTTCCATTGCTTAAACCACGTCAAACCCCTTGATCTACAGCGGGAAACTCACTTTTCTCCATTTTGCACAGGGGCTTCGAGAAACCTATGAAAGTGGCACAAAAAGTGGCACAAATTCAACCGGGAACGGACAATCAATTTACCACCAGCCCTTCGTTCTTCGCCAACCTGGTGGCTCCATCAACCAATTCAGTGAAGATGGACCGGGAGTAAATGTTGGCCCTGCCATGAATCGCCTTGAGCGACGGGATTGTTTTCCATGGCTCCCGATGGATGCCGGCGACTGTTTTCGCATCTGGATTGCCTCGCGACTCTCCCAAATGCGACAAAACGCAGGAAATGACGCCCCTGACCGCCGCATGATGGATTCCGGGGTCAATGCCGTTCACATCGCTCAAGGTTTTCTGCAACCGATGCCGCTTTGCTTCCAGCAAAACGAATTTGTGAGACTTTTCGAGGCATGACAGAGCGAAGGCAATCCCAAGTTCAAAAGGCATGTTGAATCGCACTGGCAGTTCCACCCGGCTCAAGTCATGGATGGAAACCGGACATTGGCGCATCAGCCCAAAGATGCGGGCCAGCCGGCCTTCGCCTTGCTCTGGAACCTCCAGCACAGAATGGGGCATTCGACCCAGTGCCGCGAGGGCGCCGATCAGGGCGACAAAGAGCGGCTCATAATCTTGGTCGAACGGAACCTTTAGGAAGACGCCTCGCCGTTTCGCTTCCATCCCTGATCTCATAAAAGATAGGGCAGCGATCAAACCTTTACACCAGCCATTTTAAAAGCGCGCGACATGTTTCTGATATGATAAGGCTTGATGCCAAGCTCCCTCCGTATTTCGGAGACCGTTGCGGCGCTGATTACATGCACAAAACCATTTTTCCCCCTTCCACCAGGACGCGATTTTAGGCTTTTGGGCTTCTGCACCCCGTTTCCCGCTTTTTTGGAATGAGTTTTTTGCATAATTTTCTCGCCGGACGCGCCGGGCCGATGCGAACACCTGTTCACGCCCTAAAATTACACCGCCCAGGCCGGGTGTCAAAGGCTAAAACGATGCGTGGGAGGGGCATGGCGGTCGTCCTGATCCCAGACTTCGGCGGCCATTTCGGCCAGGGCTTCTCCGGGGATGTCTGCGTAATCCTGTTCCAAGCGATTGAGCCAGACAACGAAATCATGGCGCTCGCTTTCCGGCAACGCCATCACATTATCTTTTAGTTCAGCCAAGCTCATCAGTGGAAGCAAATTGCCACAGCCAAATCCAGATTTCAAGCGATTATCGAAGGACCGCAAAATCCAGCCCTTCCCCGCGGCTCGTTCCCGTGTCGCCTGTCCTGCCGTAGGCTTGGCGAAGGCGGATCATCCGGCTTGCTCAAGGCAGGAAGGCCAAGCCGACCTGTCCGCCGTAGGCCCAGCGAAGGTGGCATGCCAACACGCGAACGCTCCGCCTCGACAGGTGCCTAGTCGTGAAGTTGCTGGATTCCAGCTTGCGCCCCGTTTGCCCTTCGCAACATGGAATCCACCGCCATCACCACCAGGGAGTTGAAGGGAACGAGGGAAGGCCGCTTGGGAGGTGTCAATATCGTTTTCCGCTGGCTCGGAGGGGAGAAATCAGACCGTGCCATCACTCGCTCTCAGCCGCTGCGCAACCGGTGTTGCCACCGGCGACTTCTCAGGCATCATCAATCTCATACTCGAATCATGCTTAGAACGCTGATGTGCAATGTTCTGGCCAGCAATGATCTCCAATACTGCGAAAATAATGGACGTAATCAGCGCACCCGTCCAAACAACACGCCAAGCTCGGATATCTCGACGCGCCAGAACCAAGCCGAGAACCGAGAGGACAAACATCAAGCCGCAAAGCGGCAAATCCGCCGGCGGCACGCTCAATGAAAAAACCACAAGGTAGAGCGGGAACAAATAAACGCCCAGCAAGACTCGCAGCAGCGACCTCTTGTTGATGTTAAGCTTTTTCATAAACGCGCGAACGATGCCTAACGACAAAAGTTCAACCCCCGCCAGCTCGCGACGCGAACCGCAACAACGGAACGACAAGCGCCAACGGCGGTTGACTCCGGTGACTTGTTAAGCCACGCCATATAATCTTTTCTGTTGTTGGTTCATCCAAAGTCCGAATAAGAATAGAAAAAGTCCAACAACGAGCACGCCGACGTTCCAAATCCTCCAGCCAAACGCAAAACCAAACAACATGCCACCGAAAACTCCGTTCATGCCGGCCAAAACATAAATAATGCTCAATGACTCAATGCTCTTTGGTAAAAGCCGCCAAGCTCTGACTGACTCCCAGATAAACCAAACCGGCAACACACTCTCGAGCAAAAAAAGAAGGAGGACGTTGATGTGAATCCTCGGCTGGCGAAACATCTCGTCGTAAATGCCTGCCGCTAGGCAAGTGAGGCAGCAACTGCAAGCCAATACCGAAACTGCCGCCGAAAACCTCACAACAGTTTTTGATGCTTGTATGCTCATGGCGTGAAGTGGCCTAACAATCAATATACAACAGGTTGTTCGTGCATTAAAATGGCCAAATGGATCAGGGAAAGGCGGTTCGGCATGGTACGGAAGTTGTTCGACGAGAGGTGGACCCCTAAAATTAGACCACGGGTAAGTTTCGATTTTTGCCGGTTTGCTGTAGATAAGAAAGAGCAGACTTATGAAAGCAAAACGGAAACGACACAGTGCGGCCTTCAAGGCCA
>JBEKIA010000205.1:0-6738 GCA_050011995.1 Verrucomicrobiota bacterium
CTACCCGCTTGCGCCCGCAGGCCAAGCCTCCTCCTCCCGGCAAAAAGGCAAACATATCGGCGCGGGCCGTGCGGCCCGCGCCGAGTCCAGCGCCCGGCATCACCGTCAACTAAAACCGGGCGAAACCGCTGGCGGCTCCGGTCATTGGCTGGAGTAGCCTTCTTCGCCGTGGTCGGACAGGTCCAGCCCCAGCGTTTCGTCTTCTTCGGACGGACGCAGGCCCAGGGTGAACTTGACGATGCAGGCGATGACGGCCGTGCCCACGGTGGCCAGAACCAGCGTCAAGCCGACGGCCTTGAGTTGCTCGAAGACGAGCGGCTGCAATGGGGAATCTGTGACGTAAGCCTTGAGGTTGGCGGCCAGATTTCCATTGGCGCTGTTTCTGGCCAGCACGCCGGTCAGCAACGCGCCGATGGTTCCGCCGATGGCATGGACGCCGAAGGTGTCGAGGGCGTCGTCATAGCCGAACCAGCTCTTCACTTTGTAGCAGAAAAACCAGGGAACCAGACCGGCGGCGATGCCGATGATGACCGAGCCGCCCGCCGTGACGAAGCCGCAGGCCGGGGTGATCACCACCAGGCCGGCCACGGCCCCCGAGCAGAATCCAAGCACGCTGGGCCTGCCCCGGACGATCCATTCCATCATGGGCCAGACAAAGGAAGCGACGGCGGTGGCCAGGGTGGTGGTGGTGAAGGCGTTGGCGGCGATGACATCGGCGGCCACGGCGCTGCCGGCGTTGAAGCCGTACCAACCGACCCAGAGCATGCCCGTGCCGATCAAGCAGAGCACCATGCTATGCGGGGCGAAGTTGGTTTTGCCCCAGCCCAGGCGCTTGCCCAGAATCAGGCAGAGGATCAGCGCCGACCAGCCGGAGGTCATGTGGACGACCGTGCCGCCGGCGAAGTCAATGGCGTGGATTTTGGCGTCGTGATTGGACACGCCGTTCATCATTCCATCCGCGCCCCAGATCATGTGGGCTTGCGGGAAATAAACGATGAACATCCACAGCGTCATAAACAGGCAGATGGCCGAGAATTTCATGCGCTCGGCGATGGCGCCGATGATCAAAGCCGGGGTGATGATGGCGAACATCAATTGATATATGGCATAGACGTTGTGCGACACCCACGAGGAATAATCGGTGTTCGGGCTGGAATCCACTCCGTTGAAAAAGGCGAAATCAAAACTGCCCAGAACCGGGGCCAGAGGCCCTCCCTTGGCGAAGGCCAGGCTGTACCCGCACGCCCACCACAGTATCGTGACCATGCCGGTAATGAAAAAGCACTGCGCGATGACGGAAAGGACGTTTTTGCGCCGGACCAAACCGCCGTAGAAAAGAGCCAGTCCGGGCAGGGTCATGAACAGCACCAGGGCGGCCGAGGTCATCTGCCAGGCGTTGTGGCCGGGACCGGGGTTGGCCGTGAAGGTGTCGCCTTTGTCGTTCACGCTGCCCAGTTTGGAGCTGACGTGATTGGTGGGGGTGTCGGCCTGCCGGCCGGTGTTGTTAATGTAAGCTTCCAAGTCCTCGAGGCGCTGTTCGATGGAGGGGTCGGCCAGTTTGTTGGTGATCGCGGCGCCCGCGGCCGCGCGGGCGGCCAGCGGACCGGCGCAAAGGGAGGTCAGCAACGTCAAGCAGATCAAGGTTTTATTCATATTTCGATGCATTGATTTTGGGTATGGTTGGTTTGGGTTTAGAGGGCCTTTTCTCCCCGCTCCTCCGTGCGGATGCGGATGATTTCCTCGATGTTGGAAATGAAGACCTTGCCGTCGCCGATCTTGCCGGTCTTGGCCGAGGCGACGATGGTCCCGGCCACCTCCTCGGCGCGCAGGTCGGAGACGACCACTTCGAGTTTGATCTTGGGCAGCAGGTCCACCGTGTATTCGCTGCCTCTGTAAATTTCAGTGTGGCCCTTCTGGCGGCCGCAACCCTTGGCTTCGATGACGGTCATCCCCTCAATGCCGATTTTGGCCAGAGCGTCCTTGACCTCTTCGATGCGAAACGGTTTGATGATGGCTTCTATTTTCTTCATGTTTTGATGCTTATTGGTTTACATTGATTGAGCGCAAGGCGGCTTTTTCACCCTGCGACGGCCTCCACTTTCTTGAGGCCGACAAAAAACCCGCCCCCGGCTGATTCGAGCCGGATCGGAATACGCGCTTGGGAAGTGTCAAGCAAGCGTAATGCCAACGGGTTGGCATAACTCTGGCAGATCTCTAACAACTTGGTTAATAACGAGTTAGCAATAAACAAACCCCGGCCAAGCGGGTGCGCGGCCACGCCCCGGCTGAGGCAAATTTGCCAGAGTGGTTTTTTTTAGCCATCCGGCAAGGTAGGATTTGATTTCGTTCCCGCGGCCAGCAGAGCCATCATGCCGCCAAGACTTCCCAAAACTCACGAGGCGAGAGGATTCTTATTCCGTGATAGCGAGCGAGTGTGAGCAGGTCGTCATCTCCGGTCACCAGGTTATCGGCGCGGCCTGAAAGCGCGGTCGCCAGCACGACATCGTCATCCGGGTCGCGGCAAGCCGGGGCAGACAGCGCGGCAGGGACGACAAACTCGCACAATTGCGCATACGCCGCAAGAGCCGCCCAGGCACCCGGGCCGAGTTTGTTGTTGCGCTGGAGCGAGCCTTCCAGTTCCTCGCGCAAAGGCAACGACCAAACGAGCAGGCACGCGCCCGCCGCCTCGTCCGCCACGTCCTCGCAAAATCCCTTCGCGGTGAAGGCGGCGAAGAGAACGTTGGTGTCGAATAGGACTCTCACGAAATGATTTTGAAAACATCTTCATCGGTGTAGATGCCCTGGGCGCGGGCCTGCGGCACCAGTTCCCGGCGTGCCGCGCGAAGCGCGCGGCGAAAGATGTCCGCCTTGATCGCCCGGCGGACATATTCGCTGCCGGTGACCCCTTCGGCTTGGGCCATTTTGTCAAGGTTCCGGCGCAGGTCTTTGGGAAGGCTGATGGTCAGGGTCGCTCTCATAGTGTAAGACAATATAAGACATTTGAGCCAGCGTCAAGCAGCGAGGATCAAGATGAAGAATCGGGGAGTTTTGAAACGCTTTACTTCCGGGCTGGCGGCGGCTATTAAACTTGCGGCCAAAATGCAACCAGTGAGTCTTGGCTGGGCAGGGAGGGCAAGGCTCCCGACACTTCGGGACTGCCCGCCGCGGCGCGCGCCGAATGCGCCCTGCCACCCAGGACTGACGCATTGCCACCGAATAATCGGGCTGGCCGGTTTGTCTAATGAAGAGAATCGTGAAATGGCTTTTGGCGGCGGTCTTGGCGGCGGCGGCGGTGTTGCAGTTTTTTAATCCGGCGCTGACCAATCCGCCCGTCGCGCCTGGAGAAGATTTGATGGCGAGCAACGCGCCGCCGGCGGAGGTGGCGGCGTTGCTGCATAACGCCTGCTATGATTGCCATTCCTACACGACCCAATGGCCGTGGTACAGCCATCTGGCGCCGGTGTCCTGGTTCGTGACCGGTCACGTCAACGATGCCCGCGAGGCGATGAATTTCTCGGTCTGGCCGCATGACGACGCCTATAAAGTGGGCAAGCGTTGGAGCAAAATCAGCCGCCGGGTGAAGGACGGCTCGATGCCGCTGGCCAGTTATACCTGGATGCATCCGGCTTCGCGCCTGACGCCGGAGCAGCGGAAGCTGTTGAGCGATTGGACCACAAAAGAAGCCGAGAAGCTGCAGTAGCCGGGTGATATTCCGTGCAATGCGTCAGTCATCGGTGGTAGGGCGCGCACTCCGTGCGCGCCGCGGCGGTCAGAGGACTGCCCGCCCTACCTTCCTTACCCAGCCAAGACCGATCACAATTCCGGGCTTGCCGGACTGCCGGAAAGGGGGTAACAAAGGAGCATGATGTCCAATCCATATTGCAAGGAGCTTTCTCCCTTCGCGACAGTTCGGACGGCCGTTTCCACTCTGCGGATCAACCGCCGGCGGTTTATTTATTCCACCGCGCTGGCGGCGGGGGCTTTGGCCGCGCGGCTGACGCCCGCCGATGCCGGTGTCAAGTTGAAATCACCCAACGAGAAGCTGGACATCGGGTGCATCGGGACGGGAGGCGGTTGGAGGGCGGATTACGATGTGCATGAACTGGCGGCCATGAACGCGACGAGCTGGAGCGGAGCGCAGGAGAATATCGTGGCGCTGTGCGACGTGGACGCCAATTATTTGAACGCCATGGCGCAGCGATTTCCCGGGGCGCGTCTTTACAAGGATTACCGGGTGATGCTGGACAAGGAGAAGACCCTGGACGCGGTCGGCATTGCCATCCCGGACCATCAACATGGGCCGGCGGCGATGATGGCGATGGCCCTGGGCAGGCATGTCTATTGCGAGAAGCCGATGACCCACTCGGTGTGGGAAGCGCGCCAGTTGACGCTGGCGGCGCGCAAATACGGGGTGATCACGCAAATGGGCAACCAGGGGCATTGCATGGAAGGCAACCGGCAGCTTTGCGAAATGATCGCGGCGGGGGCGATTGGCCCGGTGCGCGAGGTGCATTGCTGGACGGACCGGCCCGTCCATGTGGAGGGCGGGCCGGGCTGGGTGCAAGGCCATGACCGCCCGCCGGGTTCGGATCCGGCGCCGGCCACGCTGGATTGGGATTTGTGGCTCGGCCCGGCGCCCAGCCGTCCTTTTGTGTCCGGCTGGCCGGATGACAGGTCGGTTCCGGTTTATTGCCCGCATGTCTGGCGCGGCTGGTGGGACTTTGGCTGCGGAGCCATCGGGGACATGGCCTGCCATATCATGGACGGCCCGTATTGGGCGTTGAAGCTGGGCGCTCCCACGACGGTGGAGGCCAGGTCTTCCAAGCTGATGCCGGAAATGGCGCCGTGGGCGTCCATCATTAAATTTCAATTCCCGGCGCGGGGCGACATGCCGCCTTGCAGCCTGACCTGGTACGACGGCGGCCAGAAGCCGCCCAAACCAACCGAAATGGAGGCGGCGCAACTGGAGGCCAACGGGGCGCTGCTGATTGGCGACAAGGGAAAGATCTTCACCGGCACCTACGGCGAAAATCCGCATTTGCTGCCGGAGTCGCTCATGGTGGACTACAAGCGTCCCGCTCCGACGATCCCGCGCGTGCCGGGGAACAGCCCGCACAAGGATTTCATCCGGGCGTGCAAGGGCGGCCCGGCGGCGTGCTCGAATTTTGACGTGTCCGGCCCGTTCACGGAAATGGCGCTGCTGGGCAACGTGGCGTTGCGCCTGGGCAAGAAGATTGAATGGGACCCGGCCAACCTCAAGTGTCCGGGCACGCCGGAAGCGGATGCCATCCTCCATCCGGCATTCCGCGAGGGGTGGAAGGTGGCGCCGGCGCAGGGGTAGATTTGACAGGCGCCGGCAACTGCGGTATGTTTTGATCTGTAGCCAATCACGCGCATGATATGAAGACATCGGCGGCAATTTTGGTTCTGCTGGCTTTGGCGGGATGCAGCACTCCTCCCCTACCCCAAGCTCCCCTAGCCCAAACTCCCCCGCCCCAAGCGCTTATTTCGGGACTCGTCCGCGACTCCGCCCCATTCCCCGAGTTCTCCATCGCGAATTCCGAAAGCTCAGGATTTAGACAGGCGAAAGCAATTGTTCGCTCCGTGCTTGGGGATGTTCAGTATGGGCACGGCGGAGCCTGGAATCCACTTCGCTTGAACATGGAATTGGCCAACGGCACTCTGATCCGGACCGGACATGGGGCCTCCACGTACCTTCAGGTGAATGGTCTCACGTCCACGATAAAAGTGGAAGAGGGCAGCGAACTTGATCTCACAGAAATGATGGCCTGGAGTCCGATTACAACGCGGACGGCGCTGGAGGTGCGAAAAGGCATGATTCTTGGCTCTGTCAGAAAACTCTCGCCAGAGTCGTCTTTTCAAGTTCGCGGCGGCGGAGTCACGCTCAAGGTTCACGGAACGGATTTCAAGATGAGTGCGGAAGGGAGAGTGGAGATGCCCACAGGTGCTGGCATTGTGACAACAGATGGAATAAGCTTCCAATTGCCGGGTGGCGAGTATTTCGATCCCGGGAAAAATGAGGTTGGAAACATTCTGCCTCCAACCATGTTAAATTATATGCCTGGCTTTCCCGGCCCCCCTCCCGCCCATCCTGACCCTCCTGTCCCTGTCTCGTCATGGCCGGGGGCGGAGCCGCTTTCGCCTTTTGAGCGCGGCCTGGAAAATGCGCGCCTTCGTTTCGGCGGGTATTGATCCGAGGTTCGGCAATGGATCGTCTTGACAGTCCGCGGCTGTAGCGGCGGTCTGTGACCGCCGCAAATCAAAAACGCGGGAACGGCGACGGTCACAGACCGCCGCTACAATCTCCAGATTGGGTTATCCAGGACGGCGCAGGATGATAATACCGGCGCATTGGTGGGTTTGACAGGCGTTGGCAACTGCGGTATGTTTTGATCTGTAGCCAATCATGCGCATGATATGAAGTCCTTGGCGGCAGTTTTGGTTCTGCTGGCTTGTGCGGGATGCAGCACGCATTCCCAACCCCAAGCGATTATGCCGGGACTCGTCCGCGACTCCTCCCGATTCCCCGAGTTCTCCATTGCCAAATCCGAAAGCTCAGGATTACGACCGGCGAAAGCAATTGTTCGCTCCGTGCTTGGGGATGTTCAGTATGGGAACGGTGGAGTCTGGAATCCAATTCACTTGAACATGGAATTGACCAACGGCACTCTGATCCGGACCGGACATGGGGCCTCCACGTACCTTCAGGTGAATGGT
>JBEKIA010000206.1:0-6533 GCA_050011995.1 Verrucomicrobiota bacterium
GGAAAAGGTCATCAAGATCAAGTTTCATGGCTGAAATGTATCTATAAAGATACAATCTGCAACCACAAAATGACCGTCCTGCTTGCTTTTCGATTGTGGGTTACTCAGCGGTCACACACCCGTCTTGGGTGGCGGGACATGCAGTCCGTCCGCCCCGAAGCGGGCAGCCCCGGCCTGCCGCGCCCATGCTTTCCCACCCGTCCATGGCCCGTTCCACCATGTCGCGCTGGCGCAGGCGGCCCCGGCCTTCCTCCGCCTTCCCGCGCATTCCGACCGGCGTCATTTTTGTGCAACCAGACCGTTGACAAGGCCGGGCGCAACAGGTAATCTGGTGTGAAATAAGGTTTTAAATCCAATGTTACTGCGAATTTGCTTGATTGTTGCCATCCTCGGCGCCGGCGCCGTGGTGGCGGTGAATTTTGTCATGGTGAAACCGGCCATCGAGACCGTCATCGGCCAGCGAAACGACGAGACCACGGCCAAGAAGGACGCCCAGGGAAAACTGGAGAAAACCCAGAGGCTCCTGACCACCGCCAGCAACACGCTCACCACCACCACCAAGACGCTTGCCGCCACCAAGACCGAGTTGGACGCCGCCAAGAACAAAGCCCAGGCCCTCGAGGCGACAAACACCGATTTGGCCGAAGGGTTGAAAAAAACCACCGCTAATAATGAGAAATTGCAGCAGCAAATGAACCAGTGGGAGATATTGAACCTCACGCCGTCAAACATCGTGGCCCTTCAGGAAAGGTTGAAGAAGGTCACCGCGGCGTTCGATGGCTCGGAAGGGGAGAGGCAGCTCATTTCGGCGAAACTAAAAGATACCCAGGATGAATTGGACCGGCTCCGAGGGACAAATAACGTGGATCAGGTGCCCCCATTGCCGCCCGGCCTGAAAGGCCAGGTTGTGGCCGTGGACCCCAAGTTCGGTTTTGTGATCCTGAATATTGGCGAAGACAAGGGGGTCCTGGCCAACGGCATCATGATGGTTGCGCGCGGCGGCAATCTCATTGGCAAGGTCCAGATCGCCCGGGTGGACAAGACCCAAAGTGTCGCCAACATCCTCCCCGCCTGGCGCCGCGGGGAAGTCATGGAAGGCGACGAAGTGCTTTATTGATGAAGAACATACTGCGCAAAATTTTAATCGCCCTGCTCCTGGCCGGCGCGGCCGGGCTGCTGGCGGGTTGCGCGACCGAAGATCCCGACAACATAGACACCAAGCCGTGGAATGTGCCGCAAGGCTGGGAAGGGCCGCTGCCCTCGACCATCAACCAAGGGCGTTGAGCCGCGGCGGCTATTTGGCGAATTCCACGCAGCGGGTTTCCCGCACGATGGTCACGCGAATTTGGCCGGGATATTGCAGGTCGTCTTCGACTTTGCGGGCGATGTTCCGGGCCAGCATGAAGGCTTGTTCATCGCTGACTTCCCCCGGCTGGACCATGACGCGCAATTCGCGCCCCGCCTGGAGCGCAAAACATTTTTCCACGCCGGGAAAAGAAAGGCCGATTCGTTCCAGATTCTCCACCCGCTTGATGTAGGTCAGCACGGTTTCGGACCTGGCCCCGGGCCGGGACGCGCTGATGGCGTCCGCCGCGCTGACCAGAATTCCCAGCAAGCTGGTGCTCGGCGCCTCGCCATGATGGGAGGCGACGCCATTGACAATCGGCTCCGGTTCGCCGTAACGCTGGATGATCTCGGCGCCCACCAGCGCGTGAGCGCCCCCGACCTCGTGGCTCACGGCTTTGCCGATGTCATGCAACAAGCCGGCCCGCCGGGCCGACGCGACGTCAATGCCCAACTCCGCCGCCATCAAGCCCATCAATTGGGCGACCTCAATGGAGTGGCTCAAAATATTCTGCGAAAAGCTGTGGCGGAAATGGAGGCGGCCGAGCAGCTTGACAATTTCGACGTGCATCGGCGCCAGCCCCAGTTTCATGACCGCCTCGTTGCCTGTGCGCAGGATCAGGGCGTCCATTTCCTCGGTCACTTTGGCGACCACCTCCTCGATGCGGGCCGGATGAATCCGCCCATCCAGGATGAGCCGCTCCATGGCCTCGCGGGCGATTTCGCGGCGCACGGGATCAAAGCCGGAGAGAACCACCGCGCCCGGCGTGTCGTCAATCAGCACCGTCACCCCCGTGGCCGACTCGAAGGCGCGGATGTTGCGGCCTTCCCGTCCGATGATCCGGCCCTTCATTTCATCCCCCTTGATGTTGACCGTGGCGGTGGAGGTTTCAAAAGTGTGGTTGCCGGCATACCGCTGAATGGCGACGCTGATGATCCGGCGCGCCTTCTCCTCGGCCTGGGCTCTGGCGTCCTCCAGGATGTGTTGGGACATCTGCGCCGCGTCCCGCAGGCTGCTGCCCTGGACTTCCTGCAAATACGCCGCCCGCGCCTCCGCCTCGCTCAATTTCGACAAGGCCGCCAATTGTTCGCGTCTCTGTTGCGCCAGGTCCGCGGATTCCTTGCGCAACCGCCGGGCTTCCGCCAGGTTGTCTTCCAGTTCCTCCCTTTGGCCGCGCAGACTTTTTTCCTCCCGCACCAGGCTTTCCAACTGGCGGTTGACCAGGGCCTCGCGCTCGTTGAGGCGCTGTTCGGTCTCGGCGCGCAACTTCAGCGCCTCTTCATTGGCCGTCAGGCGCGCTTCCCGCACGATGGCTGCCGCCTCGCGCCTGGCGGCTTCCAGGAGCGCCGTTTTCTCGCGGCCTGCCGCCGCCAAAGTGCTCCGTTCCCGGTGGCGCCAGATCCAAATGCCCAGCAAAACACCGGCCAGGGTAATCACCGCGCCGGTAAAAACATATTCAATCCACGTCATGGCAAAATCGGTCTCTGCCCCGGAATCTCCACCCATCGAGTTGGCGTTATTATGCAGTTCAAAGTTATGTCGTGCGGCCCGGCCGGAATCTGTTCGACCATTTGCTCGTCAAACGCGACCCCGCATCGCGTCCCGGCCGCCCCGGCCAGGAGGCGGTCATAATGGCCCTGGCCCCGGCCCAGCCGGTGTCCGGCCGCGTCAAAGCCTACACCGGGAACCAGGGCCAAGTCCAGACGGTTGAGGGGGAAAATCGGGCGGCGGGCGGCCGGCTCGCGCAGGCCGAATTTGCCCGGCGCGCAGTCGCGCGAAAGATTGTCTATTTGACAAGCCGCGTACCGGCCCGTTTCCGGGAAGAAGCGCGGCAGGGCCGCGGTCCTGCCTTCCGCCAGCGCCTGCTCCAGCAAGGGCAGCAAATCCAGCTCATCCGGCCGCGGCCAGTAAAAAAGAACCGCTTTGGCTTCCCGCCACACCCGCTGCCGCGCGAGCAAGGCGCCGGCCCGGGCGGAATCCTGGTCCCGCCGCGGGGCGGGGATGCCGCGCAGCCGCGCGCGGAGCCGCGCGCGCAGGTCCTGCTTGATGGATGTGAGCAGCGCGCTTTGGTCTTTCATTTTTCAGCCGGCGGGGCGTCCTTTCCCCGCAACGCTTCGATTTGGCTCCGCCATTTTTCCAGGCGCTCCTTGATTCTCTTTTCCGAACCCTGCTCCGTCGGCTCGTAATATCTGCGGGCCGCCCCCAGATAATCCTGCGCCACGAAATGGCCGGGGAAATCATGCGCGTATTGGTAATCCTGCCCGCGGCCCAGCCGCCGGGCGCCGGCGTAACTGGCGTCGCGCAAGGCCTGCGGCACGGGCAGCGTCCGCCCGGAACGGACATCTTGCAGCGCCTGGTCAATCGCCACGCACGCGCTGTTGCTCTTGCTCGCCGTGGCAATATAAACGGCCGCCTCCGCCAGGGGAATCCGCGCTTCGGGCCAGCCGGTGAATTCCGCCGCCGTATGCGCCGCCACCGCCAGGACCAGCGCCATCGGGTCGGCCAGCCCGACGTCCTCCGCCGCGCAAATCAAAATGCGCCGGGTGATAAACCGCGGGTCCTCCCCGGCGTGGATCATTTTCGCCAGCCAATACAGCGCCGCGTCGGGATCGCCGCCGCGCAGGGACTTGATAAAGGCGGAAATCGTGTCGTAATGCGCGTCGCCGTCGCCGTCGTAAACGATGGCTTTCTTCTGGATGCAGGCTTCGGCCACCGCCAGATCCAGGACGATAAGCCCGTCCGCTTGCGGCGGGGTGGTGAGCGCGGCGATTTCCAGCGAGTTGAGCGCCTTGCGCGCGTCCCCGTCCGCGATGCGCGCCAGATGCCGCAGGGCGTCCTCGTCCGCCCGGATTTTCAGGTGGCCCAGGCCGTTTTGGGCGTCGGCCAGCGCCCGGCGCAAGACCTCCAGCAGGTCCTCCACGCCCAACGGCTGGAGCTCAAAAATCTGCGAGCGCGACACCAGCGGGGAGTTGACGAAAAAAAACGGGTTGTGCGTGGTCGCGCCGATCAGGCGCACCAGCCCGCTTTCCACGTCCGGCAGCAGGACATCCTGCTGCGCCTGGTTGAAGCGGTGGATTTCGTCAATGAAAAGAATGGTGGACCGGCCCGTGTTTTCCAGGCGGTTGGCCGCGCCGGCCAGCACGCGGCGCATGTCCGCCACGTTGGATTCCGCGCCGCTCAACCGCTCGAATTTGCTGCGCGTCTGCCGCGCAATGATTTGCGCCAGCGAGGTCTTCCCCGTCCCCGGCGGGCCGTAAAAAATCAGCGATTGAACCCGGTCCGCCTCGATGGCGCGCCGGAGAAACCGGCCCGGGGCGAGAATATGCCTTTGCCCCGCCATCTCCTCCAGGCTGCGCGGGCGCATCCGCGCGGCCAGCGGCTGGCGCGCCGGCCAATTCGGGTCCGGCCCGGCGGACTCGGAGATTCCCGGCCCCGGCGCGGCGGAAAATAGATCGTGGCCTCTCACAACGTCAACATACCCAATTCCCGTCCATTAACCAAGCCCGAATGAACCGCGCCGGAAGAACCCGAATCCCTGGCGAAGGCTCTGACACCCGTCGCGACTGCGCGATCCTGATGGAAATCCGGCAATGGGGCGCAGCCGACGGCGCTATTTTCGGCCTTCGACCGTGTTCGGGGACAATGTTGAGTGACAAATGATAAGAGCCTGCGCGCCTTGCGCAAGGCCGCCATGATAAGAGCTTATCCGCAAACAATTCTTTCGCCACACAAATCCAACCGGAGCACCAACCGGAGCAACGCGGTTTTTCGGGGAGCGCGGGCGTCTCGCCCGCCGTTTTCGGCCTCCGGCCGAAAACATCCCCGCTGAAAGCAGCCGGCGGGACGCCGGCTGCGGCGACCGGGACGGCCGCGCTCCCCAATCCGAAAGCATAGTGACTGAGCCAACTTTCCATTTCCGCCCGGCCGGGGCCGATGCAGGAAGGGGCGGATTGCAGGTGAACAGCGCACAGCAACAGGGATGCCAAAGACGCTGCATCCGCCGTTTTAGGAATTTCGGATCACATTCATTCGTAGGGAAAGCAAATTGGATGCCAAGTTAAGCCCCGCGCGGCTTGATTTCTTTGAACACAAACATAGTTGGAGCGAAGCAGGTTCCGTTCCATACTATGAATTGCCCGCACAAATTCGTCAAAAAAAATATCGAAGAATATCTTGACGCTCAAGTCCCTTGCCCTAAAATTTGTCGAAATGGCGAATTGGCAGAAAAATATATAAAAAAACCTTGACACTGGAGTCTCTTGCCCTAAAATTCCGCGAAACGGCAAGTTGGTTTCAATTGTTAAACAATATAATAATAAGAAGATGAAAACTCGAGTCCCGCGTTTCTTTTTTGGTGCGTTTGCTGTCGGCGCGTTCGTTTTACTGGCTCAAAACGTCCAAAGCCAAGTGCTCTACAGCGACACCAACACTTCCCAAAATGGCAATTACAACTACTTCAACAGTGAAGCGGGCAACGAGGTGGTTCTTGCCGGGACGTCCTTCACCGATTTGATCACCAATTTCCAGTTTCAGTTCGACTTTACCGGCAGCGGCAATCCCAGCGGCAATGAAAAGGCGGACCTGCGCTTCTACGCAAACAATGGGCCTCTGGTGGACGGCTATCCGTCCCCGGGCACGGTGCTGTATGACAGTGGAACATTTAGCATCGGAGGCTTCACATCGGGAACGGTGGCCATTTTCAATCAGACGGCCTTAAACGGCGGAGTCGTTGTGCCGCAGGATTTTACTTGGACCGTCACCTTCTCCGGCTTGTCGGGCAGTGAAAATGCCGGCCTGGCCCTGTATTCCCCGGAGACCATCGGCAGCAGCTACAGCGACGCCTGGGTAAGAACCAATAGTGGCTCTTGGGCATTGCAGGTGGCCGTCATCAGCGCTCCTCCCCTTGATTTTGCCGCTTTGGCCAGCGGGGCGCCCTACTTGGAGTCATATTCCGTGACCAATGGAATAGCGATCACCATCACCAACGACACTTTCAATGGCGGCAGAGCCATCAACGGCTACGCATCTACGAACGTTGTCCCCGCAGTTTTCGCCAGCAGCAGCGCCCTGGAGAAGGTGACGGTCACTCTCAACGGCTTCACCCACGCTTACCCCAATGACGTGGAAATCTTATTGGTTGCGCCCAACGGCTACGCGGTGGAGCTGATGGGCTACGACGGCGGCGGCG
>JBEKIA010000207.1:0-6469 GCA_050011995.1 Verrucomicrobiota bacterium
GGCGGGCCAGCAGCACGCCGCCGCCATCACTGGAAACGTATCCGGCCTGGAAATCCACCACCACGGGACGCGAGGTTAGTTCTGGAAAAAGCAGGGCTTGAGGGTTACAGTCTGTTGGCGAGGCGGAGTTGTTCGAGTCAGTCATAAGTTGTTCTAGTCAAACATACTGACTGCTCCCGGCTCCGTCTTGTTCAATCTATTGGTGAGAAATGCGGGTTAAAACAGTTTTCTGAACGAATGGCGACGGTCATAGACCGCCGCTACAGGGGAAAATCAAATCTGAATTGGTGTAATGGCCTGATGGCGAAGGGTTTGCGTCGGCATTTGGTTTTCGTTCTTCGATGTTTTCAGCGGAATGATACAGAGGAGTCCGCAGCAGAATACGATGAAATAGCCGAGAAAAGGCACAAGAAGCTCAGGGCGGCAAGGCCGCAAGCGAAGGAATTGGACCACGGATTTCACGGATTTCACGGACAAAAACTCTGCAGTCCGCCTTCTGCATTGCCATCATCCGTGCCATCCGTGCCATCCGTGGTAAAAATCTTCGCGAAACGAAGCGACTCTGACGGATTGCAGTTCAAAAGTCCTTTTGTTTATGCTGCCTTTTGTGCCTTTTTGCGGCTATTCTCCTCTTCCCGTCTGTAGCCCATGCAACCGTCTCTCGGTATATCTGGCCTTCCAACTTGCCGCAACGGCCCGCGGTCGAATCCCGTCGGGATTGGATGGAAGGCAGGACACCGTTCCGAACCGCGGCTGGCGGTCCACCGAAAACCGTCGCGGAGCCGATTTTATTCTTGCAAAACTAATGAATTTGGGTCTGTATTCTCAACCAGAAGCCCGATTTATTGATCGCGTCCAATGGCGATGCCGGATCGGACCCTGATTTTCACGAAAAAATCAAAACAACAAACAAGGAAACGACCATGAAAACACATCTCCTCACCATCTGTCTCGCCCTGGCCGCCGCGCAATGGGCGTCCCCGGGAACGGCGCGAGGGGCGGACGGCGACGCCGGGATTCCGCACTTGGAAACGCGGCACGGAGCGCGCCAACTGATCGTGGACGGCAAACCGTTCCTGGCGCTCGCCGGCGAGTTGCACAATTCCAGTTCCTCCAGCCGCGCCTACATGGAGCCGATCTGGCCCCAACTGGCGCAGCGCAACCTGAATACCGTCCTGGCGGTCATTACCTGGGAACAAATCGAGCCGCAGGAAGGCCGCTTCGATTTCACCTCCATTGACGATTGCATCCAGGGCGCCCGCAAAAGCCATCTGCGCCTGGTGATCCTCTGGTTCGGAAGCTGGAAGAACGGCCAGTCGTCTTACCAGCCTCTTTGGGTGAAGACCGACCCGCAGCGGTTCCCGTGGGCAAAAAATCGCGCCGGAGAAACCTTGAACATCCTTTCCACCCTGAGCGCCGCGACCCGCGACGCCGACGCGCGGGCTTTCGCCGCCTTGATGAGCCACATCCGCCAGGTGGACGGCAAGGAGCACACCGTCCTGATGATGCAGGTGGAAAATGAAGTGGGAGTGGTGGGGGATTCCCGCGACCGCTCGCCCGCGGCCAATCAGGCTTTCGCCGGGCCGGTGCCCAGAGAATTGATGGATTACCTGCAGCAGCACAAGGAGACCCTGGTGCCGGAGTTTCGACATCTGTGGGAGACTAACGACTTCAAGACCGCCGGGACTTGGGAGGAAGTGTTCGGTCCGGGCATCGGGACGGACGAGATTTTCATGGCCTGGAATTATGCGCGCTTCGTGGGACGGGTGGTGGAGGCGGGCAAGGCCGAATACCCGATCCCGATGTATTGCAACACCTGGCTCTACGGTTTTGGCCGGCCAAACACACCCGGCGGAACACCCAGCGGCGGCCCCCTGCCGCATGTGCATGACATCTGGAGAGCCGGGGCGCCGCGAATTGACATCCTCGCGCCCGACCTTTACAACGACTTTGAGCCGTTTGCCGCATTGTACACCCGGTCCGGCAACCCGCTGTTCATACCCGAGGGGCAGTCCGGGGCGGAAGGCGCCTCCAGGGCGATCTCCGCCTTTGTGCGCCACAACGCCATCGGCTACTCGGCGTTTGGGATCGAGAGCGGCGGCCCCGGTGGCGGCCGGCGCGGGGCGGAAGGCACGGATGGGACGCCGCCGCCGGACTCCTTCGCCCAGACTTACGCCATCCTGGATTACCTTGCGCCGGTGATTCTCGACAATCAAGGCAAGGGCACGATTGTAGTGCTGCCACCGGCCAATGACACCAACGCTCCGTCCCAAGCGTTGGTGATGGGCGATTACACGGTGAACATCACGTATGGCGCCGGGGGCGTCGTCGCCGGCCCATTCGGGACGCCGCTCATGGTTGGGCAGCGCGGTGGCGGCGGTGGTGTTGCCAATACTTCGCCGGCGCGATTGGTCATCAATTCAGGCCCCGGCGATTATTGGTTTGTCGGCGGGCCGATGAACGTGACCTTCACAGCCAACTCCCCGGAGCGGGGCGGCGTGGTCTTGGCGACCTTTGACGAGACCCTGAATGTGAATGGCCGCTGGGTGGCCGGACGCCGGCTGAACGGGGACGAAACCCGCAACCACATGCGCTGGCCGGTCATGGGAGCATTTGGGATTTATCACTGCTCCGTATTTCAACGGCAATGAATGATGGCTGAGTCTTTGGCAGGTAGGGCGCGCACTCCGTGCGCGCCGCGGCGGGCAGGGGACTGCCCGCCCTGCCTTGCGCGTCTTACCCAAAACCGGTTTCGGAATTGGCATAAAGAAAACAACGAACAACAAACAATGAAACGACAATGAAAACACATCTCCTCACCATCTGCCTTGCCCTGGCCGCCGCGCAACTGGCGTCCCCGGGGACGGCGCAAGCCGCGGCCGACGACTCCCGGCCGCACCTGGAAACCCGGCACGGAGCGCGCCAACTCATCGTGGACGGCAAACCGTTCCTGATGATGTCCGGCGAGCTGCACAATTCCAGCGCCACCAGCCGCGCTTACATGGAACCGATCTGGCCCGCCCTCGCCCAGCGCAATCTCAACACCGTCCTGGCGACCGTGGTCTGGGAATTGCTCGAGCCGCAAGAAGGCCGCTTCGATTTCACCGCCGTGGACGATACCATCCAGGGCGCGCGGAAAAATCACCTGCGCCTGGTCATCCTTTGGTTCGGAAGCTGGAAAAACGGCGAATCTTCCTACCAGCCTTCGTGGGTGAAGGCCGACCCGCAGAAATACCCGTGGGTCAAAGACCGCAACGGCAAAACCCTGAACATTCTCTCCACTTTTGGGGATGCCACCCGGGACGCCGATGCGCGTGCTTACGGCGCCTTGATGCGCCACATCCGCGAAGTGGACGGCAAGGAGCACACCGTCCTGGCCATGCAGGTGGAGAACGAGGTCGGCGTCCTCCAAGACTCACGGGACCACATTGCCGCCGCCAACGAAGCCTTCGCGGGACAGGTGCCGGCCGATTTGATGAACTATCTGGCGCAGCACAGGGACACCCTGATTCCGCAATTCAGCCGGGTGTGGGAAACCAACGGCTTCAAGACCTCCGGGACGTGGGAGGAAGTGTTTGGCCCGGGCCGGCCGTCTTCGGCCCAGCACACAGAGGAGCGCGACGCCGAGTGGCGGCATGTCAACTGGCCGGTGGACGAAATCTTCATGGCTTGGCGCTACTCGTTGTACGTCGGCAAGGTGGCCGCCGCCGGCAAGGCGCAATACGACATCCCGATGTATTGCAACACCTGGCTGCAGCAGCCCGGCATGGCCTGGCCGGGGCTGTATCCCAGCGGCTGCCCGGAACCCCAGGTGCATGACATCTGGCGGTTTGGCGCCCCGAGTATTGACATCCTGGCGCCGGACCTCTACCTGTCGGAGTTCGCCCAGACCTGCGAACGGTTCACCCAGAGCGGCAACGCGCTGTTCATTCCCGAAGCCAGCGCCAACCCGGCCAATGCCCTCCTCGCTTACTTGAAGTACAACGCCATCTGCTATTCGCCGTTTGGAATCGAGGGCGGCGGCGGCGGCGGCCGGCGCGGAGCAGCGGCGGCGGACACCAATGGCGCGCCGCCGCCGGATCCCCTGGCCGCGACCTACGCCATCCTGGATTACATGGCGCCGGTGATTCTGGACAATCAAGGCAAGGGCACAATTGTCATGCTCCAGCCGATGAATGACACCAACTCGGAACCGCAAACGGTAAAGCTGGGCGATTACACCTTGACCATCCGATACGGGGCTGGTGGCGGCGCCGGCGGGCGGGGTGGTGGCCGTGGCGGACGCCGCGGCGGCGGTGGCGGAGGAGGCGGTGGCGGCGGCGGTGTTGCCAATGCCGCGCCCGCGCCGGATACCAACGCGCCTCCAGCCGAAGGCCGCCGTGGCGGTGGCCGTCGTGGCGGTTTTGGCGGCGGCGGCGGCGGCGGTGTTGCCAACGCTTCGCCAGCCCGCTTTGTCATCAATGCCGGTCCCGGCGATTATTGGTTTGTCGGCGGGCCGATGAACGTCTCCTTCACGCCCAACTCGCCGGAACGGGGCAGCGTTGTCCTGGGCAGCTTTGACGAAACCATGAATGTGAATGGCCGCTGGGTGCCCGGACGGCGGTTGAATGGGGACGAGACCGGCAACAATACGCGCTGGCCGAGCATGGGATCGTTTGGGATTTATCACTGCACGGTATTTCAACGGCAATAAGGGGGGATAGCAAACGGCGCAGCCTTGTGAGGCAGGGCGCGCACTCCATGCGCGCCGCGGCGGGCAGCGGACTGCCCGCCCTACCTTCCAGGTCTTGCCCAGAACCAGTTTCGGAATTGGCACAATGAAAACAACGAACAACAAACAATGAAACGACAATGAAAACACATCTCCTCACAATCTGCCTTGCCCTGGCCGCCGCGCAGGCGGCGTCTCCAGGAATGGCGCAATCGGCCTTCGACGACTCCCGTCCACACTTGGAGCTGCGGCACGGCGTGCGCCAACTGGTGGTGGACGGCAAACCTTTCATGATCCTCAGCGGGGAACTGCACAATTCCAGCGCCACCAGCCGCGCCTACATGGAGCCGATCTGGCCCGCCCTCGCCCAGCGCAATCTCAACACCGTCCTGGCGACTGTGGTCTGGGAATTGCTCGAGCCGCAAGAAGGCCGCTTCGATTTCACTACGGTGGACGATACCATCCAGGGCGCGCGGAAGAACCACCTGCGCCTGGTCATCCTCTGGTTCGGAAGCTGGAAAAACGGCGAATCGTCCTACCAGCCTGCCTGGGTAAAGGCCGACCCGCAGAAATACCCGTGGGTCAAAGACCGCGCCGGCAAGACCTTGAACATCCTCTCCACCTTTGGCGACGCCAGCCGCGACGCCGACGCGCGGGCTTTCGGCGCCTTGATGAGCCACATCCGCCAGATGGACGGCAAGGAGCACACCGTTCTGATGATCCAAGTGGAGAACGAGGTCGGTGTTCTGGGCGATTCGCGGGACCACATTGCCGCCGCCAACGAAGCCTACGCCAAACCGGTGCCTGAGGACCTGATGAATTATCTGGTGCTGCACAAGGACACCATGGCGCCGGAAATGCGCGCGGTGTGGGTCGCCAACGGCTCCAAGACCGCCGGGACTTGGGAGGAAGTGTTTGGCCCGGGCAGGCCGGACGTGGTCCCGCCCGTGCCGGAAGCCGACCGCGACACCGCCTGGCACCAGACGTACTGGCTGTCGGACGAAGCTTTCATGGCCTGGCGCTACTCCATGTATGTCAACAAGGTGGCCGCCGCGGGCAAGGCGGAATACGACATCCCGTTCTATTGCAACACCTGGCTGCAAGAGCCGCAAAATCCGCGGCCGGGAAATTTTCCCAGCGGCTGCCCGGAGCCGGAAGTGCATAACATCTGGAAGTTTGGCGCGCCGAACATAGACATCCTGGCGCCGGACAACTATGTGCCAACATTCGCCGAGACTTGCGAACGCTTCACCCGCAACGGCAATCCGCTGTTCATTCCCGAAACCGGCGCCAACGCCTCCAATGCCGTCCTGGCTTATTTGAAGCTCAATACCATCGGCTTTTCGCCGTTTGGGATCGAAGGCGGAGGCGGTGGCGGACGGCGCGGCGCGCCGGGCACAGCGGCAGGAGCGCCGCCGCCGGACCCCCTGGCCGCGACCTACGCCATCTTCGATTACTTGGCGCCCGTGATTCTGGACAATCAAGGCAAGGGCACGATTGTCATGCTGCAACCGATGAATGACACCAACGCGGAACCGCAAACGGTGAAGCTGGGTGATTACACCCTGACCTTCCGATACGGCGCTGCTGCCGGCGGCGGCCGCCGGGGCGGCGGCGGCGGCGGTTTCGGTGGCGGTGGTGGCGGCGGCGGCGGCGTTCCCAATCCTTCGCCAGCCCGCTTTGTCATCAATTCAGGCCCCGGCGATTATTGGTTTGTAGGCGGGCCGATGAACGTCACCTTCACGCCGAACTCGCCCG
>JBEKIA010000208.1:0-6431 GCA_050011995.1 Verrucomicrobiota bacterium
CGGGACCACCTGGGAGGGCGGCGCTTCGGGCTATGGGACGGTGTTCGCCGTCAACACCGATGGCACGGGTTTTACGAACCTGCATAGTTTCTCGGCCACTTCCGGGGGTTCCTCGGCCGAGCAAGAGTTTAGCGAGGGCACCAACAGCGACGGAGCTTATCCGTATGCCAAATTGGTGCTCTCCGGCAACACCCTGTATGGCACCGCGTTCTACGGCGGCGCTTCGGGCTATGGCACGATTTTCGCCGTCAACACCGATGGCACGGGTTTCACGACGCTGCAAAGTTTTGATTTGACCAACGACGGAGGGTATCCGGAAGGCGGATTGGCTTTATCGGGCAACACCCTGTATGGCACGGCAGAGGAGGGCGGCAGTTCGGGCTATGGCACGGTCTTCGCCGTCAACACCAATGGCACGGGTTTTACGGTCTATTATACTTTTACTTACAGCACCGACGGCGGTTATCCGAATGGCGACCTGGTTTTTTCGGGCAACACCCTGTATGGGACCGCGTGGTCGGGGGGCAGTTCGACCTATGGCACGGTGTACGCGTTGAGCACGGTTTCCCTCCAATTCACGGCCAGCCCAACCTCCGGCTCGGCTCCGCTCACGGTCAATTTCAGTTCGCCGGGCGTGGACAACTTCGGCAAAGCCATCACCAGTTGGAACTGGAATTTTGGCGACGGCGCAACCAGCACCGCGCAGAATCCATCGCACACTTACGTCATTCCCGGCACTTACTCGCCCAGCCTCCAGGCCGCCAACAGCACCGGTCTCCAGATTGCGGAATCCGGGCCGTCCATCGTGGTGTCCCAGTCCACCATCGTTTTGTTCACCGCCAATCCAACCAACGGCTTGGCGCCATTGACGGTGAGCTTCACTTCGGCGGGCGCTGACAGCGCCGGCAATGCCATCAACTCTTGGAACTGGAATTTTGGCGACGGCGCAACCAGCGCCGCGCCGAATCCGTCCCACACCTACACCGCCGCCGGCGTTTTCTTCCCCTCCCTCATTGCGGGCAACAACGCGGGCAGCACGGCGGTCGGCTTCGGCCCTGCCTCCATTGCCGCCACCAATGTTCCGGTGTATTTGGGCCTGGTTCTCAACGGCGGCTTCGGCACGGGAGATTTCACCGGCTGGACTCTTTCCGGACCCGCTGACAACGACATAGATTTATTTGTGGACAACGGTTCCCAATCTGGAATCAGCCCGCAATCCGGAAAATATCTGGCGGCAGGGGGTCCGGTTGGCTCGCTCAATTATCTTTCCCAAACGCTGGCCACCAGCGCGGGAGCGCCCTATTTGCTCTCGTTGTGGGTGAACAGCCCGGACGGCCAATCGCCCAACGAGTTTGTGGTGTCTTGGAATGGAACCACCCTTTTCGATGAATCGGACCTCCCCGCCTTCGGCTGGACCAACCTGCAGTTTTGGGTCTCGGCGACCGGAACGGCCACGGTGTTGGAGATCGGATTCCGGGATGACCCCTCCTATCTCGGTCTGGACAACGTCAGCGTGTTGCCGGTTCAGCCCGGCATTGGCAGCCTCCGGTTGATCGGCACGAATTTGATCTTCAACGGGAGCAACGGGCTGGCCGGCCAGACCTATTATGTGTTGACGAGCACGGACGTAACCCAGTCTTTGAACAAGTGGACGCCCGTTTCAACCAATGTTTTGGGCGCAAACGGGAATTTCGCCATCATCGTCCAACGGCCCGCGACTTCGGGCGCCAGCCAGCAGTTTTACATTCTCCAGTTGCAATAACCAACCCAGCCCTTATTGGTTGGGCGCCAGACTGACGGCCAAACGGTAGAAAACCACCCTGCCCGGCGTGCTGCCGACCGTGAAGAAACCGCTGCCGTTAACGGGGTTCTGCGCCGGCGCGTTGGTCAGCGCCGCCCAGGCGGGATTTCCCAGGTTGGTGACGCACTGGAGTTGATAAACGCGCCCGCCCTGCCAGGGCGAAAAGGTGACCGTCGCGTTGGCGGAGGGTCCGGGCGCGACCATGAATCGCAGTTGACCTGACAGGGAAGTGGGGTCGGCGCCCAGGACATATTCCGCGAAGTTGGAATAGCCGACGCCATAGGGGTCCGCCGCCCCGCTGACGCTCCCGCCGAAATAGAAATCAGCCCACCAGGCCGGCACGGTTCCGTTGGTCGGAGCGTCCTGGGACAGCTCGTAAGCCCAGCGCGCGCCGTTGGCCACCACGCTGGTCGTGGTGTCGCCGGACTCGTTGTTGATGGTGAGATTGCCCGTGGTTCCGTTGGTCAGAAACAAGGCCGCGGTCAGCGGCTGCCAACCGCCGCCGTTGATGGTTTGATTGACGCTGACAGTCACGACGTTGGTCGCGCCGGTGGCAATCATCGGCGTGTTGCTGGAGAATGAACCGGGGTTGACCGGATACCAAACGGATAAATCGTAAAGGCCCGTCGCCGCAATGACAGGGGTGTAAGTGGTGAAGGCCGTGGCAGCCCCGCCGGCCCCCGGCACGTAACGGTAGTTATCGCCGAAAATGCCGGCCGCCGAACCGCCGGTCAGCCACCCCAGGCCCGCATAGCTGGCGTCTGTCGTGCCCAGGATAATCGTATCCGTTGTGGAAAATGTCCCGTTGGTCGTGGCGAGGACCCCGTCCGTAATGGAGCGGGCTTGAAAGACGTAATTGGTGTCCGGCGCCAGTCCCGTCAACAGGACCACATGGTAGTTGGTGAGGGTTGGATTCAAGAACGATATGTTGGTGGCGGCGGTCAATCCGTAAGCCACCTGGGCTGTGGCATTGTAGGGAGTGTGCCAGGTAATAAACACGCCGGTGCCCCCCGGAACGACCGTCAGGTTGGAGAAGGGCGGCGGCTGGGGGTTGATCGTCGTGGTCACGAAGGTCCTGGTGTTTACCGGATTGGCGTCCACCAAGCTGTCCGCCGCGACGGCGATAACGGTGGCCTGGCCGGGGGAGAGCGCCGTGGCCGTGACGACTACCGTGGCTCTCTGGCCGTTGGTCATGGAGCCGAGGTTGAAGGTCAGCACGTTCTGAAGGGTGGTGTAGGTCGCTCCCTTGGGCAACGAGACTCCCGCCACCGACAAATTCGCCGACAGGATGTTGGTCAGGGTCACACCGGTCGCATGAAACGGCCCCAAGTTCGTCACGTTTATGGCATAGGTCGCCGTTTGGCCGACAAGGACCGTGCCGGGAGCGCCGGTCAGGCCCAAAGCCAACTGGGGCGGAAGCACCGAGGTGGCGAAGGTGGCGGTGTTGTTGTAAGGATTGCTATCCGGCACAGCGTCGCTGACCACCGCGACATCCACAGCCTGCCCGAGGGCCACCGCCGTGGCTGTAATGATGACCAAGCCGCTCTGGCCGGCGAGCAACGGCTCATTCAGGGTGGCGATCACATCGGTCTGGCCATTGCCGCTGGGGTCGGGAATGGCAATGTAGGTTCCTTTTCGCACGCTGGCGCCTGCCAGTTGAAGGTTGGGCGGCAGGAAATCGGTCGCCATCACCTCGAAAGCGGGCACCGGCCCCAAATTCGTCACGTTCAGGGTGTACGTCACCGAATCCCCCACGGTCATGACCGCCGGGCTGGCGGTCATGCCGATGGCCATATCGGGCGACACGATTTCAACCTCCGCCCCGGCGGTGTTGCCGGGGTTGGCGGGGCTGATCACCCCCAGGGCGAGGGAGTCGCAGGTGGCCGGGCCGAAACCGAGGTAAGAAAGCGAGAGCGGCGCGGAGGCCGTCAGGCTGACGGTCACCACCTGGCCGTTGGTCAAGTCGCCGATGATGAAGACCGTGTTGTTGAGGCTGGCATTGGTCGTGTAAGCGTACTGGGCCGGGTAGGCCACTCCTGTCAAGACCAGGTTATCCGAGAGCACGTTGGAAATGAGCACTCCGGTGGCCTCCACCGGCCCCTGATTGCTCACCGTCACCGTGAAGGTGACATCCGGCGCCCCGTAGCCGATCACGTAAGGCGCGGCGGTCATGGACAGACTCAATTCAGCCCCATAAATGGTGGACACCAGCGTGGCGGCGTTGTTGTTGGTCAGCAGATCCGTCACCCCGGGGCCGGGGCTGATCGCGGCATAGTTGGTGGCGTTGCCGATGTTCACCGCCGTCGTCTCCACCAGGATGGTGGCGGTGCCCCCGGGAGCCAGGGCGCCCACCGGCCAGGTCAGGGTATTGCCATGCAGAACATAAGTGCCCTCATTGGTGCCGTTGGCCGGAAAGGCGGCGCGCACGTACACCTCGGGCGGAAAAACATCGGTCACGCTGGCCGCCGAGACCGCGCTCGGCCCGGCGTTGCTGGCGGTCAGGAAGTAATACATGACCGAGCCGATCTGCGGCAGGTTGGTCGTATTGGTCAGGACCGAGGTGATGGACACGTCGGCCAGGCCCTGGAGCACCACCGGGGCCACCACAATATCGAAGTCCTTGTTGGTCCGGTCCGGGTTGAGGCCCATGCTTCCGGAATTATCCGCCCAGACGGGGTAAAAAGTGCCGCCGTAATACGTCAGGCCGGTGTAATCCCCAAAATTCTGGTTGCCGGCCCGCGCCGCAAGGTAGCCGTTGGTCGTGTCGCTGGTGACGTTGACATTGGGCTGGAAAGTCACCCCGCCATTCAAGCTCACCGTGGCGTAGAACATCGCGGCATCGTTGGGCAGCCCGTCCACCGTCCCGGTCCAGTTTGTCGTGATCACGGTATTGGTGATCGTGTTGGTGCTCACGTTCGTGGTGATGGTCGAAGAGTTCGTCACGTAATTTGTCGTGATCACATTTGTCGTCGGGTAGTTGGTGCTGAAGACCAGTCCAACGTCCTCGCGGCAATCGTACCAACTCAGCGCCAAGGCCCCGTCCGTCGGGTCCACCGCCACCCTGGGCATAAACTTGCTGTTCTGGCCGGGATCGTCATCCACCCGCGCTTGCGCGCTCCAGGTCATCCCGCCATCCTTCGAATAGCTCAGGAAAATAACCGTGTTGGTGGGGCCTCCGGTTCCCTGGCCCACGCAGACCAGGTAGGCCCGGCCGTACTGCTGGCTGGTCACATCGGTGTCCCAAGCCAGTCCCGCCGCCGCGTTGATGCCCAGGCTGTTCGTCGCCGCCGGAATGTGCGTTTCGCCGCCAATCGCATTCTGCGCCGCCACCACCGGCAGGCTGAACCCGTTGGGTCCCAGGCCGTCCATGTCCACGCTGACGTAACAAGTGGCCGCGCCGGAGGAGTCAAAGAGATTTTGAAATGCCACCATCACCTGCCCCAGCGGGCCGACGGCGATGTCCCCAAAACCGCAGTCATTGGTCGTATCCGGCACAATCTCCTCCAGCCCGAAGCCCCCAAAGGCATTGAATCCCGTCACGGCGGCGCCTTGCGCCACCAGCGGGACATAAGACAGGCTGAAATCCTTGTAAAGAACCCAGACGCTGCCCAGGCCCGTCCCGCTGCCGACCGCGATTCTCGGCTGCACGGCCGAATCTCCCGTCGCCAAATTGGTCAGCAGGTTGAAAGTCTCCCCGCCGTCCAGGCTCACCGCCACATCAATCCCCTGGGAAGACGAGCCGTCCGCATAAGCCAAAAACAAATTCCCATAGCCGTCCCACGCCACCGCCGGGTCCGAGCCAATCGGGAGATTGGCCAGGGAAATCTCCAGCCAGTTGGTCCCGCCGTTGTAGCTAAAGGCGCCATAAAGCCCGGGCTGCAGGGCCTGCGAATTGGTGTTCGCCGCCAGAAACATCTGCGCCGGATTGACGGGATTGAAGGCGATGACTCCGTCCGATTCATCTCCCTTCAACATGGTGACATCAATATCTCCCGCGCCCGTGTCCAAAGTCACCGGGAAGCTGCTCGTCGGGGGGGTGGACGACCCCGGTGAGAACATGAAATTATTGATGGATATATTCAAGATGCCCGTCCCGCCTCCGGTAAATCCGACATAGGCCGTGGTCCCGCCCGCCGCGGCGGTCAGGTTCTCCAGGAAGTTGGTGGTGAAAGTGGCCCCGGTGATCATATCTGTCACCGTGACTTGCAGGATCTCGTTGGCATAGGAAATGGTCGTCAAGATGGCATTGGTCGCGTGGAAATTCACACCCCCGGTGGGAATATACCCTCCGGGACCGCCGCTCGGAACCTGCGTCGGCGCGTAGCCCAGCCCGGGCGTGTCTCCATTGTTATTGATATCAAAGGCGACTCCGGTGGCCGAAGACATGCCGACATAACCGAGATAATTGCCCCCCACGTTGCCAACGGCGTTGGGCCCTTCGTTCTGGAGGACAAAACAAAAGCCGGCCTGATCAATGTTAGAGTTGTTCTGCCAGACGAACGAGGCCGTGAAACTGCCGATGTACTGGGGGATGTCGTAAAACGCGCTGTTGGCGTCATAAGCGTTGGTGCCCAATGTCAAAACGCCGTTCGTTATCCAGGGGACGCTCGAGCTGGCGGAGTTCGTGTTT
>JBEKIA010000209.1:0-6429 GCA_050011995.1 Verrucomicrobiota bacterium
ACATCCTGGGCCGCAACTTCTATCCCGGCTGGTATGGCGGACGGAAGGAGGACCTCGGCCCCACCCTCGACCAGGCGCGCGACTCCAGCCGCCAGGGCGGCTTCTGTGTCAGCGAGTACGGCGCGGGGGCGAATGTCAACCAGCACGAAGACAACCCAAAGCAGCCGGTGACGACCGGCCCGTGGCATCCGGAGGAATGGCAGGCGCTGCTCCACGAAGCCGCCTGGCCCGCCCTGAAGGCGCGTCCGTTCGTCTGGGGAACTTTCGTCTGGGTCATGTTCGACTTCGCCGTCAGCACCCGGCACGAAGGCGGCGTGGAAGGCCGCAATGACAAGGGACTGGTCACGGCAGACCGCAAGATCAAGAAGGACGCCTTTTTCTATTACAAAGCCAACTGGTCCGAGGAGCCGGTCCTGTATCTGACCAGCCGGCGATTCACCGAGCGCACCAACGCGGTCACCGACGTGAAGGTTTATTCCAACGCGGCGGAAGTGGAGCTGTTCGTCAACAATGTGTCCCAGGGCAAACGGGCCGATGGCGTCAACGGCGTTTTTATCTGGAAGGAAATCAAGCTGGCTGCCGGCGGCAATCAGATTGAAGCGCGCGCCCAGCGCAACGGCCAGGCGCTGGCGGATAATTGTCATTGGACGCTGAAGCCGCCGCCGGCAGGGCAGTGACGCGGCATAACGGATTATCCCCGGCCATGCGCAAATTTCCGCCCAGTCTGACGCTTTGCCTGATGCTGGCTGCGGGCGGCCAGGCCCCCGGACAGGAAGGCCAACTGCCGCGCCGTTTCGATGTCCGCTCCCTCGGCGCCACAGGCAACGGGGCTGTCAAGGACACCGCCGCCTTCCAAAAAGCCCTCGACGCCTGCGCGACGGGCGGCGGGGAAGTCTTTGTGCCCGCCGGGAACTACCTCATCGGCAGCGTGGTCATGGGTTCGCGCACCACGCTGCGATTGGAAAAGGGGGCTGCGATCACGGGCAGTCCGGACGCGAACGATTATCCGCTGATCCAGGCGCGCTGGGAAGGGCGGCTGCGGGAATGCCATCGCGCCCTGATCTGCGCCAGCAACGCCGCGGAAATTTCCATTGTCGGCGCGGGTTCCATCGAAGGCAACGCCGCCCTGGGCAATCTGCGCAATCCGCGCGGCCCGTGCCTGATTGAGCCGGTCGAGTGCAAGGCGGTGGCGCTGGACGGCTTTTCCACCCGG
Organism: Verrucomicrobiota bacterium; assembly: GCA_050011995.1. Lineage (GTDB taxonomy): Bacteria > Verrucomicrobiota > Verrucomicrobiia > Limisphaerales > Palsa-1400 > JBEKOF01. Next base: position 1,214 of record JBEKIA010000209.1, read on the forward strand.
TTTGCGCGGCTCTGGTCCATCCATCCGGCTTTTTGTGACGGCGTCACCGCCCGGAATCTCACCATTCGCAGCGACCGCAGCCGGAGCAACGGCGATGGGATTGACGTGGATTCGTGCCGGCACGTCCGCATCGAGCATTGTGATATTGACACCGGGGACGACGCCATCGCCCTCAAGTCCGGCCGCGGCGCGGAAGGCGCGCGCCTCGGACGGCCCACCGAGGACGTGGTGATCAGCCATTGCACATTGGGCAGCGCCTTCGCCGGCGTGGCCATCGGCAGCGAACTTTCCGGGGGAATCCGCCACGTTGTCATGGAAGACTGCGTGTTCACCAGCGGGGCCAACAGCATTTTCATCAAGAGCCGGGAGGACCGCGGCGGCTTGGTGGAAGACATCCGGGGCAGCAACCTGGATTGCCGCGCCAGCGCCTTTTTGGTCATTGATCTGCTGGACAAGGGAATTAAAGACGAAGAACCCGTCCCCGGCCCGGCCGGGCTGACCCAGGCGCGCGGAATCGCCTTCTCCAACATTCAGGTCAGCGTGCAAACCCTGCTGGACGCGCATCTCCTTTCCCCGGACCAGCCGCTGGACGGACTTTCCCTGGCGGGGGTTTCCGGCGTCTGCCGCCGCGCCATCCGCCTGGAGAACGTCCGCAACGCCGGCCTGCGCGACATTCATGTGACAGGTTACGCCGGGCCATTCCTGACCCTGGCCAACGCCACCGGCCCCGGCCTGGACAAAATCACCGCGCCCGAGGACACCTTCACCCAAGCGCCCAGCCAGGGGCGGTGATGGGGCGCCGGCGGCGCATGGCAGGACGCATGGCAGGACTGGCAACTTCCGGCGTTTGGTGCTATGGTTTAGGCGGCCGTCAACTGGCGCATGAGCGGCCAAATTCCTGTGCTACGAACCATGAAACTGCCGATAAGCCGGCCGGCATCGCCGTCTCCCCGGCCCTCTCTTCCGCGTTTGCGCGGGCGGGAGGGAGAAGAGTGGCGGAGCCTTCCCGGCTCCATGCGCGGCGTTCGTCCCCGGGGCGGTGGTTTCACGCTGATGGAGTTGCTGGTGGCGGGGGCCATCATTGGCATTTTGGCCGGCCTGCTTCTCAGCGCGCTGGCCGGGAGCAAGGCCAGGGCGCGAAGCATATTCTGCCAAAATAACAACAAGCAACTGGTGTTGGGGTGGCTGATGTACGCGGACGAACATTCCCAGCGCCTGGCCTACAATCTCGCGGGCGCGGCCGCGCGCACCAACCTCAATTGGGCGGCCGGCGTGCTGGACTGGGAGTTGACGAGCGACAACACAAACCTCGCCTATCTGAGCGAAGCGGCCCTGGGACCTTATGTGGCCCGGGCCACCGCCTCTTATCGCTGCCCTTCGGACTTTGCCCTCAGCGCGCTGCAAAGCGCGGCCGGCTGGACCGGCCGGGCGCGGAGCTATTCCATGAACGCCTCGGTGGGGGACGCGGGCGAGCTTTCCAGTTCTGGAGTCAATACCAATAATCCGGGCTACGCGCAGTTTTTCACCTTGACTTCCATCCCCGCCCCCGCCCGCATCTTCCTGTTTCTGGACGAGCATCCGGACAGCGTTTCCGACGGCTACTTTGTCAACCGAAGCTCTTATCCCGAATGGATCCGCCTGCCGGCTTCCTGGCACAACGGCGGGGCCGCTTTTTCCTACGCCGACGGACACGCCGAAACCTATATCTGGAAATGCGCCAGCACCAAGCCGCCGCCGTTGCCCGACGCCGCCGGGCTGCCGATAGATGTCTCGGACGATCCGCGCGACTTCAACTGGGTCATCGCCCACATGAGCGTGGCCCTCGGTCCGGAGGCCAATTACTGAAGGTATTTTCGAAGAAAGGCCTCGTCCCCCACCGCCGCCAGCAAGTAGCTGTGCTCTCCGTCCGACCAACTGGCCGTGGTGGCCTTGTTCACCCGCGCGAACACCGGGGCCGCGTTGGCCGGGGCGTTGTCCACGGCCTTGCGGTCAATGACGAAGAGCCAGAGATCACTTTGATCGCCCGGAGGAAGCGGACGCCCCGATTGGAAACAGATCATGGAAACCGGATTCTTTTGCCAGCTTGATACCGCGCAACCGGCCACGGCGGCCGATTTCAGCCCGGCAGGCAGGGAGTAGTTCGCCGGCGCATTCTTCTCCATGAAATAATGGCGAATCAGGTCCGGATCCTTCTGCGTCAATTCCATGTTGTACCCACGCAGAGCGGATTCGGTCATGCGTTTGCGGTAGGCCGGATAGCCGCCGGATGAAAAATGTGCGGTCCAGAAACCGGATTCGATGCTCAAAAGCAACGCCACGGCCGCGGCAGCCGCCCAGAGGGGTCCTGAATACTTTTGGAAAAATGGCCGCCGGATTTTTTGCTCGGAGAGGATCTGCTCCATCAACCCGGGCGGAATCGGGATGGATTGAAATTTGCGGCGCAGGACAAGATAGGCCTGGCAATGTTGGTCAAACCAGCGCGCGAGGTCCGGGTCGGTTTTGGCCAGTTGCCTGGCCTGGTCGAAGGCGGCGTCCCGCTCGTCCGCCGTGCCCGGGCGGAAGAGCGCGAGGATTTCTCTGCCTTCGTGGTTAGTCATGGGAAGCTCCGGGCCGGTTCCGGGCCGGGTTGCTCCCGGCGAAGATGTGCTTGAGTTGCGCCAAACCGCGGGCCATGCGGGATTTGACGGTGCCGATGGGCACTTCCAGAATCTCGGCGATTTCCTGGTAGGAACAATCTTCCAGATAGAAAAGCGCCACCGGCGCGCGATAGACTTCATCCACCTGGCCCAGCGCCTCCACGGCTTGCAGGGCGTCCAATTGGCGGGCCGCTTCGGGCAGGATGACCGGCAGGTCCGCGTCGGTTTCCGTCAGTTCGCAAAGAGGAAAGCGGATCTGGGCGCGCCGTGATTCCAGGAAGGCGCGATGCAGCGTGGTAAAAAGCCAGGACTTGACCTTCGACGGATCGCGCAATTGATGGCCTTTGGTCGCCCACATATAAAAGGTTTGTTGCGCCAGGTCGCAGGCATCCGCTTCCGAGCGCGTCAAACTGATGGCGAACCGGTAAAGCGGCTCATAATAGGCGGCCACCACCGTTTCAAAATCCGGGCCTGGCATACAGCTCTGTGTGGTTAAGAGTCGCGAACCTGCAAAAAGTTCCGACCAAAATCAATTTGGACGCGATTTCATCCAATTTCCTAAACCATCCCAATAAAGGCCAGACTTTTTTGGAACAAATCAGCGGGCCGTTCATCGCATGTCAAAAGAGTTTGTGAAAACGATCCGGAATCAAGGGACTGTTCCGAGCCAACTTCTGCCCATGACTCACTGGATTACCCCGCATTGGTAAGGATTCATCGCTGGGAAAAGCTGAGGGACATGAAAAAACAAGTGTTTCGGGAACAAATTTCGTTGTCGCACATCTAACGGCATATGAAAGAACAAACCTTCTATTCAGTTTTATTGCATTTTTTGAAGCGCTCCGCGCTGGCTTTAGTCGTGCTCGAAGCACCTCTGGCCAACGCCCAGACGGTCTGGACCGGCCCGCTTACCAACTATGTCCAATCGCAACCTTACACACCTTCGGACCCCAACAGCGAAGACCAGCTTACGGCGCTTGTGGCGCTAACGCGGGCTTCCACCGAGGGTCTCTTCAACGCTGTTGATGAAAGCTCGTTCGATAAGGGTCCTGATACGGACCCGACGGATACGGAGTGGGCCTTTGGGTCCATAGCCAACTACGCCACACTCTCATACGGCAGTTGGGATTCCGTGGAGCACGGTCCGGATGGCGTTGGCCAGCAAGCCGTGTTGCATCTCATCACGGATGATATTTACATCTCGATTGAATTTACCGCCTGGGGCGCCCAAGGAGCCGGCGGTTTTTCGTACACGCGTTCCACGCCGGCGGCAGCGGCGCCGCCGACGCCGGAGGTCAGCCTGACCAACCCGACCAACGGAGCCGCTTTTACAGCTCCAGCCAGCGTGTCCATCACGGCCAGCGCCTCGGTCGGCAGCGGGACTGTCACCAACGTCGCCTTTTTTGCCGGCGCGACCTCGTTGGGTTCAGCCCAAAGTTCCCCATTCACCATTACAGCCCACAATCTGGCGGCGGGCACTTATTCTCTCACTGCGGTGGCCACCGCGGCCGGTGTCTCCGCCACTTCTGCGGTCGTGAGTATCACGGTCAATGCCCCCGCGCCGACGGTGAGCATCACCAACCCGGCCAACGGAACCATTTTTGCCGCTCCCGCCACCGTGACCATCGGAGCCAGCGCCAGCGTTACCGGTGGGACTGTAACTAATGTGGCCTTTCTCACCAACGGCGTTTTGGCAGGTTCTGCAACGGTTACTCCTTTCAGCGTGACGCTTTCCGGTGTGCATGTCGCCTCCTACGCTCTGACGGCGGTGGCGACGGCGGCTGGAGTCTCTGCCACTTCCGCAGTGGTGAATATCAGTGTCGTGCCTCCTCCGTCGGTAGCGATTACAAATCCGGCAGGCGGCGCTGTTTTTGCGGCCCCTGCGAACGTGCAGATTACCGCCAGCGCCTCGGTAGTGAAGGGTTCTGTGACCAACGTGAGTTTCTTCAGCGGTTCCACCTTATTGGGGTCGGCCACGGTTTCTCCGTTCGCCGTCACCGCGAACAATCTTTCCGCCAATTCCTACGCGCTGACCGCCGTGGCCACCGCGGCTGGACTCTCCACCACTTCGGCGGTCGTGAACATCAGCGTCGTCAATCCGGTCGCTGTCTCCAACTCCGTGCCATCGGTTGCGAACGGCCAATTTACGTTCAGCTACAACGCCAATCCAGGACTCACCTATGTGGTTCAGAAATCCTCGAATCTGGTCAGTTGGGTTTCCCTCAGCACAAACGTCGCATCCGGCAGTCCAGTTCAGGTGACCGACGCCTTTGTTCCGACCAATTCCCAGTATTACAGAATTGGTCTGGCGCCAAACCCGTAATGACATTTTCTTTCTTTTGGTTGCCCTGATCACTATCCTGAAACTGCGGCACGGCTATCAAGAAAAGTCGAAAATCTTTGGAACATATTCCGCCTGCGCGTCTCAAAGAAGCAATGGAATCAATCATACATATTTCACTGCCATCCCACAGGAATTTAGAAAAAATGGTTGGAAATTTGATGAAAACCTGCCACACGGCAGGTCATGAAAAACATAAAACTTCCAACCGCCTCCAAATTCAGCGTTGTCCGCCAGTT
>JBEKIA010000210.1:0-6381 GCA_050011995.1 Verrucomicrobiota bacterium
TGAATCCTGTTCATCCTGTTCATCCTGTCAAAACCCGTTTCTCCGTGCTCTCTGGCCTCCGCGGGAGAAAATCTTCTTGGAATTGCGTGATTCTTCGCTTTAGTGGTACGGATGACACGGATCAAAGTCGTGCTGTCTGAATCCATTCCCAATCCGTGCAACCCTGCAATCCGTGGTTCATTTTCTTTGGTTGCGGCTGGCCGCGCTGTGGGTCTTTGCCGCGCAACGGCGCGACGGAAGTCCGCTGGACGAACGCATCCGGCTCGAGAAATTAATCGTTTAGAGGACCTTCGTTATGCGAAGCGGTCGAATATCGCCATATCTGTTCCGGCGACAACAAATCCCGGGGCAACGCAGCAACCCCGATGTCCGCGGCGGGCGGCGGCTTGGCAAGCAGTCCATCCGTCCGGCTGGGGATGGTTTCCCCTGCTCCCGGCTGTACAACATCGCGGCGCGCGGGCGCGGTTGCGCATGGCAGCCTGCCGACCTGCTTCGGCGCCGATAACCTGCATAGGCGCGTGCTCATAGAGCAATTCTCCCATTCCATCCGCCTTCGCGCTCCCCGCATTTTGCCAAAAACACCCGCTTTCTTGGCGGCCAAATCTTGCCGCGGCAAGCGCAACCCGAATCAGGAGCGGCGCTCCCTGCCGCCGGCATACTGCGGCAATCTTTGGGTGGTAGGGCGCGCACTCCGTGCGCGCCGCGGCGGGCAGAGGACTGCCCGCCCTACCTTCCTTGCCCACCTGGACCAACCGCCCAAACGCCGGGCTGATGAGTTTCAATGGTTGACATCCCTGGCAAAGGCCGGCGCGGGCGGGCGGCGCGGCGACAGGCCGCCCAGCCAGGTCTTGACCATGTTGTCCAGCGCGGTGATCCACAGGGGATGGGTGTTTAGACAGGGGGCCAGGGTCAATTCCCCGCCGCCGGCCGCGCGAAAAGATTCACGGCCGCGAATGCCGATTTCTTCCAGCGTTTCCAGGCAGTCCGACACGAAGGAAGGGCAGAGGACCAGGAGCTTGCGGATTCCGGCCCTGGCCAATTCTTCAAGCACAATATCGGTATGAGGTTTGAGCCACGGCTGGCGTCCCAAACGGGATTGAAAGGCAATGGAATGTTTGTCTTTTGGAATCGAGGCCAGGCGCGCAATGGCTTCCACGGTTCTGAAACACTGCGCCCGATAGCAGGTGGCCAGCACCGGACAGCCCTCCCCGCAGCAATCCGGCCGCGTCAGGCAATGGCTGCCGCTGGGGTCGGACACGCGCATGTGTCTCTCGGGCAAGCCGTGAAAACTGAACAGCAAGTGGTCGTAATCTTGTTTCAAACACTCCGACGCATTGGCTGTCATGGCCCGGATGTAATCGGGATGATCATAGAACGGCGGCGCGACCGTCAGGGACATGTCCGGCGCATCTTGCGCGATGACTTCCCGGACCCGCTCTACGGCGGTTTCATAGCTGGACATGGCGTAATGGGGAAAAAGCGGGATGAGCAGCAACTCCCGGGCTCCTTCGTCCCGCAGCTTGCGGATGGCGTAGGGGATGGACGGGTGGCGATAACGCATGGCCAGTTCCACCCTCAGACCGGCGCGGTCTTGCAGCGCCGCCCGCGCCTTTTGGCCGATGGCCACCAGGGGCGAGCCTTCGGAGGTCCAGATTTTTTTGTAGGCCGCGGCCGATTGGGCGGGGCGCCGGGGCAAAATGGTCAGATGAACGATGCACCAGCGCACCGGATAGAACACATCCAGGACGCGGCCATCCATGAGAAATTCACCCAGATAGGCCCGCACATCCTCGACGGAAGGGGAATCGGGCGAACCCAGATTGACCAGCAGCACGGCTCGGGTGTTCATACGACAACGGTAATGCGTCGGTCTTGGGTGGCAGGGCGCGCACTCCGTGCGCGCCGCGGCGGGCAGAGGACTGCCCGCCCTACCTTTTTCCCCTCGGTCACCGACGCATTGCCGGCAACGGGATGGCTGGTCTCCTTTTTGCGACGGTCATAGACCGCCGCTACATCGGATCGGGTGTTCATACGACAACGGGGTGGTCCTGGGAGCGAAGCGGCTTGGGGTTTGCGGCCAAAAACGTCTGGATTCTCCCCGCCGCTTTGTGAGCGGAGACAATGGAATCGCCCAGGGAAACACCGTCCCGGGCGTGTCCGGCCACAAACAAGCCCGGGGCCTTCGATTCCATGTCGTTGAACAAGGCGCGGATTTTTCCGAATCCGAGGTTGTACTGCGGAATGGCGTGGCGATAGACGGCGACATGCTGAAACACCGGGCGGCCCCGGACACCCAAAATGGTTTCGAGGTCCTTGACGGCGAGGTCCGCCAGCGCCTCGGGCGTGTTGAGCGGCAGGAGGGGAGCGCGCGCGCCGCCGATGTAACAGGTGATGACCACATCGCCTGCCGGGGCGCGATTGGGAAAGAGCGACGAGGAGAAGAGCGCGCCCAGGATGTTAAAGTGTTCCTTTTCCGGAATGAGCATGCCAAATCCATCGAGCGGATGGGCGACATCGGCGCGGCGAAATCCCAGCACGACCGAGGCCACCGGCGGATAATAAACTTCGGCCAGCGGCGAAACCTCCACGGCCGGAGTGGTGAGAATCCGCAGGGACGCGATTTTGTGGCTCGGCAGGGCCAGAAGAACCGCCTCGCAAGCTATCGGGCCGCCGTCCGTTCCAGATTCCAATTCGAGGAACCAGCCCTCCTCCGCGCGCCGCAAACCCCGAATGGGCGCGGAGGTTCTAATGGCTCCCGCCAGGCGGGCTTGCAGCGCGTCAATGAGCACCTGCAAGCCGTCATCGAAGGAGAACTTCTTCGCGTTTTGTTTGGAGACTTCTCCGCTGCGCTTGCGCGCGCGCGCTCCCAGGACTTGTCCCACGAACAGCGAACGATAGCGTTGCTCCAGGGCGTAAAGTTTGGGAAAGGCCTGCGAAACGGAAAGGAGCCGGGGATTGCCGGCGTAAATTCCGGCCACCAGCGGATCAATGGCGTAATCCAGAAATTCCCGGCCCAGCCGCCGCAGGACAAATTGGGCAATGGATTCTTCCACATCTTCCGGCGCCCGCCGGATGAACGGCTCGGCCAGGACCCGCAGCTTGGCCGGGAACGAAAACAGGGGGGTCGTCAGAAAGCCGGCCGCGGAAGCGGGAATGGCCACCGGCCTTTTGTCGCGCACCACGTAGCGCTTTTCCGCGGACGGACTGGAATAGAGGCGGCGCGATTCCAATCCCGTGTCGCGCACCAGATCGGAAATGAGCGGGGAGGTTTCCAGAATGCTGTTGGGGCCAAATTCGGCCAGATACCCGTCGCGGCGCGCCGATTGGATCACACCGCCGACGCGATCGGAGGCTTCCAGCAGGAGGACGGGGATGCCGCGCTGCCGAAGACAAAAGGCGGCCGCCAGGCCGGTAATGCCGCCGCCGAGAATGGCAACCGGCTTCATATCGTTTTGGAAAAGCGCCGTTCCCTGGCGGCCGGAAGGTAGCGATCGAAGCGCATGGCAATGTTGCGGATGAAAAGCCGGCCCGTGTCGCTCACGGCCAGCCCGTCGGCCCCGCGCCGCAACAGGCCGTCCTGTTCCAGGTCTGTCAAGGACTCCAATTCGGCGTGAAAATAGCGGGCAAAGTCAATCTCCAGGTCCTTGGAAAGCGCGCCGTAATCCAGGCTCATGTCGCACATCAGCCGCATGATGGTATGGCGGCGAATCTTGTCGTCGCCGCTCAAAATGTAACCTTTGGCAAAAGGCTCCCAGCCGGAATCCAGGACCTTATAGTAAGCGGGCAAGTCCTTGATGTTCTGCCAATAGATGCCGTTGGCCTGCGAAATGGCCGACATGCCGAAAGCGTAAATGTCCGCCCCGCCTTTGGTGCTGTATCCCTGGAAATTCCGCTGCAAGGTCTTCTGGCGCTGGGCGACCGCCAGTTCATCGGCGGGCCGGGCGAAGTGATCCATGCCGATGTAGGTGTAACGGTCATTTTGCGTCAGCTTCTCGATGACCAGTTTTAGGAGGTTGAGCTTGGTTTCGGCGCTGGGCAGGGCGGCTTGCTGCTCGAGAATTTTTTGCGCCGGCTTCATCCACGGCACATGCGCATAACTGAATACCGCCAGCCGGTCCGGCCCCAGCTTTAGGATTTCGTCCAGGGTTTTCTCGAACGACTCGACCGTCTGGCGCGGCAAACCGTAAATCAAGTCCAGGTTGACCGAGGGAAAACCGGCGGCGCGCGCCCACTGCATGGCCTGCTCGGTGTCCTCAAGCGGCTGAATCCGATGCACGGCCGTTTGCACCTCGGGATTGAAATCCTGCACGCCAATGGAAGCCCGGTTGAACCCCACCTCGCGCAAGGCGGCGACGTGATCGCGGGTCAGGCGGCGCGGATCAATCTCCACTCCCGCCTCGATGTCGGGGGCCAGATGGAAATACTTGCGGATGGATTGGCCGAGCGAGCGGATTTCGGCCGGCGTCAGGAAGGTGGGCGTGCCGCCGCCCCAGTGCAATTGCACCACTTGGCGCCGCGGATTGATGCGGGCGCTCATCAGCTCCATTTCCTTGTCCAGGTACTTGAGGTAAAGCGTGCCCTGCTCGTGCTGGGTCGTGATAACGGTCGTGCAGCCGCAAAACCAGCAAAGCGACTCGCAAAAGGGGATGTGGAAATAAAGCGACAGCCCGCGCCCGCTTGGTTGCGCCAGGGCGATCTTGGCCGCCACCTCCGGCCAGGTGACTTGATCGGTGAACTGGGGGGCGGTTGGATAGCTGGTGTAACGCGGCCCCGGCACGTTGTACTTTTGAATCAAATCCAGATTGACGTTGAGTTTGCTCATACGAAGTTTTGGACGGTGTCGGCCAGCGCCTGGAGATTTTCCATCCGGGCGTTGGGCGGCACGCCGTGGCCGAGATTGAAGATATATCCGTTGCGGCCGCGCATCAGTTCCAGCAAGCGCCGCGTTTGAGCCGCCACCGTGTCCGGCTCCGCGCCGGACAGCAACGCCGGGTCGAGATTCCCCTGGATGCCCGTGTCCTGGGGCAGCCGCCGCGCGGCCTCCTCCAGCGCGACTTCGTGGTCAATTCCAATGACGTTGGCCCCGATTTTTGCCAGCGCGTCCCAGGCCCGCGTCCCCTTGGAATACACAATCACCGGGGCCTGGCCGCCGAGTTTGGAAACAATTTCCTGCATCCACCGCCCCGAGGCCGCCTCAAAGTCGGACGCCGGCAAATCGCCGCCCGCGCTGTCGAAGATCTGAACCGCGTCCACGCCGCAGGCGATCTGCATTTGCAGAAAATCCGTTACTGCCGCCGTTAATTTCGCGGCCAGCAGATTGGAGGCGCTGCGATCCCGCCCGAACAACTCCCGCGCCTTGAGAAACCGCTTTGCGCTCCCGCCTTCCAGCATGAAATTCGCCAGCGTCCACGGCGAACCCGCGAAACCCAGCAGCGCGGCGCGGCCGCGCAAATCGCGTTGGATCCTTTTCAGCGCGGCGGCCACGTAGGGAAGGCGGTCCGGCACCCCCTCCTCCTGGAGCTTGCGGATGTCCGCCACATCGCGCAGCGGCTTTTCCATTTGAACGCCGCCCTGGTCCAGAAATCGGAACGGCTGTCCCATCGCCTCCGGCACGACCAGGATGTCGCTGAAGAGGATGGCGGCATCGAACCCGAATCGGCGGACCGGCTGCAAGGTCACTTCCGCCGCCAGTTCGGGCGCGCGCATCAACTCGACGAAGGAATGCTTTTCCCGCAGGGCGCGGTATTCGGGCAGGCAGCGTCCCGCCTGGCGCATCAGCCACGCCGGCGGGCGGTCCACCGGCCGACAATTCAGGGCGCGGACCATCCGCTCCCGCCGGGCCGGAAGAGGCTCCAGGCCCCGCGCGCCCATCGTGGCGGCGGTGTCAGCGCCGCCAATTCCGGCGGCGGTTTCCGGCTGGGTTATGGCTGGTAATGCCTGCATGACGTCACGTTATGACCACCCTCAAACCATCGCTCTACGTTTCCTGCCAAACCGTAGCCATATTTTGCTGCCGCGGCAAGCGGTAAATGGAAAGAGGAATCGGCAACGGCAAAAGGCAGGCGCAACCAGTTCCGGGGAGCACATGCGCCCCCGCATGTTCCAGCCGTTGGAAGCAAAAAAAGGTTCCTCGCTGTTTTCGGTGGAATACCAAGTGATATTGGGGAGGTTGCCGTTGGTCTTGTCAATCGCAACGCGATTGGAGCTTCCAGCCCAGGGTCGCGCGCTTCACGCTACCCTGGGTGAGAATTCAGAGGATTCACAACCCTTTCAGCAGAGATTTTTAAGCTGAAGATAATTGGACATTTGCCGGCGTGATTGGTTTTTGGCGTATTACGCCGGTATGTCTAATAAAATATGGCGCTATTGTCGAGCAATTTC
>JBEKIA010000211.1:0-6362 GCA_050011995.1 Verrucomicrobiota bacterium
GTCAGTCCTGAATGGCCCTTAGATAAGGAATTTGATTGATAACATGTTGATATAGAGCGTCTTACATGAGGCCCTTGTCCGTCGTGGCGCAGACGCAGGAAAATTCCTTTGGTGGTTTCCCTCGGAGGCGCATGGAGACTCTGGCTTTGGGTCATTTCTGGACACTCACGGATCCCATTGATTTGCAACGATTTACGCATTAACTAAGGGCCATTCAGGACTGACACTTGGACGGCATCCGACATTTGCCCAATAGCGATTTCTCTTCCTTCGTCCAGGGCTTCCATTTCGGATTACAAGGACCATAACCGGATTGCCGGCGCTTCGCATAAACAGCGCCCAAATTGCGGCCTGATCCGGTGTCAGTCCTCACTATTTGCACTTTTTGCGGTTTTGAGGCGATCCCTCTTCGTCCCATCCCGTCCCGGTGTCACGTCCCGGTGTCAGTCCTCACCGGGCGGCGCTGGAATGGAGCGGAGTGCTTGATTTCCAAGAAGGAGCAGCCATCATCGGTCCAAACGATGGGGTTGCCGATTTGGCATTGCCCTCACGAGGAAAGAAACGGAATTGAAAACTGATGCGGGATGGCCTAACGACAGTCCGAGTGGGCAAAAAAATAGGGCAACCCTTTCGGATCACCCAATCGCAATTGCGAGAAGATGCAATATATATCGGCCTTTTGATGCTGAAAAGCAAGGCCTATTCTCCCCGCTTTATCACCTGATGGGAGTGACCTGCAAACCACTCCCGCTGGCAGACATCCCGCGCCATGTATTCCCGGCCACGGTTCGCGTGGGTGAGACGGGGGCCGCCGCCTGCGGGCTGGCGGGCCTGCCTGGCGGCAGGCAGGCAGGCGTAAGGCCGGCGGCTTGCCCGGACCGGCCAGAGGTGAGAGCCTGTTTTATCACTACAAGGGGTGCTGTTTTCGGGGAAAAGGCTGCATGACGAGGCGCAACGAAGGAGAATACCCCTTCTGGATCTTCGACTGAGGAGCAACGATGCCAGACGGCCTTTTCCGCGAAAACCCTCTGGGCGGCGGTTATTTTGTCCGTGGCCTGCGTTGGCTCCGCCGTCACAGCCCGCTGCGGGGATGCTCCGGCGTCGCCGCCTTGGCCACAGCCAAAATCCCTCGCCGCAGCCCTCCTCGCAGTGATAAAGCAGGCTCTTAGACCGATTTTGGGGGCGTGGCGCGGGCGGTATTTTCGGCAAGGTTTAGGCGGCGGCCTTTTCTTCGGGGATGCGCATGCAGTAGAAGGAGCGATAGACGAAGATGAGGGCGATGATAAAGAAGAACACGCCTATGCCCGTCTTGAGGCTTTGGTCTTTGGAGGTGACGGCGATCTCGGTGGCCAGGAGGCCAAAGAGGGTCGTGAACTTGATGACGGGGTTCATCGCCACGGAGGAGGTGTCCTTGAAGGGATCGCCCACGGTGTCGCCCACGACGGTGGCGGCATGGAGCTCGGTGCCTTTCTGGCGCATGTCCACTTCGACGATTTTCTTGGCGTTGTCCCACGCGCCGCCGGCATTGGCCATGAAGATGGCCTGAAAGAGGCCGAAGAAGGCGATGCCGATCAGGTAGCCAATGAAGAAGTAAGGATTGAAGAATGGCAGCGCGAGAGCGAAGCAGAACACGACAATGAAGATGTTCCACATCCCTTTCTGGGCATACACGGTGCAGATGCGGACGACTTCCTTGCTGTCTTTCACGGCAGCCGTGGTGGCGTCCAGTTTTATATGTTCCTTGATGTAAACGACCGCGCGATACGCGCCGGTCACCACCGCCTGGCAGGAGGCGCCGGTGAACCAATAAATGACCGCGCCGCCCATGATGAGGCCCAGGATGATTTCCGGCTGGACAATGCTCAAAGCGTCAATGACCGGTTTGAACGGGCCGGCCGCTCCCGACGCCACCTGAAGGTCATACATCTTTTGCAACAGCATGATGATGCCGAAGACCATGGTGGTCGCGCCCACCACCGCCGTGCCGATGAGCACCGGTTTGGCCGTCGCTTTGAAAGTGTTGCCGGCGCCGTCGCCTTTCTCGAGCTGATACTTGGCGTTCTCAAAGTCCGCGTCGAATCCGAAGTCGCGCTTGATTTCCTCTTTGATGCCTTTGCGCGCTTCGATCTGGCTCAGTTCATAGACCGATTGGGCGTTGTCGGTGACCGGGCCGTAGCTGTCCACGGCGATGGTGACCGGTCCCATGCCGAGGAAGCCGAAGGCGACAAGGCCGAAGGCAAAGATCGGCTTGGCGAAGGCGAACTTCTCCGGCAGGAAGGCGTGCAACGCCGGGTTTTGTGAAAAGTAATAAGAGGCGGCCATGAGAACCATGATGACCAGCCCCATCCAGAAGGCGGAAAAATTGCCGTCCACGAAGCCGGAGAGGATGTTGAGGGAGGCGCCGCCGTGTTTGGAGCAGTTGGTCACTTCCTTGACGTGGCGCGAGTTGGTGCTGACAAAGATTTTGGTGAATTCCGGGATCAGCGCCCCCGCCACCGTGCCGCAACTGATGATGATGGACAGCACCCACCACAAACCAGGCTGCGCCACTCCGGCGCCGTCCTTGAAATCGCCCAGCAGAAAGTAGCTGGCGAGGAAAGTGACGGCGATGGACACGGCGGAAGTCATCCAGACCAGATGGGTCAAGGGCGCTTCAAAATCGAAGTCCTTCTTGCCGCCGAACATGGCCTTGCTCAAGCATTGGTTGGCAAAATAGGAAAACAGCGAGGTGACGATCATCAGGGCGCGCATGACGAACAGCCAGATAATGAGCGTCGCGCAAGTGGGCTGGTTCACCTTGTCCGCCAGGGCCAGCGCGAGGAAAGTGATTAACGCCACCCCCGTCACCCCGTAGGTTTCAAAGCCATCCGCCGTCGGCCCGACGCTGTCGCCGGCGTTGTCCCCGGTGCAATCGGCGATGACGCCGGGATTCTTGGGATCATCTTCGGGGAGCTTGAAGACGATTTTCATCAGATCGGAGCCGATGTCGGCAATTTTGGTGAAAATGCCGCCGCAGATGCGCAGGACCGACGCGCCGAGCGATTCGCCGATGGCGAAGCCGATGAAGCAGGGGCCGGCCAGTTCCTTCAAAAACATCAGGATGCAAATCATAAAAAACAATTCCACCGCCACCAGCAACAAGCCGACACTCATGCCCGAACGCAGCGGAATGCCCAGAGTGCGGAACGGATCGCCTTTGAGGGCGGAAAAAGCGGTGCGGGAATTGGACACCGTGTTGATGCGGATGCCAAACCAGGCGACCCCGTAGGAGCCAAGAATGCCGAGGATGGAGCAGAGCAAAATAATGACCACATCGCCGATGGCCTTGCTTTGCAGGCCGACGAAATAATACAGCATGCAACCGGCGATCAGCACCCACAGGATGGCCAGGAATTTGCCCTGGGTGAAGAGGTAGGTTTTGCAGGTCTCCCAGATCGTCTCCGAAACCTGGGCCATGCTTTCATGCACCGGCAGGGCCTTGGTCTGGAAGTATTGCACCAGGCCGAAGATCGCGCCGATGAGGCAGACGAACAGGCCCGCGTACATCAGCGTGGTGCCGTGGATGCCGCCCAGCTCGCTAAATTGCACGGCGGTCAGATCGGGAATGTTGATGTCGGCTTCCCCGGCAAATACGCGGGGCGAAAGGGTGAGTGCCGCGGCTGAGACAGCCGCCCGAAGAAATGGTTTCTTAGTAAGCATAATTGAGGGGAACTATGGCCGCGGGGGGCGCGGCTTGCCAAACCTTTTCTTGGTTTTTTGCACCCCTCTCTTGCCAGACATCAGACAATTTGTCGCCCATGAAACTGGAGAAGAGCGCCCGGAGGGCCATGTTCGGGATTGCGGGCGCGGGCGGGAGCGGGTACTGTAACGGGGATTTATGACATTGACTGAAAAAATACTGGCCCGCGCAGCGGGGAAAAAATCGGTCCAGGCCGGCGAGAATGTCTGGGCGCAGGCCGATATTCTCATGACGCATGATGTGTGCGGGCCGGGGACGATCGGCGTTTTTCAACGGGAGTTTGGGGCCAAGGCCAGAGTGTGGGACCGGCACAAGGTGGTCATCATTCCGGACCATTATATTTTTACGGCGGATTCCCTCTCCAACCGGAATGTGGATATTTTGCGGCAGTTCGCGCGGGACCAGGATTTGCCGTATTTCTACGACGTGATTGATGATCCGAACGGGACCTGGCAGTTTGACCCGGGCCGCGGGATGTTGCAGCGGCAGCATGGCTCCCGTTACGCGGGGGTGTGTCATACGGCGCTGCCGCAAAAGGGGCATACGCGGCCGGGGGAGATTCTTTTCGGGACCGATTCGCACACCTGCATGGCGGGGGCGTTTAATGAGTTTGCGACGGGGATCGGGAACACGGACGCGGGGTTTGTGATGGGGACGGGAAAGTTGTTGTTGAAGGCGCCGGAGACGATGCACTTCCGGCTGGAAGGACGGCTGCAACGGGGGGTGATGGCCAAGGACATTATCTTGCATTGCATCGGGCAGATCGGTTTTGACGGCGCGACCTACCGGGCCATGCAATTTGACGGGGAGGGGGTCCGGTGGCTCTCGATGGATGACCGGATGACGGTGGCCAACATGGCGATCGAGGCGGGAGGGAAGAACGGCATTTTTGAGTTCGATGATCAAACCCGCGCGGCGGTGGACGCGCGCTGCCGGCTCAACGGGACCAAGACGGCTTATGAGCCGGTGGAACGGGACGCGGCGGAGAAGTTCGCCTTCGAGATGACGGTGGATTTGGCGCAGTTGGAGCCGACAGTGGCCTGTCATCCCAACCCCGGAAACCGCCGGCTGGCCAGGGAATTGGGGGCGGTCAAGCTGGACCGGGCTTATGTAGGCTCCTGCACGGGGGGAAAGACGAGTGATTTTCTGGAATTCGCGCGGGTGGTGAGGGGGAAGCGGGTGGTGATCGAAACCTTTGGGGTCCCGGCGACGCCGGAGATCGTCCGGGATTTGCAGACGGCGCGGTGGGAGGACAAGACGGTGTGGCAAATTCTGATTGACGCCGGGGTGCGGATGACGGAGAACGCGGGATGCGCCGCCTGCCTGGGCGGGCCGGCGGACACGTTCGGGCGCATCAACTCCCCGCTCAAGTGCATCAGCGCGACGAACCGGAATTTCCCGGGGCGGATGGGGCACAAGGAATCGCAGGTCTTCCTGGCTTCGCCGGCCACGGTGGCGGCCAGCGCCTTGACGGGGCACATCACGGACCCGCGCGAGTATCTCGGGTGAGCGGTAATGCGTCAGTCTCGGCTGGCAGGGCGCGCACTCCGTGCGCGCCGCGGGGGGGGAGGACTGCCCGCCCTGCCTTTTCCCCCTCCGTCACTGACGCATTACGGTGAGCGACCCTTCCCCATTGACCCCGGCTTCGCGGGGAAATCCCGCCGGGCGCCCGGCCCCCTCCTTTCGGGAAAAAGCGGACGAAGCGTGCGAGCGGGGCATTGTGGGGGCGGTGCTGGCGATTCTGGTCTGGGGACCGCTGGCTTACGGGGCGGTGCGGGTGAGACCGGACAGCGCGGAGGCGGCGCATTTGTATGGCTTTTTGGTGATCCAGGGTTTGACGGCGCTGGCGGTGGTGTTGTGGGGGGCGCGGTTCTTTACGCAGCGGCCATTCCGGCTGCTGTGGCCTCCGATTTGCTGGGCGGTGCTGGGGTTTGTGCTCTACGCAATTGCGCGCTGCCAGTTGGCGGAGCTGGAGTACGCGGCGCGGCAGAATTTGCAGTGCGTGATTGTGTATGGGGCGCTGTTTTTTGTGATCGTCAACAATCTGAACCGGCGCGGATCGGCGGCGGCGGCGGCGGTGGCGTTGATCGCGGTGGGGGCGGGGGAGTCGTTTTTCGCATTTTACCAGTTCACGACGCACTATGCCAAAGTGTGGCAGGTGCTCAAACCGGCGTCGTATGCGTTGCGGGGGAGCGGCACCTATGTCAATCCGAACAGTTTCGCGGGGTTGACGGAGCTGGTTTTGCCGCTGGCGCTGGCTTATACGGCGCTGGGCCGTTTCAGCGCGACGGTGAAGGTGTTGCTGGGCTACAGCGCGCTGGTGATGATGGCGGGGCTGGTGGTGTCGCAGTCGCGGGGGGGCCTGACGGCGATGGGGGCGACCCTGGCGGTGTTTTGCGTGGTTCTGCTGTTTCAGGCCGATTATTGGCGGCGCGGGGCGCTGGCGCTGGGAGCCTTGGCGCTGGCCGGGGTGGTTTTAATGCAACAGTTTGGCGCGGTGGAAAATCGGTTCGGAGGAAGCCTGATAGACAAGGGCGACGCGCGGGTTTTCTATTATGCGGCGGCGGAACGGATTTATCACCAGCACTTGTGGTGGGGCGCCGGGCCGGGGAGTTTCAGGTAT
>JBEKIA010000212.1:0-6359 GCA_050011995.1 Verrucomicrobiota bacterium
CAACCGGGTTGCGGCGGAAAGGCCGGGTTGGATTCGAGATATTGCGCGGCGAGATCCTCGGCCTCCAGCCTTGGAAACTTGGCCGCGCTCGGAAACAATTGCTCAAGCCGGCGCATGAGAAAGCGCCGCTGGGCTGAAGGCATTCCGTCATTACGATAATCATTCAACTGTGACTGCAGCCGGTTGAAAAGAATCGCGGCTTGGGCGGGATTGGATGGGAGCATCAATTCGATGGCCATCAATTCGGCATTGGGCGCAATCAGCGTGCCTTGCGGATCGCTAACACGCTGGTATTTTTGTTGCGCGAGAGGATGGGTCAAAATATCCAGGGCCGCATTGGTTTGTCGCGCTTGCAGCAGGCATCGCGCCTGCGCCTGATAAGCGCGCGCGGCCAGGGTTTCGTTCGTCGTTGTCTCGCATAGGTGGCCAAAGGCGGCAGCGGCAGCGACCGGGTCGCTTGGCTCAAGACGTTGCGCTTCGGCCCAGGCCGGTTCGACGGACTCGGCTGACGGCGCCACCGCTGGACTTGGATATAAAATCCTTCCTGTGGAATCGAAACAAATAAAGGAATCCGCCACGACGCCCGCATAATCAGAAAATACACGCGGAGGCCCAGGTTGAACGCACTGTTCGTCGATCCAGTCAACTTTGTACGGCCAGGTCCTTTTTAATAACTCCGTCATTTGGGTGAGCTGTCCCTGGTAAAGATCGAGCAGCTTTTGTTGCACGGCCAGCCGCTCGTTTTGCACCGCCCGGTTCATGAACCAGAGCAGGCAAACCGACGGGACGAGCACCACCAGCAACAGGAGCAGCGTCATCCCGCCGCCGCCGGGCCGGTTGACGCTGAACGTGAAATTTCTCAGGAACCTCTTCTTCACTTCAGGAGAAAGGAATCCACAATCGCGTTGACCTTGGGACGAAAGACATCGAAGTCCGTCGCCGGGACCAAGAATTGGAAAGAGGCGGCATGGCCGCCGATGATGGCGGTGACCCTGTACGCGATCTGGGGTTTCTCGCCGTCCAGGTAATCGGCCATGACGCTCAGGGCCAGTTGTCCGGCCAGGGTCCGTTCCTGCCAGCTATTGGAGCGGACTTGGAAGTTTTTGTATTCCTTGGCGGCGTTGGCAAGCTCGGTTTCGACCAGGGCGCGGACGGAGTTGGTGGCCGATTTTGGCTCGATGGCATCGAGACTGGACCAGTTCAGCAGGCAGGCGCCCGTGGCATCGGGATCCAGCAGCGCGACCGTCGTCTTCGCCTTTTCCTGCGCGATGGAGCCAATGAGCCAGCCCGGCGGGGCGGTGAGGGAGAAGCCTTCCGGATCAACATAGTTGACAGGATCGGAAAGGTTGCGCCGGCGCGTCCCGGTCAATTCCATGATCGCGCCGCCGGCCTCGATCTTGACGATTTCGCGGGGCGCGTTGGTGGCGATCCAGAAAACCTGGCCGATGTTCAGGTCCAGTTTGTAGCACGGAAAAGTTCCGGCGGGAACGCTGACCGTTTCCACCGCGGTCACTTCCACGTTTAGCGGCACAACAGTCCCGCCGCCGAGACTGGCGAGAAGTTGGAGGGTGGACTTGTAACCCGGCGCCAGGGGCAGGCGCCGGAACAAATGGAATCCCTCTTCATTGTCATAGACCAGGCTGTCGAAGTGAATCTTCTTGACATCATCCTTTCCGGCCATTTTCACGTCCGCATGATCGGACGAATAGACGGCGTCGGCCTCGCCCAGCAAGGTATGTTTCCAACGGCTGTGGAGCGGTTTCATGGTGGCGGCGTCCACTTCGACGCGGCTGGCTTGCGCGCTTCCCGCCGCGGTCATGAGGCGGCCGAACTGCCAGATCTTTTGGCCGTTGCTCTCCCCCGCATCGGCCGTCCAGACGCCGAAGCCGACTTTGAGGCCGCCGCCCAGTTTGATGTCGAACCGCTCCTCCTCCCCATCCGCCCAGGGGGCGGGGAGCAGATTGTTGTTGTGCGCCAGGGAATCGCGCGCCAGGGCCACCAGGTCCTTTTGACTGGGATAATCCTTGACCACCGCCTCAAAGGCGGCCGCAGCCGCGGCATAGTTTTGTTTTTTGTACTGACAGACGCCCAAGTGGTACTGCGCCTGCGCGGCCAGGGCCTGGCTGGTTTTGGCCTGCTCGATGACCTGCTGATACAGGATCATCGCGCCGTCCAGGTCGCCTTTGGTTTCCTCCGAATAAATGGCTTGCTCCAGGGTTTCGGAAGGCGAAGCGGCCCGCGCCATCGGCGCGGAGCCGGTTAGAGTTGCGAGTGAAAGCAGGGTCAAAATTGTTTTTGCCCGGCCCGACAAAGAATAGGTTGTTTTCATGGGCGCAAATCTAGGGCGCGAATGTTACGCAATTATTACCGCCGCGTCCTTTTTTTGTCCATGTTGCGATGGGGTGGGCGGTTGGTTTGCATTTTGCGGAAGGCGCCCTCTGCAAGCCAATTCGCCCATGCTTTACGATTGCGGCAGGAAAAGCAGCGATGCGTCATTCTTTCACGGTAGAGACTCCGTCGAGCCGAATCTCGATTCCTGGGAAAAAGTCACGGCTCGACAGAGTTTCGCCCTGCCTTCCAAGAATCAAAACACGGTCGGCATCCCTTCCTGCAGGATTCTCAAATGTTGGCTCAAGCCATGGGAGGCGGCCAATTCCCGAAGCCAGCGCGGCGGTTCATCCATGTCTTCAAACGAAAGCCGGAACGTTCCATAATGCATGGGCACCAGCCACTGGGCTTGGAGGTCGCGGAAGGCTTGGATGGCTTCGTCCGGCCCCATGTGAACGTGACGGAAACTGTCGGGATAGTAGGCCCCAATCGGCAGCATCGCCACTTCCGGCGGGCTGGTTTGGCCGATCTCCCGAAAACCGCCGAAATAGGCGCTGTCCCCCGCGTGGTAAATCCGGCGGCCCTGATGCTCGAGCAGGAAACCGCCATAACCCCGGTGATCATCCCGCAGAATCCGCGCGCCCCAGTGCTTGGAAGGCGTCAAAGTGACTTTCCAGCCCTGATGGGAAAAGCTCTCCCACCATTGCAGTTCAATGATGCGCCCGAAGCCCAGATTCTTGGCCAAATCGCCCACGCCCCACGGCACAATGGCGATTTTCGGAGAGTTCAGCCGGCGCAAGGTGGGGCGATGAAAATGATCGAAGTGGGCGTGGGTGAGAAGGACCAGATCAATGGGAGGCAGGTCCTGGATTTTCAGCCCGGCGCGCCGGATGCGCTTCAAGAGAAAAAGCCAGTTGGCGAAATTCGGATCAATCAGCACGTTCAAATCGGTGAACTGCGCCAGAAAGGAAGCGTGGCCGATCCAGGTCAGGGCCGCCTGCCCGCGGGCCAGCTTGGGGAACTTGGGCCGCACGTTCTCCCCCGTGCGCCGTGTCAACAATGCCTTCCAGACCAGCTCGTAAAAAAAGGTCCGCGGATTGAAATGCCGGCTCGGCGTCAGCTCCTTGAAGGAGCGCGGCAGCAGCTTCCTCCGGCGCGGGGATTTGGGGGCGCGGCCCGGCTCATCTTTTGGCATAACGCGGCTCGGTTTGGAGTTTGTAATGCGTCCGTCTTGGTGGTAGGGCGAGACTCTGTCGAGCCGTGACTTTTTCCCAGGAATCGAGTTTCGGCTCGACAGAGTCTCGCCCTGCCTTTCCATGTCGTCACTGACGCATTCCTTGATTTTGAGCTTCAATATTTCAATTTAAGTGTTACCATGATTGCGGTCCGCCACCGGCGCGGCGATCGTTTTAAAGGATACGTCCGGAACTGTGAACATATCAAGCCAACTCGACAAGTTCCTGCGCCAAAAGCCGGCGCTGGGGAAAAATGTTTACATCGCCCGCGGCGCGGTGGTGACGGGCGATGTCGTCCTGGGCGAGGCCGCCAGCGTCTGGCACAACGCCGTCTTGCGCGGCGACATCAACCGCATTGTGGTGGGCCACCACACCAATATCCAGGACAACGCGGTGCTCCATCTGGCCGAGGAATTGCCGTGCCTGGTGGGAAATTACGTCACCGTTGGCCATGGCGCCATTGTTCACGCCTGCGCGGTGGGCGACGAGTGCCTGATCGGCATGGGAGCGGTGATTTTGGATGGAGCGGAATTGGGCGCGCAATGCCTGGTGGGCGCCCGGGCGCTGGTGACGCAGCACACGAAAATTCCCGAAGGCTCGCTCGTCTTCGGCGCTCCGGCCAGGGTCGTGCGCCTCCTGACCCCGGAAGAACGCGCCGGCCTGAAAGGCTGGGCGGAAAAATACGTGGCCAACGCCGCCTACTGCCTGGCGCGCCAGATCAACGTCGGAGCGCCCTTCTGATTCGAATCGTCCCGGCAGCGCGAAACTCCGTCGAGCCGAAACTCGATTTCCCGGGAAAAAGTCACGGCTCAGGTGTCGCCCGACCCTCATGCGACCTTGCGCAATGGCTTCCTTCTTGTCGGCTCAATACGGACGATATGATCGGGGGCGAGCAGAAGGATGTCTCTCGCCAGCCCCGTCTCGGCATCCACACCGGCCCCGACCGCCACCAAGGCTTCGCTGATGATTACAGATTCCGGATGATCAATGTAAACCACCCGGCCGTCCGAGGTGTAGAAATTCATGGGCGGTTTGAGGGCGAAGATTGTCTGGCGGATCATTTCCGTTTTCATGGGCATCAACCTAAATCATGGGCCGGAGCTTGTAAAGCAGTCCCCCCGTCCCGAAACGGTTCCCACATGATTCAGGGTGGAATTCCCTTTGACCGTTCACCGCTTGAACCCCGGCATCCCTCCCATCCGCCCCATCATCTTTTGGAATTTGCCCATGTTCTTCATCATCTGCTGCATCTGGTTGAATTTGTTGAGCAAATTGTTGACATCGGACACCTGCACGCCGCTGCCCCGGGCGATGCGCATCCGGCGTTTGGCGTTGAGGATTTGCGGCGCGCGCCTTTCCTGCGGCGTCATCCCGCAAATAATCGCCTCCATCCGCTGGAATTCCTTTTCCTGTTTGTTCATGTCCACCCGCTTGATGGCCTCCGCCCCGCCCGGCAGCATCCCCACCAGGCTTTCCAGCGAGCCGAGCTTCTTCATGGCCCGCAACTGCTCCAGAAAATCCTCCAGCGAAAACCGGCCCTTGCGCATTTTTTCCTCCATCCGCTTGGCGTCGTCCAGGTCCACCGCCTCGACCGCCCTCTCCACCAGGCTCACCACGTCGCCCATGCCCAAAATGCGCGAGGCCATCCGCTCCGGGTGAAACGGCTCGAATTCCTCCAGCTTTTCCCCCGTCCCGATGAATTTAATCGGCTTGCCCGTCACCGCCTTCAAACTCAGCGCCGCGCCGCCCCGCGCGTCGCCATCCAGCTTGGTCAGGATCGCCCCGGTGATCTGCAGCGCCTGGTCAAAGTGCGCCGCCACATTGACCGCTTCCTGGCCTGTGGCCGCGTCCAGGACAAGAAGAATTTCCTGCGGCTGGATCAAGTCCCGCAAGCGCACCAGTTCCTGCGCCAGCGGCTGGTCAATCTGCAACCGTCCGGCCGTGTCGAAGAGGAGCGTGTTGCGGTGGTTCAGCCGGGCGAAATCCAGCGCCTGGCGGGCGATCTTCAAAACATCCGTTTCCCCGTGCAGCGCGAAAACCGGGACCTCGATTTGTTTGCCCAGGGTTTCCAATTGATCCATCGCCGCCGGGCGGTACACGTCCGCCGCCACCAGCAACGTCTGGCGCGCCTGCTTTTGCAGCCAGCGGGCCAGCTTGGCGCTGGAAGTGGTTTTGCCCGAACCGTGCAGGCCGGCCAGGATGAGGCAACTGGGATTGCCGCTCAAGGCCAGCCCCGCGTTGGAGGAGCCGAGCAGCTTCACCAATTCGTCATGGATAATTTTGATGATCTGCTGTCCCGGCTGGATGCTCTGCGTCACCTCCTGCCCGAGCGCCTTGCTTTTGACTTCCTCGATGAAATCGCGCGCCACCTTGAAATTGACATCCGCGTCCAGCAGGGCCATGCGCACCTCGCGCAGGGCCTCCCCGGCGTTGGCCTCGGAGATTTTGCCCAGCCCGCGGAGATTGCGAAACGCGTTCTGCAGTTTCTGGCTCAAAGAATCGAACATGCCCGCAGTTTAAAGTTTAGCCCCCGGCTTGCAAAGTCCAAAGACGGCGGAGGCGGTTCATGGGGCGCCTCTCACTTTTTGGGTTTCCCCTCTTAATCTTAATCCTAATCTTAATCCTGCCCCGCCTTCTCCGAGAGAGATTAAGATCAGAATAACTTGATTAGCCTTGATTTGGCTTGATTGGAAAAGCCTCGTTTGGAGCGTAAACAGCTCATGTATAGCCACTTGGGTTGATTTTCATCAAAAATGCTCGAAACCGGCGGAAAAGGCAGGTCTGTCTGATGGAATC
>JBEKIA010000213.1:0-6243 GCA_050011995.1 Verrucomicrobiota bacterium
TCAGTTTTGTTGCGTTTCAATTTTCATTTGGCGCCAAACCCGGATGGAGTTTATTCCCTCTATTACGGGCCGACGAACAGCGGTCCGATAGGCTGGTTCATTGACAACATCCTGGTCACCAACACTTTGCAGTTGACAAACTTTTCCACCAATGCCACCTCCTCTCCCGGCTTCGTTTTCACGCCCGCGCAGAGCGGAAGCTACATTCTGGAGGCGCAGGCGGTGATCTTCAACCAGTTCCCCATCGGCTTTGGGCCGATTGCGCAGATCACGGCCATTCCCCCCCCCACCACGGGCGCTTTGCAGGTGACGATCATTCCCACCAACGCGGTCGGCGCCGGCGCCCAATGGCAGGTCAATGGCGGCGCTTTTCGGGCCAGCGGCGCCATCGCCACCAATCTTTCCCCGACCAATGTCACCGTCTCGTTCAAGACCATTGCCGGATGGGCCAGTCCCTCCAATCAAACGGCCGCGATTTCCATCGGCCAGACCAACACCTTGGTTGCCGCCTACCTGGATGTCACCAAGCCGACTCTGAGCGTCACTTCCCCCAAGACAGGAATCACCGTCAGCAACGCCGTCCTCGTCGTCACCGGCACCGCAAAGGACAATGTGGCGGTGGAGTCCGTGTATTGTCAAACGAACGGCGGCAGCCCAATGCCGGCCTCCTCCGGCAACGCCTGGTCCAACTGGACTGCCTCCGTGGCTTTGTCCCCGGGCGCGAACACCATCAGCGCCTACGCCGTGGACACCAGCACGAACATATCGCCCACCAACAGCATCAGCGTCACATTCATTCCCTGCGCGCCCCTGGTGGTGGGAACCAGCGGCCTCGGCGCCGTCACGCCCAATGACAGCGGCAAAGTGCTGGCGATTGGCACCAACTACACACTGACCGCCACGCCGGGCAAGAATTGGATTTTCTCCAACTG
The DNA here is from genome assembly GCA_050011995.1 of Verrucomicrobiota bacterium. GTDB lineage: Bacteria > Verrucomicrobiota > Verrucomicrobiia > Limisphaerales > Palsa-1400 > JBEKOF01. The sequence continues at coordinate 933 of JBEKIA010000213.1, forward strand.
GGCCGCCAGCGGCAGTCAACATTTTGTCTCCAACAATCCGGTCCTCAACTTCAAGATGCAATCCAACCTTGTCCTGGAAGCCACCTTCGTCACCAACCTTTTCCTGGCGGCGCAGGGCGCTTACCACGGCCTGTTCGCCCCCGCCAATGAGGCTCGGACGCAGACGAATTCGGGCGCTTTCACTCTCCAGGTCGCCACCAACGGCGTCTTGTCGGGCACACTTCAAATCGGGACGAATTCAATGGCGCTGGCCGGGCAATTCGACGCCAGCGGGGCGGCCCTGATTGCCCCAACAAAAAACAATCCATGGACTACCGCGTTGCAATTGGACCTGGCGGAGCAATCCGTGCAGGGGACGGTGAGCAACAGTTCGATTGCGGCGATGTTGAGCGGCGACCAGGCGGTGTTCAGTTCCACCGCCAAAGCCACCAACTATCAAGGCCTGTACACGCTCATCCTCCCCGGCGTCACCAACTCCGGCGTTGGCCCGTTCGGAAACAGCTACGGCACGGTGTCGGTCAATTCGTCAGGAACCATCACTTTTGCCTTGTGGCTGGCGGACGGGACCGCGGTCAGCCCGGAGACGAGCGTGGTTTCCAAGGAAGGCTTTTGGCCGTTTTATGCGCCGCTCTATAGCGGGGAAGGATCGCTGTGGGGATGGAATTATTTCACCAACCAGACGATTGTTTCCGCTCCGTTCACAAGCTGGATCAACGTCACCAACACAGTCAAAACGGCCGCCTATCGCTCCGGTTTCACCAACCAGCAGGCGGGCATTCTCGCCTCGTCTTACGATCCCACCAACAAGCCGCTCCTGCGCTTGACCAACGCGCAAGTGATTTTGAAGGGGGGCAACCTGCCCTTCGCCATCACCAACCAAATCGTCCTGGAGTCCAACAATTCGGTCAAGACCGCCGAAAACACCAATGGACTGACGTTGCAGATCACGACCAATGGTTTGGTCTCCGGCAGCATCCTGAACCCGACCAATACAAGGCTGTCCATCACTTTCAGCGGGGTGCTCCTGCAGAATCAAACCAATGCCGCCGGTTATTTCCTGGCCACGAATCAAAGCGGCGCATTTATTCTCATGCCGCGATGAGCGGTCCGTTTTGCATTCCGGTTGCGGGCCGGCCTTCTCTGGCCCCGGTAGGGCGGCGCTGCCGCGCCGCCTCTTTTGGATTTCGGCTTGGTGACCGGTCTTCCTTGGCTGATCATGGCCGTTTGGAAGCCCGGGAGAACCGCCCCGGCGGTTGCGGCCACGGCCTGAAAATTTGCGATTTTTAGGTCTTGCAATTGGGCGCGGCTGCTTTAGATTTGCGCCTGTTCGGAAGCGAGCGTAGCTCAGCCTGGTAGAGCATCACGTTGCCAACGTGAGTGTCGAGGGTTCGAATCCCTTCGCTCGCTCCATTTTTTCCCTCGTAGAGCTTTTCCCCTTGACTTTTAATGACAATTTAATGATAGTTTTGGCATGGCTAAGAAACCCGATGCGGCCCCACAGGCCATGGCGAAGCCGCGAGCGAAGCGCCGCAAGTTTCCCGTCGAGATTTGGGCAGGCGGCAGCCTCCTCCGCATTTTGCGCGACCCGCTCTTGATTCCCATCAAGCCGCCCGCCGGCCAGCCGGCGCAAACAAATCAGAAGCTGCGCAAGAAAAAGTACGATTCGTACTTGGTGGAGTACTACAACGGGAGCAAGCGGATTCGGGAGCGCCGCGCCGCTTTCCAGGACGCTTTGGCCCGCGCAGACGAGATCAAGGTCAAACTGCTGAACGGCGAAGTCGCAACCGCGGCGCTGGCCGGGCGCGACCAGCAGATTTATCTGGCAGCGGTGGAGCACCTAAAAGGTCTGGTGGAGGTTCCTCTGGATCAGGTCGCCAGAGAATACGCCGACGCAACGAAGATGTTGAGCGCCTATGGCTTGACGGTAGCGGCGGCGATGCACGAGCTGGATGCGGCATTCAAGCGACTCAATGGCACCCCCTTATCGACGATTGTGGAATTCTACGATCTGCACGGAAGCACGATCGTCGCTGAAAAAACCGCCAAAGAGGTCTTGGACGAAATGTTGGTGGCGCTCAAGAAAGACGGGGTTGGAGACTACCACCTGCGCGATTTACGCCTCCGTCTCACATTTTTCTGCAAGTCGTTTCCCGGGAAGATCACAGCCATCACCACGTCTCAAATCGACAACTGGCTGCGGGATTTGAAGTCTCGATCCAAAGAATCGAAAGGCGCTGATCTCAAAGGCAAAAGCCGCAACAATTATCGCCGTTCGATTGTTGAGCTGTTCAATTTCGCCCGTCGGTGCCGGTACTTGCCGGCCGATCTCAGCACGGCGGCAGACCACACGAAGACGGTCAAAGAGATCACAGCCGAGAACGAATTCTTCACCCCGGAGGAAATGAAGGCGCTTCTTTCCACCGCAGCCCCAACTCTGCTCCCGAGCCTGGCGATCAAGGCATTCAGCGGCGTGCGAACGGAGGAGATGATTGTCCTGACGTGGCCCATGATCCGGTTTAAGCAGAACTGCATCATACTGGGGAAACAAATTACAAAGCTCGACCAACGGAGGATCATTCCTTTGAAACGCAATTTGAAAGCATGGCTGCTTCCATACCGCAAAGAGGAGGGGCGCATTTGTGAACTCTGGACGGTTCCAAATTCGCTTGCGCACGCATGGAAACGTCATGGCCTGTCTGTCAATGTGAAAACCGGCCGGAATAAGTTCCGCAACTCGTATATTTCCTATCGGGTAGCCGAAACAAAGGATCCTGCGAAGGTGGCATTTGAAAGCGGAAATAGCGTTCGGACAATCGTGCGCGATTATCTCGAGATCACCACCCCGCAGGAGGCGAAAAAGTGGTTTTCCATTTTCCCCCAGAAACACAGGGCCAAACCAGAACGCAACGCGAAGAAGAAGGCCCTAAAACCCGCCTGATTGCCTGGGGCGGCACGGAAGGAGCCGCGCCCGATACCGTCTCAGAGGGAACCGCTCTGATGGATTTTTCTGCTATTTAAGTATCGGGGCGGGATTTTTCTGGGCACCAACCAGGCATGTGGAATGCAAGTTTGTGGCATTGAATTTGCTTGATTTGGATGGATTGCGACATTTTGACGACAGCCGTTGGAACAGGGTGCCGACGCCAAAGCTGGTTTGCTTTTTGGTTGGCATTGGTCTGTTCGGGCTCCTGCTTTTCCAGTCCGAACCCGGATTCGTGCTCTGCCTGGATCATGCCAATCTGTTGTTCCATGAAGCGGGACATCCCGTGGTGGGGTTGTTCAGTCAGCGCCTGGAGACGTATGGCGGCACGCTTGGGCAACTGGCGTTCCCTGCGTTGCTGGCGGTTTCATTCTGGCGCAAGGGCGAGGCCATCTCCTTTGCCGTCTCGGTGATCTGGTTCTTTGAGAACTGGCTGAACATCGCTCGCTATATGGCGGATGCCCGGGCGCACGCATTGCCGCTGGTCGGCGGTGGCGACCATGATTGGGCGCGCATCTTCGGCCGCTGGCACGTCCTGGATTACGACACGCAAATTGCCGTCGTCGTTCGGACGACAGGTTGGCTGGGAATGAGTGCAGCGTGCGCTTGGGTCATTTGGCTCTGGTGGGCGGGGCGCGAGAATCCAATTTCCGGCAACGAGGCCGGCGCTGCGAATTAGCACAAATCCGCAAGAGGATTTCTCAAAGTCTGGCTACTTTGCCACAGTTGGTCGCGACCGCGCCTCTCCCGGCGCTTTTCCAAAAAGCGACCTGCGCGGATGGACTGCGGGTAGTTCAGGCGGGCAGCGCATACTTGGCTAACACCAACCAGCGGGGAGGATGACACACCGGCAGCCATCCCGTTTGACCGCCATGCTCTGCCGGCCTTTGCGCTTCCCGGCTCGCACGATTTTTCATGAACCATCTCCAAAGGAGGATGAATGGATTGGCGCGGCGGCTTCCACCAGCCGGAGGCCGAGTCCCAACCAACACGGACTTGGCAAGGCTTCGAGGATTGGAGTTAAGCGCCTCCGGTGGTTGAGGATATAGAAGTCCGGGCGACGACCGTAGTTTGACGCAAGTCGCCACCCGGAGCTTTGGGCCTATTGGACTGGGACAGTGCCACGCCGCATTGCCCATCGCTCGGCGTTGATGGCATCCCAGCGTGCTTTGCGGGATGCGGATTTTTCCGGGATGTCGCGCCACCGGTATTCGGCTTTGGGGTCGACTTCGTTAAGTGCGGCGAGTTGTGCCGCAATCTCGCGGTGCGTCAAAAGCACATCCAGACCATCGGACTCCTCCAATTGCTGGATGCGGGTCCCCTTTCGCGGACGGAGGTGCAGGCAGATGACCTGGTAATCGTGGCGAGGAAACCGCCGGGCGCTCTGGCTCTTTGCTACGATCTCTACTTGGCCGTCAGCCGAGCGGTAAATGACACGCTCATCGAGTGGTCGGCTTGGGTTGGCTTTGTCCGGCTCATGGCCGGCGTTGTTGGTGGATTGCTTGTCCATGGTGGTGTGCTTTCTGTTTTGGGAGCCTGATGAAATCCACTCCTGGTCTGGCTCGACAACCAGCAGTGGCGCCACTCCAATTGTGGAGCGTGCGGATAACTAAAAGGAAATTATGGGGCCGACAGATTTGTCCGGACGGTTCGGGTCGCCGACGCTGAGGGGCTGCCTGCTTCGCCAAAGATGCGGCGAGCCAAGGCTGCAAAAATCAGAGATTTTGGTGGTCGAATTGGGGCTATCGTCTGCGGCCGTCAAGGGGCTGCGGGATCGGCCAAGACGCAACCAACCTCGCTCGTCAGGGAAATCCGGTAATAAATCTCACCCGGCTTGAGCCGGGCCAGCTTGCCCGGCGGCAGTACCGGTTGGGTCGAAGGGACCAAGATTCCCGGCTCGGACCGCTGGATGGGCCTGCGGCAGGGAAAAAGCAATGGCGGCGGCAAGGCCGGCGTGACCGTTCGGTGGAACTGGTATTCATCCTTGGACCCGAGGGACGCCACCGCGACCGACGCCGTAATCGGATCTGTATTTGAGAGAAAGAAATGGTTCGAAGCCAATCCCACGAGTCGAAAAACAGCGTTGGGGTTTCCGAGGGCGTGCAGTGCCGCCAGATTTTGCAGAGCCAGGATGACACCAACTTTGCTGGCCCGCGCCATGTCCATAATGTCACTGGCCGGGTCACCGTGGCAGGTAATCACCCGCGCGGCCTCGTCGATGACGGTCCAGACCGGGCGAACTTGGTTCCTGCCCAAACGGGGGCGCGCCAAGACCAATCGCGCCCATTCCCAGGCGAGAAGCACTTGCGCGGGCAAGAGTTCCAAGGCGCT
>JBEKIA010000214.1:0-6230 GCA_050011995.1 Verrucomicrobiota bacterium
TCATGAAATTCTTTTTCGATCAGCCAAGCGGGGAGGCTGGAGACTCCTCGTTTGCCGCCGCGCTGACAAACCTGCCTGTCCTGCTGCAGGCTCGCCTAGACGATACAGAGGCTCATCCTAATCCATTGCCTGACCGTTTCACCTTGCCAACAGTCAGGGCACAAACAGGGATTTTCGGCCGGAGCGGATGGATACCGATCCTGAGGTTCATAGCCAATGCGAGAGACGTGGGTTTTGTCGATTTCAATTCCACACAGGTGCCGTTGCTGGAGGCTTACCAATCCCGGACTGTAAAGTCCTTGGTGGTGTGTTGTATTGAGCTAGCAACTGGCAAGAGCGCCGTCACAGGGCCCGACGGGAACATGAAATTTGGCACGAATGAACTTCGGCTGGACGCCCAGTGTTGCGTGACGGCCAAATTGCCGGCGAAGAACGACCTTGCTTACATACCGTTCCATCAATTCCTGGCAGGCGAAACTCCAGCGAGCCAGATTAACGGCAAGGTTGTGATCCTCGGCTACGACGGACCCAATGCCCAATCTTTTGCCACCGCGATCGGTCAGGTCAAGGCACACCGCTTGTTCGTTTATGACCTGCAGAGTATTTACGAACAGGTTGGCAATTAACACAAATTCGCCGCGCTCGGACTGCCGCCCGCGAGCCGGTGTTCGGGGCCTTTCGAGGTTTCGCAATCTGGGGTCATCCCCCTCCCTGATTCCTGCTGGTGTTGACGACTCTTTTCCAAAATGACGGATACCCCGGTTGGATTTATTCGATGCGGTTTGGGTTTTCGTCAGCCATGAAAACAGCCGCGCCTTGAAAGCGAAATCGTTCACCCTGTTTATTTGGGCGCGGCGGGGAGGAGGGCCAGGAGGTCCTGCTGGTGCTGATACCACTCGCGCAGGGGACGGGAGAGTTGCGATACTTTGAAGTCTTTCAGGTGTTCGATGAGCAACGACGCTTCCACCTCTTTCTTCAACTCGGCGTTCAGGTCGGACTTGGCATCCTCGGCCCAGCCTTTGAAGGAGCCGGTCTTCTCGTTCAGCGCCTTGGCGGCGGCCAGACGGGTCTCCTGATCGTATTTGAATTCCGCCACTTCAACCCGGCCCGCGTCCAGCTTGCCGGAGATGCGGTTGGTTTCGTCCTTGGCCATGACGACGATTTTGGCCAGTTCGATGATGCGTTGCTCCAGTTTGGCGACCGCGTCGTCCTCCCCGACGGCGCCATTGGCTTCGACGCCCAGGGTGCGCGGCGCGTCCTCCAGCTTGAGGCAGACCTGCTTGACCACTTCCTTCTCCAGTTGCTCGAAGAATTTTTTGCCGCGCTGGACGATCAGGTCGTGCTCCTCCTTGGTGAAGCTGGTTTTCTTGTCGTCCAGGCCGACAAAGGTTTTGTAGTTGGGAGAATCCAGGAGTTTTTCGAGCCGGGCGGCCAGGTTGGTGGTGTTGAGGCGCGGGACAACCGGAACATTGGTCGGTTCCTGTTTGAGGTCCAATTTGAGGTCCACGGGCAGGAAGGAAAAGAGGGCGCGATCCACGCCGCCCAACTGGGTGAGCTGGTTGGTAAGGTATTTCCAGTGGGCTTGAGAGCGTTCCTTCTGGTTCAGGTCGCCCACGAAGTCGAACTGGTTTTCGACGCGCAGGGAGCGGGTGTCCTTGCGGAACCAGACCAGCAGGTCGGCGAATTCGCTGGCGAGCAGCCGGGCTTGGGAGGTGCCATTCAAGTTGACCTGTTCCAGCGGAACGCGGTCGTTGGTATTGCGCGGGGCGCGGGCGCGGATGAAGCTTTCGATGATGTTGTTGGGCAGCAGGTCAATGGTTTTTGCGATCTCGGCGTAAGCGCTGACCACCGGGTCGGGGCCGTAGTCGAACGCGTTCACGTCGCCATAGCGCGGCAGGTCCTCATCGGTGGCGAAGAGCATCTTCTTGTCGCGCGCCTCGGAAGAGTCGAAATAGCCCCAGGCGATGGCGGCGCGGTCGTGCGGCAGCGCTTCCTGGAGCGTGCGCATCCGCCAGCCGATGAAGACGCGGCTTTGAAAAATATCGTAGTCCATGACGGAACTGCCGGTCAGCTTGTTGGTGTAGGCGTCGGTGGGCTTGCCGGTGACGTAGGCCTGGAACCAGTCGTCCAGTTCCTTGCGGCTGAGGGTTGCGGCCAGGCTGCCGGCAAAGTTGTGGCGCAGCCCGAGGATATGGCCGACCTCATGCGCGACGATGTCGCGGACATAATCCTGCGAGATGCGCAGCACGGCCTCATCGGTCAGGGCGTCGTTGGTCAGGACTTCCTGCAAGCCGTGGGCCATTTGGCGGGCAAATTCCTGCGCATCCACGTCACAGGCCGGCGCGGAGGAGAGGAACGGAAGCCTGAGACGCAACGCCGCCGGGCCTTTTTTGTCGTCTTTTTTCGCCTCGGCCATTTCCTCCAGCGCGCGGAGCAGCACCCGGGCCGAAGCCCGGCTGTAGAAGGCGAACACGCTGGTGATGTAGGCCTGGCCGTGCTGGGATTCGCCGCTCAGAGGGTCCAGCAGGACATCGGCGTAGGCGAAGCCCGCGTTGTCCCACGGCACCCATTGGATGATATTGTACTTGGCATTGGGCGCGGTTGCGCCTTCCGGCGCCTCGGCCGCCTGCACGAGGGGTTTGCCGAAAGCCAGGTTCCAATAGAGGATGCCATCCTTGACGGCCTGGACGTAATTGGACGGGGTGTTGGCGGACCAGTAGAACTGGACCGTGCGGCGCAGGTCGAAACGGGCGATCCGGCTGGAAACGCGGCCTGTCACCGGCTCGATCTGGCCCTCGGTTTCAAAGAAGCGCGCGTAGCGGTTGTCCACAAGGCTCGGTTCCTTGCCGTCAAACGCCCCGGGTTTGTAGGGCGAGAGGAAGTACCGCGCCTCGTAACGCGCCTCCACGTCTTCTTCCCGCTCGCGGCTGCGCAACTGGACGCTTTGGCGGATGATGACCCGGCCGTCCTCCTGGCGCATCTCAAAGACGCGGCTCTCCGGCACCTCCAGCGCGCGATCATGTGTCCCCTCGTAAAGCCCGCTGCTGCCGCCTTCCGTCCAGGTTTGGGTGAACACCCGGTGCATCCCCTTGTTGAAATCAATTACCACCAGGTTCGCGTCCTGGCGCACGATGGCGAAGCTGGCCAGCAAACGGCGCGCCGGCAAATCCTCCGTCACCACCAGGCCCCGGGTGGACTCGTACATGTCCACGCCGTCGGGGAACAATTCAAAGCGCACGATTTTGCCCGCCAACCCGGTGCTGGTGGCGGCGCGCATTTGCGGAATCAGCGACGCCGCGAACAGGTAGTCCTTGCCGAAGCCGGCTTTGGGGATGGCGAGTTGAGAATCCTCTGCCACCTGCAATTCCGGCGCGATTTGGTTGGTCTCCTCGGCCCGCGCGGTCGGCGGGCCGCCGGGGGCGGCCAGGAACAGCAGCGCCAGGAGTGCGGGCGCGGCCTTCGCCGGCCTGGGCATGGGGAAAAGAAGCGGGTTCATGCGGAAAAGGAATTGGTTCATATTAAGCTTTCAACAACATGACGAAACGGCCAGGCCTGCGCAAGCCCAAACAAGGAAGTCAAAATCCGGCCCGGCTCAACTGCCGGCGGGCTGGCCCTTTGAGTCAACAATAGATTTTGGGCGCAGGAGGTAGGTCAGGGCCTTGACCGCCAGTTCCATCATCAGAAAGGGCTTGGCGATCAGGTCGTTGGCCCCGGCCAGCGAGGACTGGGCGCGCACTTCAAAATTGGTCAGGCTGGTGACGAAGATGACGGGCGTGGCCTTGTTGGTCGCCGTTTTGCGCAACCCGGCGCAGAGTTCAAACCCGTTCATTTCCGGCATCTCCGCGTCCAGGAAAACCAGGTCAAACTGGTTCTCCGCCAAAATGGTCAGGGCCATTTTGGCTTCTTCAATGCAGATGCACCGCAGGCTGGCCTTGGCCAGCGCCACCGAAATGGTGCGGCGCGAAATCGGCTCGTCGTCCACCGCCAGAATGAGGAGCGATTGGGGGACTTCCTGCGCCCCCAGGTGGATGTCGCGGAAGAGCACGTTCAGGCAATCGGAGGCATGGGCGATGGTGCGCAGGACCGAGCTGGTCATTTGCTTGGGCTTTTTTTGCAGGTCTTTGATCAGCGCCTCCATCGCCCCGGCCAGATGCGCGATGCGGCTGAAACCCGTGATGCCGGCCAGGCCAACCAGGGAGGAAATGGACGAGTTGAATCCCTGCAACAGGGTCAGTTGTTCGGTCGTGCTTTTGCTCCGCACCAACGCGCCCACCCGCTCCCGCAGGTCCATCTGGATTTGCGGGACGCGCTTGAGAAACTCCTGCCGGATTTCCAGTCGAAAAGTGGACGTGGCGTCGGAGCCAAAATCCGGGGCCGCCGTCTCTTCGCGCTCCTCCTCCGGCGCGGCAGGCTCGGCCGCCCGGGGCGGAGGCGGCGGCGCTGGCGCTGAAGATGGGAACTTTGGCGCCGCCGGCACACGCAAGCCGGAAAACACCGGCGTCGGCGTCGGCGGCGGAATCGCCGGACTCGCGGGCGCGGGCGCCGGCGGAGGCATCTTGATCAGCGGGACGGCGAATGGCATCTTTTCCGGCGCGGGCGGCGTATGCGGCGCGGGCGGCGCGGTGGCGGCCCCGCCGAATTTCGGCGGGGAAGGCGGAATGACCAGCCTGGGCAACGAAGACACGGCAGGCGCCGGCGAAAAAGGCGGGGCGGCCGCCGGCGGAGGCGGAGGCGTAGCCTCGACCGGGGCTGGCATCGCAATGGGCGCATCCGGCTTCGGGGGCGGCGGGGGCATGCTGACGGGAACGGGCGAGTTTCCCAGAGGCTGGGGATACAGGCCGAGGATTTCCCCGCTAAAGATCTGCTCCACAATTTCCAGGGCCAGATTGGGCGTGCAATCCATTTTGGAAACGCACTTGTTGGCCCCGGCATCGTAGGCTTCCTTCACCAAATCCGGGCGATAAAAACTGGAAAGAACAACAATGGGGACAATCCTGAAGTTGGGCAAAGCCCGAATCTTGCGGATCAGTTCCGTGCCGCTCATGCTGGGCAGCGCCAGGTCCATCTGGATCAGATTCGGTTTGAAATCCCGTATCGTGTCCAGCGCGACCGGTCCGTCATCCACCGCCTCCACCACGAATCCCGACAAGTCGAACTTGCGCCGATAAATCCCGCGCAGAATGGGGTCGTTTTCGACAATCAAAATCTTCTTCATGCAATGCCTTTAGACCTCGTCCCGACGGGGGCGTTTCAACATCCAGCCATCGTGGGACGCTCCCATCCTGCTTGGCCCCCCTTCCAAAAGCCAGCAAAAAGTGGCAGGCCTTGATTCGATTGTTGCGGGGCCGGCGCTGTGCGCCGATGTCGAGCCGCCGGCTCGACGCTGCGCCAAATTGTGAATGCCCCCCCAAAGTGGACCCGCGCATTGGCGGTTGCCAGACCGGGGGAGATGTGCGAATAATGTCTGATATGAGGAGTCGAGTTTTTCTTCCGGCGGTGTTGCTGCTGGCCGTTTTGCAGGCGGCTTTGGCCCAAATCCAGTTGATTCAAGATGGCGGGTTTGAAACCTACGCCCCGTGGGTGATTGGGGGAACGCCGGGAATCACCATCGCCAGCGGCATCAACGGCAATGGCGAACTCGTGCCATATCTGTCCATGGGAAACATCTCCGGCGGTGTGCAATACGCTTATCAGACCATCACCTTCCCCACCAACCTCATCGCGGCAACCCTGAGCCTGTATTACCAAACCGTAAGCGCCGACCCCAACGGCGACGATACACTTTCTTTCAGCATCACGGACACCAACAACAATCTGCTGATCCCTCTCCACTACACCGACAGCGCAAACCCGATCTCCGGTTACGTCAACTATACGACCAATTTCATCGCTTACCCGGGATCGAACACTCTTTCCTCTTACGCCGGCCAAACCGTGGAGGTCTATTTTAAGGCAACGACCGATCTCAGCTACGGCTACCTCACCTCCTTTAACGTTGATGATGTCAGCCTGCTCGCCGCAACGACGGCGAATATTCCGTCCAACGATGATTTTACCAACGCGACGGTGATTCCCGCCGACGGCATCACCAACGACGTCAACACCGCCTACGCCTCGAAGGAACCCGGCGAACCCAACCACGCCGGCAACGCGGGCGGCCACTCCGTCTGGTGGACCTGGACCGCGCCGGCCATCGGCACCGTCAATATCAATACCACCGGCAGCAGTTT
>JBEKIA010000215.1:0-6219 GCA_050011995.1 Verrucomicrobiota bacterium
TGTCATGACCGTCCGACCCCAGGGGAATTATCTTGCGTTTTTCGAAATGGAATTCCGCGCGGAAGGGGAAAATCTGACCCTGAAGGCTGATGGCCAAGATATTTGCCATACGCGGGAAAATTCGATTATGGAAGCCGGAACAATTGCCGTACGCTCACTCGACGGGATAACACTTTATCAGAGCATCGAAGCCCAACTGCTCGATAAACGATAATCCATCGCCGGACTGGAGGCTCCCTGAATTAAAACCGCGCCCTGACTGGTGTGGTAAGCGGCTGAACCGGCGGACTTGCGGGAGTTTGATAATGGGTCTTTCTTGGATGGGAGGGTCCCGATTCATCGGGATCGAGCCGAATCTCGATTTCCTGGGAAGAAGTCACGGCTCGACAGAGTCTCGCCCTACCTTTACCCGCCGTCACTGACCTTGCGAATTTCAGCATTTCCTTCTTTCCTTCGACAGACTCTTGTTGTCATAATGGTTCCCGGCATTATGGCGGTGCGCATTACAGTCAACTATGAAGGCGTCGAACGCATCCTGGAGTTCGACGCCAGCCGCGTGACCATCGGCCGGCCCACCGACACGGAGAAACCGGACGCGGATTTGTCGCCCGACGACCATGTCTCCCGCCAGCATGCCGTCCTGGAAGTCAAGAATGGAACGTTCTGGCTGACCGACGCGGGCAGCCGCAGCGGCACGCGGGTCAATGGACGCGAAATTCGCGGCCAGGGCGAATGGCGGTTGTGGCCGGAGGACCTGGTGCAGGTCGGACAAAGCCGCTTGCGGTTCACGGGCGCCGGCGGCGGCAAGCCCGTCGTTTTGGCGCCCAGTTCGCATCAGCCGCGGCCGGGTCCCCGTCGTGCCGCCGGCCCCGCGCCGGCCGATCCGGCCCTGGCGCCGCAACCGCCCGACGGGGCCACGACGCCCCCCTTCGCGCCGCCGCCGCCACCCTCCGCGCCCGCGCCGCCGCCGGCGCCCGTTTCCAATCTCCACGCCGAGGCGTTCGGGCCGGACATGCAGATTCTGCAGATGGTGGACACCGGCCCCAAGGTCCCGCTGGCGGTGGCCGCCGAAGGCACCACCGCGGAAAAGCGCCTGGCCTTGTTGCTGGATTTTCCCCGCCAATTCTCCGCCCACAGCGGCGTCAACGACCTTTTTCAAACCATCATGGCGCGCGTGATCCAGGTCATCCCCGCCGCGCGCCGCGGCGCGCTGCTGATGCGCGACGGGGAGAAGGACAATCTGCTGCTCAAGGCTTACGTGGCCAACGAGGAGCCGGCGGTGAGCGAAACGCTGGCCCGCCGCAGCCTGGCGGAACGGCGGGCCTTCATCTGGACGGCGGGCGCGCCGGCGGATCTGAGCCGGAGCATTCGTCAACTGCAAATTGTCAACGGCATGTACGCGCCCCTGCAATGGCAGGACCAGGTGTTCGGCGTGATCTGCGTGGACAGCCCGGTGGCGGGGGACCGGTTTTCGGAGGATGACCTGCAATTCCTCATCTCCATCGGCCGCTACGCCGGGATGGCCCTGGCCGAGCAAAACATGCACGCCGCCCTGCGCCGCAGCGACAAGCTGATTGACCGCCTGCTGGCCAATTTTTCCCCCAAATTGCGCGCCGGCATGGTCGAGCAAGCCCGCCTGGGCAAGCTCCGCCCCGGCGGCGTCAAATCCGAGGTCACCATTTTGTATTGCGACCTCTGCGGCTTCACGCAACGGGCGGCGGAAATGGACGCTCACGATGTGGCGGACATGCTCAACGACTACTTTCAACCTATGATTGACGCCATTTTCCGCGAGGACGGAGTGGTGGACAAATTCGTGGGCGACGCGGTGCTGGCCGTGTTCGGCAGTCCCGAGGCGGAGCCGCTGCAGCACCAGAAAGCGGTGCGGGCCGCGGTGGCCATCCAGCAATCGGTGGAGGCCACCACGCGGCTGCGCGCCGCCCGCAACGACATCACCTGCCAGGCGCGGATCGCCGTGCATTGCGGGGAGGTTTTCCACGGCTTCGTGGGGACGCTCAACCGGCTGGAATTCACGGTCATCGGCGACGCCGTCAACCGCGCCTGCCGTTATTGCCAGGCGGCGGGCGAGGGGGAGGTGCTGATCAGCTCCAATGTTTTTCAACATGTTTTCGGCATCGTCAAGGCCGAGAAAGCCGTCGTGCAGACCAAGGAGGGGGAATTGACGGCGCATCGCGTCAAGGAGTTGAAGGTCTGACCCGGCAGAAAGGCGAATCGCGTGTTTGATTTATTGCGCAAGGTCGAATGGGTGGCGGTGGATTGCCTGACCGGCGAGTCCCGCAAGGTGGAACAGTTGCCCTTCGAAATTGGCGCGGGGGAAGGTGTGGACCTCAAGCTCTCCGGCCAGGGGGTCGCCGAGCGCCATTGCGCCATCAACCAGGTCAAAGACCACGGTTTGTGTTTGATCAAGCAGGAACCCAACCTCCCTCTGGTGGTGGATGGCGAGCCGATCGAGTTCTGTCCGCTGGCGCCCGAGACGGATTATGCCGTCAAAGTGGGCGCGCATTTTCTGGCTCTTCGAGGCGGGCGCAAGCTGGATCAATGGCTTCGCGGTTTGGACCTCACGCAATGGACGCTGCACGACACGGCCAACAGCCGGGTGGACGGCCCCATGGGGCTGGAGGAACTCTGCCAGTTTGCCCGGGATCAGCAACGGCATCCGCAAACGCTGGTGCAGCCGGCCGGCCTGAGCAAGGGGTTCTTCCTCCAGGACGCCTACGAAGTCGTTGCTTCCTTGAAGGCGGCGGCGGCGCCCGATTCGCTGGCCGATGCCGAGTCCATCATTCTGGGCCAGGAGGAAAAGCTTTTCACCTGCCCGGTCTGCTGGCTGAAATTCGACGCGGGGGACATCATGCACATCGCCACGCACGAATCGTTGCGGGGGGATCCGATCCTGGGGGAAGACGCGGCCCAGCGGTTCAAGGCCACCCGCTTTAACGATTTGGGCCAGGCCCTGGATGCGATGGGCCTGCCCTGCACGGACCTGGCCTGTCCCCATTGCCGGCGGGCGCTGCCGCCGGGATTCACCGAGATGACGCATCACATCATTTCGATAGTGGGCGACCAAAGCGCGGGCAAATCGTACTATTTGAGCGTGCTGTTGAAGATGCTGCCGGACAGCCTTTACAATTCTTTTTCGGTGGTTTTTCAGGACGCCGATCCGCTGGCCAATGCGTTGCTCAACGAAATGAACCGGACGCTCTTTGGCGCGCAAACGCCGGAGGGGGCGCGGCTGGCCAAGACGCAATTGGAAGGGGGCATGTATGTGCGCCTGCCCCGTTACGGGCGCATGGTCGCCCTGCCCAGGCCCTTTGTCTATTCGGTCGCTTCGGCCCGGGATCCGTCGAGCCGGTGCGCCTTGATCTTCTATGACAACGCGGGCGAGCATTTCCAGCCGGGGCGCGATTCGGCCGACTCGCCCGGGGCGCAGCATGTGGCCAGTTCGTCCGGGATTGTTTTTCTATTTGACCCGTTTAACAGCCCGGATTTCCGGCGGGAAATTTCCGACCGGGATGACCCGCAAATGGAAAAGCCGGCCCTGGACCAGCAAGGGGTGATCCTGTCGGAGATGAAGGTGCGCATCGCCAAACTGCTCCACCTCAAGTTGATGCAGCACATTGACACGCCGATGGCGGTGCTGATCGGAAAATGCGACGCCTGGATCCACCTGCTGGGAACCAACCTCTTGCGCGCGCCGGTGTCCGACGGTTGCCTGGATCTGGAGGCGCTGGCGCTCAATTCCATCCAAGTCCGGCAATTGATGAAGCGGATCTGCCCCCAGATCGTGGCCAACGCCGAATCCATCAGCCGCCGCGTGTTGTTCTTCCCGGTCAGCTCCTTCGGCCACGCCCCGGTCAAATTAGGGCCGGGCGACTTCGTGCCGGACCCCCGGCAACTGAGGCCCTTTCACACGGAGGTGCCTCTGTTGTGGCTTCTTTCCTGCATCGAACCGGCCCTGGTGCCCAGCCAATGAACTGACATGTCCTGGCAATTGATCTATACCAGCGCGCCCCGGGGACTATCGTCCGGGCAGTCGGGATTTTGCACGGTGGCGCGCAGCGCCGATTTGCGCGAGGCGCTGGTGCAGCGCCTGGAACAGATCAGTTCCTACCATTATTTGCGCGTGGCCGAGGCCGCCACGGCGAACCGGAACCCGGCCATCTCGGCCTTCCGCCTGCTGGACCTGCGGGGCACCAAGTATTACGTATTGACACGCATCCAGCCGTGCGGACTGGACTTCACCGCGCGCACCAACCATCTGGCGCATCATCTGGTTTTCCTCCCGGATGAATTGGCCCCATTGCCCTCGCCCGCCGCCATTCTGCGCCACTGGCCGGGCTGGATGGCGTCCTGGCAGGGCGAGCCGCGATTGCTGGAGGGGATCGCGGCGGCGGACTTCGCCCCGGCGGCGAAATCCTTCCTGCCCGCCCAAACCTGGATGCGAATGACGGGCGACGCCGGAAGGGCCGCCGGACTGCTGGAAACCGAATGCATTCGGGGCTGTTATCTGGTGTGTCCGCCCGGCGGCGAGGGGCCGGTTCTGGAAATGTTCTGCGAAACGCTGCAACTGTTGAACCCCAACGGGCAATACCCGCTCCGTCCGTGGCGCCATCCTTTCACCACCTTCTTGCAGGCGGAAGACAACCCGGCCGATTTCCAATGGCGCGCCTGCCAGGAAGGCGCGCCGGCCTGGCAGCAAGCCGTGCAACGCTCGGCTCCTCTCCTGCCGCTGGCCTCCGTCCGCGTGCCGGGCAATTCGCTCGTCAAAGTGGCGCGCGAAGGGCTGAAACCGCCCGCGCCGCCCCAACCCGCCTCGAGCTTGCGGAGCTTGCCGGCCAGCAGAAAACCGCCCCCGGCACAGCCCATCGCAAGACCCGTCGGACAGCCAGCCCCATCCCGGCGCTCGTTCCAGACGATTCGGATCCAGGCCTCTGCCGCCATTCAACTGTGGTTCTCCAATCAGTCTGTGGCTTCGCGCGCCAGCATGGTCATTGCCGCGGTGCTGCTGCTGGGCCTGATAGGGATGAAATACTGGGGCGCAAAACACCATGCCGCGCCAGAAGTTGTCCCGCCGGGGTCTTCGGCGCGCGCTCCCGCCGCGCCGGCCCCTCGCGCCGGGAACCCGGACCGTCCCACCGCTGAACAAACGACCTCACCCACGCCGGCTTCCGCGCAGGCAGAACCGCCGGATGCAAAACAACTGGACTGGCTTTCAGCCGACGGCCGCACCTTCGTGTTCGTTACCTCAAACTTGACACGCTTCGATCTGCCCATGGATGCCATCGGCCCCCTGGCGAACTTGATCCAAAGATTGAACTGGCTGCAGACGTATCCCTCAAACATCCAGTTGTTTGTCAGTGCCAATACCTGGCACGGGCAACCGGGAGAGCCGATGTCTGTCAATGCTTACACGCACGGATTCTCGGCCCAAAGCGCCTCGGGTTTGCAGTGTTCGTTTAACTACGAGGATTTTTTAAGAAATACAAACCCGGTGGTGATCACCACCGCGTTGGCCGCGCCGCTTGGCGCATTGTCGGTTCAATTTCGTTTTTCCTCCCCAACCCATGGCTATCCGTTCCGGCTGCTCCTTGTCAATGAAAGCCAGGCGCCGGCGCCGGCGCCTTTGAGCTTGCGGTGGCTCAAGATCAGCCGCGCCGGTCAAGCCGGCCCGCTTCTCAACCAGGAGCCTTGGAACGAAATCCTGGGCCAGTACACCTTGCTGCAAGGACAGAAGTGGCAGCTCCGGCCGTTCGTCAAGGTCGGGCGGCAAACCAAGTACCTCTATGAAGACTGGCCTGCCGCCGACCTGCCAGGCAACGGGCAGGAACTGGATTTTGCCTTGGTAAAAGAGCGTCTCACGAAACAGGAAGATCCATCCGATGCGAAGACCAAGCTCATGCTCGGAAGAAAGCTGGAGGAAATCGCCAGCGCGGTGGCTTGTCCATTGGGACAATATCTCGGGCTGCCCGATCCACTGACCACCTTTGCCACCTGGACCAACGCCCGTTTCAAGACCAACGCCCCGCCCCTCCCGGCTCTCTTTTTGAGCTATCTGGGCGAGCTGCAAAACGGGGTTCAAAAAGAAGGGACGGACAATACCAATAATGACTGGGTCGGGCTATGGCCCCCGTTCAGGAGCGAGGATGACTCGAGGGTGTTAAACAGAAATCTCCAGCTCCTCGATGTTTATTGGATGCGGAA
>JBEKIA010000216.1:0-6212 GCA_050011995.1 Verrucomicrobiota bacterium
ATTCCGGAGACAGTCAAGAAAGTGGCCGAGATTGACCTTTGGTACGTCAAGCAACTGGCCTACTTCCTCGAAAAAATGGAGAACACCAGGGACGTGGATGGCAACTCGCTTCTGCACAACTCGATGATTGTCTATGGCAGCGGCAACTCCGACGGCAACCGTCACACCCATGTGGACCTGCCGATCATCCTGGCAGGCTCGGGCGGCGGCACTCTTGCCCCCGGGCGCTTCATCAAGCAGCCGGACGCCCCGATGAGCAATCTCTACCTGAGCATGTTGGACCGCATTGGCGCCAACAAAATGGACCGTTTTGGCGACTCCACCGGGCGGCTGGCCGACATTTAGGTTCCGCGCAAAAACAACGTGTGAGATTGAGGCGCAATCAAATATTATCGGATGGCGCCCTGAAAGCGCGCCTCGGAAGGCGATTGAGAATTGAAAATTGAAAATCTGTAACTGGCAATTGAGCAATTGGGGAATCGGTTTTCAATTGCCATTGACCAATTCTCAATGACCATTTCTCAATCCTCCAAAATGGCCGGGATGCCGCTACGCAAGCGCCAGAATCAGAGTCAAAAAACGCCGGGCAACGACTGTCCTGAGCCGAAACCACTGTCTGGATGATTCGTTCCCGCATAGCTCTGTTTCTAACCCCATTCAGAGAACGGGGCTTTCCTGTTCAGGAGTGAACGGGAGTCTCTGATGCGGGGCGCGGGGGCGGCGCGCGGCACGCGGATTGTGGCGGCGGCGTCCCGCCGCTGAGGTCCCGCAGGGGGAAAAATGCTGATGGGCGACGGGCATGGACCGCCGCTACAGGAGGGGGTGCTTCCCGGAAGCGACGCGGGGCGGGGGCTTGGATTGCAGTTTTGGGGCCAAACCTTACATTGCTGCCATGCAGCCGCAAACGCTGAATAAAGCAATTGAAGCGTGCGCCGACCCGCAACGGGCCGGCGCCGGCCTCGCCCGTTTGCGGGAAACCGAGGCGGCCCCACTCCTCAAAAAGCCTTCCGCCGAGCGGGCGCGCATCCTGGCCGCGCTGCTGGCCGGCTCGCAATGGGCGGGCGAGTTGCTCGCGGCGCATCCGGAATGGCTGGCCCCGCTGCTGGAGCCTGGCGCGTTGCAACATCCCCGCCGCGAGCAGGGCTTCCGCCGGGAAATCGAGCAATGGCTCAAGCCATCGCTGGACCGCGACGAGATCCAACCCGCCTTCGCCAAACTGCGCGAATTCAAACGGCGCGAAATGTTGCGCATCGCCGCGCGCGATTTGGCCCGTCTCGGCGGGACGCTGGAAATCACCCGCGAAATCTCCGACGTGGCCGATGCCTGTCTGGACGCGGTTTTTCGCCTTTGCCTGCAACCGCTCACCCGGCGTCTGGGCCAGCCGTTCCATGCCGCCGCCGACGGCCGCTGGCAGGCCACGCAGTTTTGCGTCCTGGGCCTGGGCAAACTGGGCGGGCAGGAACTGAATTACAGTTCCGACGTGGACGTTATGTTTGTCTATAGCGAGGAGGGGCATCTTTTCAAAACGCGGCCGCGCCCCCGCGAACCAGCCGGCAAGAGCCTGGCCAGCCATGTCTTTTTCACGCGGCTGGCCGAAAGCATGATCGCCGAGGTGACGCGGCTGACCCCACAGGGAGCGCTCTACCGCGTGGATGTGCGCTTGCGTCCGGAAGGCCCGGCCGGCCCGCTGGTCCGATCGCTCGGCAGTTTCGAAACTTTTTACGCGCAATGGGGCCAGACTTGGGAGCGCATGATGCTCATCAAGGCGCGCCCCGTCGCCGGCGACGCGGAATTGGGCGCGGAATTCCTGGAAATGATCCAGCCCTTCCGGTATCCCCGCTCGCTGGGGGAAAGCGTGTTCCGCGATGTCACCGCCATGAAATCCCGCCTGGAGAACGAAGTCGTCAAACCGGGCGAACTGGATCGCAACGTCAAATTGGGCCGCGGCGGCATCCGGGAAGTGGAGTTCATCGCCCAGACTTTGCAGCTTCTCCACGCCGGACGCCTGCCCTTTCTCCAGGGGGCCGCCACCGTGCCCACCCTGGAAAAACTGGCCGCCTACCGCCTCCTTTCCGCCGAGGACGCCCGGCAACTGGCCGAAGACTACCTGTTTTTGCGCGACGTGGAGCACCGTTTGCAGATGGA
This sequence comes from Verrucomicrobiota bacterium, assembly GCA_050011995.1. Lineage (GTDB taxonomy): Bacteria > Verrucomicrobiota > Verrucomicrobiia > Limisphaerales > Palsa-1400 > JBEKOF01. Next base: position 2,146 of record JBEKIA010000216.1, read on the forward strand.
GGCCGGCCGCCAAACCCACACCCTGCCCGCCGCGCGCCACGACCGGGAGCGCCTGGCCCGCCTGATGGGATTTGAGTCCCTGTCAACATTTGAGTCCGCCCGCCAGGCCCATTCCCGGCTCATCCGCCGCAATTACGAAAAAATCCTGGGCGGCGGGGAACCGGCCAAATTGTCGGCGCTGCCCGGGGACTTCGCGGAGGAAGCGGCCTGGAAGGAATGGCTGGCGCGGCATCATTTCCGCGATGTGGACCGGGCGTTGCGCATGGTCGAAATGTTCGTCAACGGGCCGGGCTATGTTCATGTCTCCACCCGCACGTCCGAACTGGCCCGCGGGCTGCTGCCGAAGTTTTTCGCGCTGTGCCCGCCGGAAGCCGGCCCCGCCCCCGCCGCCCGGCCGCGGCTGTCCGATCCCGACCGGGTGATGGTGCGGCTGCAAAGCTTTATGGAGGCCTACGGAGCGCGCGCCATGCTGTGCGAACTGTGGACGCACAAGCCCTCCCTTTTTGAGCTGCTGCTGCTCCTGTTTGATCGTTCCGAGTTTCTAGCCGAAAGAGCCATCCGCACCCCCGACCTGGTGGACGAGTTGGAAGCCAGCGGCCGCCTGGGCCGCCAGAAAACCACCGGGGAAACCCTCCACGACCTGCGCTACGGCCTGGACGACCCGGATCAATTCCGCTGGCTGCGCCGCTACCATGAAGCCGAATTGATGCGCATCGGCCTGCGCGACATTTTGGGCCTGGCCGATTTCGAGCAAAACCTCCTGGAACTGTCCGCGCTGGCCGCCGCCTGCCTGCAATACGCGCTGGAGGTGGTTTGCCGCCGGCACGGCCTGGCGGCGGCCCCGTTCTGCATTATCGGCCTGGGCAAATTGGGCGGAGCCGAGGCGGGCTACGGCTCGGACCTGGATGTCCTGTTTGTGGCCCCGCCCGGCGCGAGGAACCTCCCCGCCTGCCAGCCCCTGGCGGCCGCGGTGATGGATCTGCTGGCGCGCCCGACCGACCTGGGCCTTGTTTTTCGCATTGACACACGGTTGCGTCCCGACGGCGAAAAGGGCCTGCTGGTCAACACCCTGGACGCCTGCGAGGAGTACTACCGCCGGCGCGCCGCCCTGTGGGAAATCCAGGCCCTGACGCGCGCCCGCCCCATCGCCGGCGACATGACCCTCGGCGCGCAGTTTCAGCAACTGGCCGCCGCGCTGGCCAACTTCACCCCGCAAAATGTCGCCGCCGGTTTTGTTCTTCCTTCCTCCCCCGCCGCCAAAAGGCAGACGGGCCTGGCCGCCTTCAACCCGGGGTGGAAGACGGAGATCGCCCGCATGCGCGCGCGCACCGTCCAGGAGCGCACCGCGCCGGGCCGGGACCATCTGGCCATCAAAACGGGCGCGGGCGGGCTGATGGACGCGGAATTTTTGGCGCAGACATTTTGTTTGACTGCTGGCTGGCTGGAGCCTAACACCCTGCGGGCCTTGCGCCGCGCCGTGGAGGAGGGCCTGCTGCCCCCCGCCGGCGGCCAATCCCTGCTCCAGAACTATGCCCGGCTGCGCCGCATCGAAGGCATCCTCCGCCTCTGGAGTTTTGAGCCGGAAACCGAATTGCCCGACGAGGACGCGCCGCTCTATCGCGTCGCCGTGCGTTGCGGTTTTGGCGGCGCGGCGGAATTCATGAAGGAGCTGGAGCAAATCCGCGCCGGCATCCGCGCCGTTTACCAGACTGTCTTCCCTCCGTGATCAGGCGGAAAACCGCCCTGGCTTATGTGTTGAGTTTTTTCCTAATCCCGGCTCCGCGCCGGGGAGGCGCGGCCCGGCGGTTTGACCGGCAAACTTCCCGAAGCGGCCACCGGGCCGCTTTCCTCCACGGCTTTTTTATAGGCGATAATGCCATCCACAATGGACCGGGCCATGCGCTGGCGGAAATCGGCGTCGTAAATCTTTTTCGCGTCCTGCGGGTCCGTCATGAAGCCGCCCTCGATGAGGATGGCGGGCATGGGCGCCTCTTTGAGAACCTTGTAATGCTCCCGCTTGACTCCGAGGTCCTCGAACGGCAGGACGGAGGTGATGGCTTTGAGGACTTGATAGGCCAGGAGGATGTTGCGGCTGTCCTGGGCGTTCCCCGGGTAAGCCGGCTCGCTGCCGCGTCCGCCGCCGGCGTTGCTGGATTTCATTCCGGCCGGAGGCAGGCAGTGGACTTCGATTCCGCGGAGCGAGGAGGGACCGGAGTTGTAATGCAGGCAGACAAACAGGTCGGCGCCCGCCCTGGCCGCGATGGCCGGGCGCCCCGCCAGATCCACAAAGACATCGTTGGTGCGGGTAAGAACGACCTTGAAACCCTCCGCCTGCAAAAGTTTCTCCACGGCCTGGGCCAGCAGCAAATTATATTTCTTTTCAAAGTTGTCGCCCTCGATCTCGCCCGGGTCGTTGCCGCCGTGGCCGGGGTCCAGGCATACGGTTTGAACGCGCGCGCGCGACTTCAGCGGAAACAACACCGGCTGCAAGGTTGTCTCGACATCCGCCAGCGAAATCCACGGGACGCCATTGCGGTTGATCACCGGCAGGCAGAGCGAAACCGTCACGCCGTTCATTTGCGCCTTGCGGGAATCGGGCGCGAATCGGAGGCTGGCGGCGGGATTGGTCACGACAATGGGATCGTCCTTTTTGCGCCAGACCATCGTCAGGCCGTTTTTCTCCGCCCATTCGCCCAGCCGCACATAATCCGCCCCGGAGACGGGGAGGCGTTCCAAGCCGCTGACTCCGGCCAGGGCCGGGCCGGCCCACAGAGCCAGCAGGAGAAATACTCTGATTGCCGCGATCATTCGCCGCCCAATCTGCCCGCCCCGGGCGGCCGGGGCAAGTTGAAAGCGCGACAGTTGAAAGCGCGGCCGGGCGTTTTTTCCCAGGGCTGCTCAAAGGTTGCCTCTCAACCGCCAGGGGCATGGAAATTCAGCGGCTTTCTGCCGAAAGCCGCTACGGTGCGCAGGTGTAGCGGCGGATGGCAATCCGCCGCCAACTTTTTTGCCGCCGGCTTGCGACGGTGGCGGCAAAGCTTTCCAGACTTTAGAGCGGCCCCGGTTTTTTCCCGAATGTCAGTTTCCGAATTTAAGAATCAAGGAAGCCCTTGACCATAAATCAGGCTTATGGTAAATTTGGCTATATCAAGTAATTTGCGCCAATGGTTCGATTTTGGCGGGGGGGCGCATTGTTTGCGCCCGCCGCGGAACGGCGTTGTGAGGTTATTTTTTCTTAATCCGGTTTTGGCGAAGTTTTGGGGGCTTTCCGAGGATGGACGCAAGGGTGTTGTCTTCTTCCGGCTATTTCCCGGGCGATGGACAGTTTTCCAGGCCAGTTTTATGAAACGGGCCACAGAGAACACAGAGTTTTTTCTCCGTTCTCTCCGCGCCCTCCTGTTCAAAAACGCGTTATCTGCGTTAATCCTTGTCCGCCGCAGCGTTGGCGAAGGTGGAGGCGTAAGCTGCGGGCAATTCCCGATTCGGTTGCGGCTGGCCGCGCTGTGCTCCTGGCGGTTCCATTTGTGCCTTCTCTCTGGCTTGATCAGCTCTTCCGCTCCAGCGCAAATTCAACAGGCATGGGTCGCCAGGTACAACAACGGCATAACCAACGGCAATCATCAGGCCGTCAAAATGGCCCTCGATCCTGCCGGGAACATCTACGTCACCGGCTTTTCGGAAAACAGCAATTCCAACCTCGGCTATGCCACGATTCGATACGCCCCCAACGGCAGCCAAGTCTGGGTGGCGCGCTATGATTCCACAAACTTCCCATCCGCCCAACCCGCCGGCATGGCATTGGACATCAACGGCAATGACCTGGTCACGGGCAACGCGGTCACCGTTAAATACGATGCCAATGGGAATCAACTGTGGAGGAGCTCCGACGGTGAGTGGAGCGCGGCCTATGGTGGTTCGCCTGTCAATGTCATAGCCGGTACAGTTAGCAGCTCGGGGAATTTCATTCTCGTTTATAACGCAATTCCTGCGGACGTTCTCGGTTATATTACGATCATGTACGACATCGAGACTGGAACGGAGCTGTGGCATTCCTCCTATCCATATTA
>JBEKIA010000217.1:0-6158 GCA_050011995.1 Verrucomicrobiota bacterium
TTTATCGTTCCCAGTGCCGGACGGGTGATGCAGTTCTGCTTCGCCGGGACCAACGACGGGCCGTTTTGGGTGAATTCGGTGATGGTCGGACAAACCTCCACGGCAAATAACTGGAACACGACGGGCGCGTTTGGCGGAGACAAGGCCTGGCCCTCCCCGCAAACGACTTGGGCCGATGGGGGTTGGCCGCCGCCCACCGGGTTTGACGGGGAGCCTTACACCTATGGATTCACCAATGGGGTCGTGACCATTACCAGCCCGGTTGACAGCAGCTATGGGATTCAATGCACTCGAACCATCCAGTTGCTGTTCGATGAGCCGGTCATGCAGATCAATACGGTTTTCCACCGCGTCAGTTCCACTTTTGGCAATCCCGTCGGGATCTGGACCATTACCCAGGTCAGCGATCCGGTGGGCATTTATGTGCCCGTGCCTTTGCCGTCTAATTCTATTTTCGCCCCCACCAATTGGTTGCAACGCGAGTCTCCAGCGACCATGCCGCCCAATTTCACTGACGCCAACGGTTTGGTTTCCTTCACCCGCAATACCACGTCGCAGTGCGAAATGGGGTTCGAAGCCGGTTCCCTGGCCTGGGTTGGGGCGACTTGGTCCATGCGAATTGACGGCCCGCGGGTGGCCGGTTTGACCAAAACCAATTATCCCAACAGCGGCTGCAGCACCTCCGTTTACACCAATCCCGACCCTGTGCCATATTGCGAATTGGAATTCTTTTCGCCGTGGACGAACTTGATGGTCGGCCAGTCCATGGCCTTCGTCACCACTTACAACCTGTTCAATCGAACGGAATCCGACCCGACTGCGGAAGCGCTCAAAATCCTGGGGCTGCCCGCCCAGTAGATCATTGGCTTCTTGGCGCCAACCGCGTCATCGGCGACCAGTTCCTGCCCGAGGCCCGGCGCGTGGCGCAGACCAACGTCCGCAAGCTGACCCGGCGGACGCCCCTCATGGTTTCCGGCCTGTTCGGCCCGGTTCGACTGGTGACAACAGCGGAAAAGGTGATAAGATTCCAATACTCTGGAATTCGAATATGAGAACATATACCGCGATCGTTGAGCGATGTCCTGAGACTGGACTCCTGGTGGGCTACGTTCCTGGTTTCCCAGGCGCTCATTCCCAAGCCGCGACGCTGGATGAGATGAATCAGAATCTTAAGGAAGTCATCGCTATGCTGACAGAGGATGGCGAACCCCGGCTGGAGGCTGAGTTTCTCGGCACACAAACCGTCACCGTGCCTTAGCCATGGGCGCGATCCCGGTTCTCAAAGCGCGGGAGGTTGGCCGCATTCTGGAAAGCCTTGGCTTCTGCGTCGTCAGGCAGCGCGGTTCCCATAAACAATACCGGCATCCAGACGGCCGGGGCACGACGGTGCCATTTCATTCGGGACGCGATATTTCGCCATTTCTGCTGCGCCAGATTGCCAGGGATATCGGGATGACAATCCAGGACTTTGTGATTCACCGATAAAGTGAGGAATCATTGATTGCGAAGTGAATTGCCCGCACTGCGCCTCAGCCGGCGTTTTCCAGTTCGCGCAGGAGACGGTGGACGAAGGCCACGTTGTCGCATTGCAAATAGTCCATGCGGCCTCCCATCCGGGAGTAGCTCTTGCAAAAACGCAAATAGTAGGCCGGATTGTCCTTGGGCGGTTCCCCCTGCGTCCAGTCCCAGCGGCCGCCATCCTGCAAATCCACCACGTAAAAGGCGTGGCCGCGCACGATCGGACGCCCGCCTTGCAGGCGCAAATTGTTGACACAACTCAGGCTCTTTTCAAAAACCTGCGGGCCCATGATGGCCGAGCCGACGGAAAGCACGACGCCGTCATCCAGCCCGTCCACGGAGGCGACGAAAAGGCGGAAATCAATTTCGGCGGCGCGTCCAATGGCCGCGCCGTTGAACATGGGATGGTTGGCAATGATGTCGTAGCCGATGCCGGGATGAACGGTGTGGGGAATGTCCCGGTGGAAACTTTGCGCCAGGACGCAGGTTTCTTTCCAGGGATGTTTGACCTCGTGCCGTCCGGCCGCCAGGTGGTGAACGCGCATGGCCTGGAGCACATCGGCGCGGGCGGGAGCCAGCGGATGGGAAGGTTCGGAGCGCAGGGCGGCTTCAAGCCATTCCACGGAGGGAAGGGTCAGGCCGTCGCCGGCGGCGAATTTGCCAACGGCGCCGCCAAAGCCGCGCTCCTCCAGCGCGCCGCCCAGCAGGGCGAGATGCAGGTTGCGCCCGGTCTCCTCCCACGCGCCAAAGGTCCCGGCGGCGACATTGTTCCTGACATTTTCGGTGGAAAGGCCGAGGAAGGAAAATTCCCAGTCGTGGATGACGCCCGCGCCGTTGGTGGCCAGATGGGTGATCCAGCCGCCTTGCAAAAGGCGGATCAGAATCCTGGCCGCGCCATTCTTGATCAGGTGCGCCCCGTAGATGAGCATGACGGCGGCCTGGCGTTGGCGGGCCAGGGCGAAGCGCCGGGCGCATTGCCGGATCAGGGCCTCGTTGCCGGGAGAGCAGGGCGGAGGATTTGAATCCGGCGGCACCAGGATGTCCTCCAGCCGCGTCTCGCTGGCGCGTTGGGCCAGGGGAAAAACTTTTAATTTCGTCAAATCAACCGGCGGTTTCATGGGTCATTGGAAAACATTCCCAGCCAGTAGAATGAGTTTTGGGGAAAAGTCAATGCCCGCCCCTTGTTTGTGCCAGGGGCGGGCGCGATGTCAGGGAATCCCCTACACGGCCCCATGCGTTTTTTCCGCCGATTGGGCATTGACAAATCCCGGCAAAGTTCTAAGCTGATTCAGGATTTGGTTCGGGTAGCGGCACGTTTCTTCAGCGGGGTTCCCCACCCCCACCTCCTTGGCGTCTGCTGCCCGAACTGTTTTTTCTTCGCTTGGACGTTGACGGACGGGGCCGGATTCACTAATTTTACGCATCCCCATCGGGGGTGTAGCTCAATTGGTTAGAGCGCTGCCCTGTCACGGCAGAGGTTACGGGTTCGAGCCCCGCCACTCCCGCCATTTCCCCCATTGTGGATTGCGGATTGCGGGTTGAAGAAAGCGAGGCGGGGGGCGCAGGGAAGAAGTTTGGCCGCGAAGGAAGGCAGGGAACGCAAAAAAGGGGATTTTTCGTTGGGATCCCCGTTCTTTTGCGGCAATAATTTTCATGGCTGGATTGCCGTTGGCGGATAGCGGATTTTCGCCCACTGATAAGCGGCCCTGTAATAAGTTGCCCCAATCGTCGCCTGATGATTTTTTCCTCTCCTGGAACCGGCTGCCCCGGAAAAGGTTTAGTCCGCCGCGGAAAGCCGGAGCATATCCCGGACTTTTTCCCGGATGGCTCGCCGGCGAGCGAGCGTCACATGTCCGCGTTTGGTGATAAGCAGCGGGGCGTCAATGGACCAGAGGATCGAGCAATCGCAGAACGTTTCCCAATTCAGTCCATCCTCCGTGTCCAGCATCACCTCGAAAGGGTAGGGGTTCCGGCTCTGGCGCTGGCTGGTGCAGAACAGGACGTTGAGTGCTTGCGCCCTCGCGCACCGGTCCGGATGAGAAATCAGCACAACCGGGTGCAGGCCCTTCTTTGGAAAATTGCAGTCCCAGACCTCGAACTGGGTTTTCATTCCGGCCCCTTGACACAGCCGGACAGGATCGCGAGCTCTTCCTTGTCCCGCTCCGGGGTGAAGTATTGGAGCAGCGAGCCAGGCGGGAACGCTTCCTTGGGTTTTTGCGCCACAAGCCGGCGACCGCGTATCTCGCCCGCCTCGGCACGCCACTCCACCTGGTCGTGGGGCTTGAGGCCAACCGCCTGGCAGACCGACTCCGGGAGGGTCATTCGGCGTTTCTTGTCAATTACTGTCGCATGCATGGATGGAATATCCCTCCGAAGCGCCCCTATTTCAAGCACTTTCGGCAATTTTTGCTTGTCTCTGCGTGTTCCCGTGTCGCCTGTCCCGCCATAGCCTCGGCGACGGCGGATCATCCGGCTTGCTAAAGGCATGAAGGCCAAGCCGACTTGTGCCGCCATAGCGCCTTGCGCGACGGCGGAATGCCAACACGCGAACGCTCCGCCCCGACAAGTGCCTGGTCGTGTCGTCATTGTCCCCAGGATTGCGCCCCGGCTGCCCTCGCAACATTGGGGCCAATGCCGCCTCCACCAGGACAGGGCTTTCGCCGCTCCTCATCGTTTTTTCATCGTCAAATCAGACCGAAACCTATTGCATATCGGTGGCGCATGTTTCAATATACGAACGGCTTGTCAATTGATTAACTGTTAGTCGAAGAACGTTTCTATGCCGAACGGAAAAGGATTCATCGATTGTCGGTACTGCGTTTATGCGTGGCCGGAGAACGGCGAATGGCCGATTCTTTTCGGCGGCCCTGTCCGCTGCCTGTACTTTCAAAAGAGTCTCCCCGAACCATCCGTAGGGACGCAACATCGCTTCTGCATCAACATCGTGGCCAACGAGCAGTGGTATTCCGAGCAAGGGGGCATGCACGTTTTCAACCCTTTCCTTCGGCAAGTGGCCCGCTTCGGGGCAGAGCTGGAGCCTGGGATTCTTTACGAATTCCATCCCCAGGTTGCGACGTCCTTAAAACCGTTAGCAATTTTACGTGAACCGAATTATGAGACGAGAGGATGGAAACAGACCGACTAAATTTTGCTGCACCAAACGTGCCGCTTGCACCTTGCTTTCAGCCCAGAGCCATTCGCGGCGCGTCGCTGAGTGTCAGCATTAGGGTGCTCCGCATATGTTCCAAATGCGCATCGTGAAAATCCTAGCCGGACTGGGTTGTCTGGCAGCAGCCTTTTGCCTGAGCGGGTTCGTTTTGGATTCGTTTGTGTGGGGGAGTCTTTGGTTCAAGTTCGTTCCGGCTTTTTTCATCCTGGGAATGGTTGCCGTCGGTCTGGTTCTGATTTTGAAGAGCCGTTCAATCCTGTCAAAAAAAGCAAGGGCTTGGATCACTGTTTTCATGGGCGTCGTTGTTCTGAGTCCTGCTCTCTTGGACCTCCAAATTCGGCACGAACGCAGAGTCCTGCAATTCCAGGCAAAACAATTCCTTTCCCGGCCAGTTCCGGCTACGACGAGAGCAGGTGCTGAAGGGTCAGTCGGCGTTCATTTTGTGGGTCCATATATGGACGGGCTTGCGAATTCTCATTCGCTCATTGAGCGGTATGCCAACAATGGACGAATACGCTGGTCCGCCTTCATAGACGGACAGTTCGCGGTGGTATCCGGAGAGATCATGACCTGCGAGGATGCTGCTGGAACCAATGAAGAGGCACGCCTTTATGTTGCCGACTGCCGCTCACTTTTGACCAAAATAGACCGCGCGGGATTCTGGCAATTCATCGAGGATACACTCGAGAGGAAGAAAACAGTTCCGGAATATGAGGAAGAGGATCGTCCACGTTCTGATGGCCGGACTCCAGAGGAGCATCGTCGTATTGCGGAGGCGTTTCTAACCATGATGCGTTCTTCCCTCACGAATGAGGAAGAAATCAAGCCTGACGACCCGCGATTGCCCGACGCGATCCGAGAGTTGCATCCTGTCATGATTATGATGGATACCAACGGCGTCAACCTGATGCGCACAAACAAACCAGAGAATTACTGGTTGCACCGTGAGTCTAACACCACGAATACATGGGTTCTCACGATTTCCGGAACCGAACTCCCCTATACAGACTTCTTGCGTTTAGAACATGATTGAATGACCGCTCCAATTCCGCCTGAGACTCAATCAATTTCGGCAGGCGTTCAATCCAGAAATCGACATTGCAAAACAGCTTGGCCGTGAAATCTTCCGACCACAGTTGGCTCTTGCGCAGATATTTCCGCTTCTCCGGGGGCGTGTTCGCCACACGATATCGCCGCATGACCCGCCGCAGTTTCACCGCCTCTTTTGCGGTCACTTCCCGATCTTCTCACTTCCCAAGCGGCAGGTGCTCCCGGCCAATGACGCCCCAATACCGCCCCGGCTTTTGTTCCATCACCGGCATTTCCTCTTTCTTCGCCATGTAACGCTTGCCCGCGTAGGCAAACGCCCCTTTGATGGTCCTGAGACGCTCCACGCGAGTCCCGGCCAGGTAGTGCGCGAAATCGCCGCTTCCGACCACCCCAAACCAATTGCGCGACACCCAGCACTTTA
>JBEKIA010000218.1:0-6054 GCA_050011995.1 Verrucomicrobiota bacterium
ATTGTTCAGGTTCTTGCCAGCGCCGACATAGATGAAACGCTGGCCGGTTGCAGGGTCAGTCAGCAGTTTGTCTGAGCCCCCGAGTTCATTTTGCAGTTGGTCAAGGCTGGCGGGCACGGCGTCCCCGTTATCACCTGACCACAACCGCATCGCCGTGCCGATTTCTTTTAAGTTGTTGACGGCGCTGATGCGCTGCGCCTTTTGCTTGGCCTTGGCCAATGAGGGGAGCATCATGCTGGCCAGAAGGAAAAGGATGAATATTACGGCCAGCGCCTGGATCCAGAAAACTGCTCCTCGTGACCAAGACAAGGCCGACAGTAAGACAATGACCACGAAAATCACGGACGTCCAAAGCACGGCCGCGGCGTGTTCATTCCAAAGCTCCGAGTAGAACGCGCAAAAGCTCCGCCACGCGTCGCCCAGGCCGTAGGTCGTTCCCCGCGCCACCGTCATGCTCCCGGCGAAGGAGGAGAAGTGGGAATTGTCCGGGGGATAAACCTGCCACTCGGCAAAGGTGTTGGGCAGGTCGGTCTGGGGCGCTTCCAGGGCCACTCTCTTGGGAAACCACTGCCCCCGCACCGCGCCGATGTCCTGCGCATACACGATGTCCACCGCGAACGCTTCGTCCCGATTGGCGCGCTGCGGCAGCGCCGCCATGTACCAATCCTTGTCCTGCGCGGCTTTGGAGCTTTGGCCGTCCACGTAGCAGCCCCAGAACTTGGCCCCGGCGGGCAATTGGAAGCGTTGGAATTGCCTGCCGTTGTTTTTCACCATGAACGAGGCCTGCGTGAGCATTTCCCCGCTCTCCGTCAGCGCCGAGGTCAATTCCGTGCGGTCGGCCACCGCCTCCAGCACCGGCTCCTCCGGCTGGCGGGCCACGTTCAATTGCAACTGATAATCATGGCCAGTGTAATGATAAGCCTTGAGGACGGAGCGCGTCACCAGGGCGCGGTCGCTCTCCGCCAGCTCCGTTTGGTCAATCAGCCGCAACGGCTCGGCCACGGGGCCGGCTGCGACCGTGACGCTGGCGGCGGTGGTGACGGCGACGGACCCGGTTTCGTGCTCCGCCTCCGGCGTGTGCAGGCCGGCGGCGTCAATGGTGGCGTTGGTGGCGTTGAATTGATAATCGTAGGTGACGACCAGCGTGTAGCCGTTCCAGGCTTTTTCCTGGAGATGAATGGTCCAGGCGTTGCTTTGCGGCTCGCGGCTGCGGATGTTCAGGCCGGTGAATTCCACGTTCTTCCAATGGGCCGGCACGGTGAGATGAAATTCCTGCACGCCCTGGTTGACCAAATCGTACCGCACCGTCGCGCTTCCCCCCACCACGCCGTCGCCGATGGTGATGAGGTTGAAAATGTCCGCGCCGATGCGGGCGGGCAGACGCTCCGTGGCCAGCGTCAAATTCCAATCCGGCTGGGAGGCGTTGTAGGCAAGCACTTCATCGCCGGACCGGATGCCAAGCTGCGCGACGGGAATCTCCCGCAAGCCGCTCATTTCGCCGGTTCTGACCCGCAATCCCGGCGCGGCGATGACGCCGATGAGCGCGGTTTCATGCGCGGCCCCGGCGGCGCGCAACGGCGCGAGGGTGATTTGCGCGGGAAAAGTCTTGAGGGCCTGTTCCAATTGCACTTCCAGGCTGGTCGTTCCCAGCACGCGGGCGGCAAAGGCCACGCGCACTTTGCCCTCGCTCACCTTCCAATCCTGCTCCACGCCAATGCTGCGCACGCCGGCCACGACAAAGTTGGTTGGGGGAGTGAATTCCATCGCATAAATCCCGGCCTTTTCCACGGTGATGGCCGCCAAATGGCTCACCAGCAGGCGGCTCTCCTCCAGGCGCGCGCTCACCCAGTCCGCCACGGTCAGAACCGGCTCGACCCGTTTGACATTGGCCGTGAGCAAGAACGGGCGCGCGGAGAATTGGAACGCCGCCAGCGTCTCCCCGCTGGCGTTGACCCGGCGCAACCCGGTCGCGCCGGCGATGTCCACCACCGTGTCGGAGGCGGAAACGGTGAAGGACCCGGATTCGCGCTCGATGTCCAGCGGCTGCGGCGCGGTGATCTCGATGGTGGAGGGCATGTTCCCGATGGCCTGCTCGGAAAAGAGCGCCAACTCGTATTTCTTCTCCACCGGCTTGAGAAACTCGATGGACAGGACGGACCGCCCGCCGTCGGACTCCACTTTCCAATCGCGGATTTGCTCGCCTTGCAGGCGGGTGAGCGACTGGCCGGCCGGCAGGGCGATGCGCAGGCGGGGAACGCTGGCTTGCAAAAGCTCGTAATGCAGCGTGGTGCCCAGTTTGATCACGGCCGGCGTGACGAGAGCGCCCGCGCTCGTTTCCACGGCAATCAGCGCGTTGCGCGCCACTTCCGCGGCCTTGCTCTGCCAGCGCAAGGAAACCGCGCGGCCCGCGCCCAGATAGCCTTCCAGACGAGAGGCGGCTTTGTCGTTTTCCAGCGCCGTTCCGCTGAGAAGCTGCATCTCCACGCCCTCCCCGGCCGCCTGGGCGCGGATGGAGGCAATCGCCGCCGGCGGACCCAGGAAGCTGACCTGGTTCCACGGCTCGGCGCGGGTGATTTTGGCGGAAACTTCCAATTTGAGGTCGTAAGCGCCGGGGGCGCTCACCCAGAGGTTGTACTGATCGCCCGCGCGCGTGATGCGCACCCCGGCGGGCAGGGAGTTGGCCGCCACCGCGACATCTCCCTGGAACAGCGGCGCGGTGATTTCGTTGGTGGTGAAGGACTCGATTTGCACTTCCGCGCTGAAACGCGCCTCGTTGTCGCTGACCTTGCCGTCATAGCGGATTTCACGAATGACCAGGTTGGTGAAGGCGGCGGCGGTCTTGACCGGGCCGCGCTCGGCCAATCGGGGCGGGCTGGTGCCTTTGGAACTGATTTGCAAACCGTTGAGCACGGCGATGCCGTTTGGCCCCGGCAATACGTCTATCGTCACCGGCGCGCCCGCCCGCACTTCCACGTCGCGGAACACGACATATTGCTGGTTTTCCTGCCAGGGCATGGAGGCTTTCCAGGCGCCGCTGCTCATGGTGGTCAGCGGGCCGTAATTGGTGCCGGCGCTGTGCAGCTTGAACAGGCTGGTTTGCTCCCCGGACGCATCCGCGTCGGCGTGGCCGTAGAGGTAGAAGTTGTAGCGGCCCGGCTCCAATTTCGAAAGGGTGACGACGATGTTGCCGCCATCGGGCGCGAAGACGTAGGAGTCGTACATGGCATCGCCGGTGGCGTTGCCCCAGACGCCGGGGGCGTTGGTGACCTCGATGAACACCTCCGTGGCCGTTCCATCGGCCAGCTTGAGGCCGGAGAGCCGGCCGCTGAACACCAGGGCCATGCCGGGCGTGAACTTGGGATCGTAGAGGCGGAACAGGTTCCACACATCGTTGGTGCTTTGGCCGGTGGCGGCGAAGCCCGTTTTCAGGCTGTGGCTGCCGGCGCCAAAGTCAATGTTGAGGAGCGATTGCGCTTGGAGACTGGCGGCAACACCGCAAACGGCGATCATTGACAGACAGAGCCGAAGCCGGGAGCAGGCGGATTTCCGAGTATTCATAAAAGTTTCCAGAGTGGACAGGTCGCATTGTTAAACAGCCGGGCCGCGCCGAAGTTTCGCAGCCGGGCGGATTTTCCGCAACAGAATGCGGAGGGGTTCATGGATGCCTACAAGCATAAGCCACGCCAACCTCCGGCGGCGGGCATTCCCCGGCGTGGCGCGCAGGGGGCCGGCCTTTCCGGGCTGCGCCGGTGCGCAAAAAGCGTCCTTTTGTGTGCAAATCACGCACAGTTAGACGGCAAGGCGGCGAATATGCTTGCTGAAAAACCGTTCCTTGACGGCGGCCGAGGATTAGGGTAATTTATGGCCGTCTTCGCCGTTAAGAATTGTGGAATTGAAATGAGCACCGCACTTGCCGATCTCAGGCGCAAATACTCGCTGGCGGGCTTGCGGCGCGCCGATCTGTCGCCCGACCCCATCCAGCAATTTGAATCGTGGTTCGACGATGCGGTGCGCGCGCAGGTCCTGGAACCCAGCGCCATGTCCCTGGCCACCGTCGGCCCCCAGGGCCAGCCCTCGGCCCGCACGGTCCTCCTCAAGGGCCTGGACGCGCGCGGCTTTGTCTTCTTCACCAATTACGACAGCCGCAAGGGCCGCGAACTGGCGGAAAATTCCCGCGCCGCCCTCCTGGTTTATTGGCGCGAACTGGAGCGCCAGGTCGCCATCTGCGGCGCCGCCTCCAAAATCCCCCGCGAAGAGTCGGAAGCCTATTTTCAGAAGCGTTGCGAAGCCAGCCAATGGTCCGCCTGGGCCTCGCCGCAAAGCCAGGTCGTGGCCCGGCGCGACGATCTGGACCGGAAACTGGCTGATGTAAAGAAGAAATTTGACGCCGGCCCGGCCCCCTGCCCGCCCTGCTGGGGCGGATACGTCGTCGCCCCCGCCGCCATTGAATTCTGGCAGGGCCGCCCCGACCGCATGCACGACCGCTTCTGCTACACCCGCGCCGCCTCGGGCAGTTGGAAAATCGAGCGATTGTCCCCTTAACGCTTGCGATAATAGATGTAGCAAACCGTGCCAAAAGCGGCGACGGAAACCAGAAGACACCAGCCTGCTCCAATGCCATCCATGAAGATCGCCTTAACCAGGCCGATCGTGCCGGCGGCCAGGCAGCCAAGAACGGCGTATCCCACAACGGTTTCTCCGCCGATGATGCGGCTGGCGGCCTTGGTGTCGTCAGTCTGGCTTTGAACTTGGGTTTGAGGGGGCGGAATCATAATTACCCTATGAATCAATGGCGGCGCATAATCAAGCATTAAATGCGGTTTAGTTTTCTTGCGCGCATCCTTGGCCGGTTGCGGGGAGTGCCATCCAAGACCGGCGCAAGACAGGCTGCCTAACCTTCCTTTGGCCAATCGGACGCGGCTTCGCCCTTGCTTTTCAAGGCGCGGGCGCGGGACTGGAATTCATCCAGACAGGCCTGAAGCAAGGGTTTGGCCCTGCCCCGCCAGAGGGCGCCGACCACCACCGGCGGGAAATCCGGCAACGAAATGGCCCGGACTTTCCCGGGAAAACTCATCTGCGGAACCGCCACCGAAACGCCCAGCCCGAAACCGCCGGCCACATAAACGGCGATCAAATCCATCGCGCTGGTTTCAATCCCCGGAAACCAGTCCACCCCTATTTTCGCCAGTCCTTGTTGAAAATGCCGCGACACCATTTCGTCCGCCGGCAGGCAGATCAGCGTTTCGGTGATCTTGTCCCGCCGCCACAGTTGGCCGGCCTCGGTGATCTTGCTCTCCTGGGGCGCCAGCAAGACCAGCGGCAGCTCCAGCAGCGGCAAGGACTGGATGCCCGCGCCGGTTTTGCTTTCCAGGAGCGTGATGGCCAGGTCAATTTCCCCCCGGCGCAACAGGTGTTCCAACTCGGGTTGATCCCCTTCGCGCAGGGCCAGTTTGAGACCGGCGAATTTCTTGCGGAGATTCTGAAAAATCCGCGGGAAATAATCGCGCAGCACAATGGCCGGGCCGCCCAGGCGCAGACGCGGCACCGGGCCGCCCTGCAATTCCGCTTCCATGGTTTCCAGATTGGAGAAAAACGGCTGGATGAAGTCAAAAAGCTTTTGCCCCGGCGGGCTGAGGGCGAAGGGACGCCGCTGAAAAAGAGTGACGCCCAGGTGTTCTTCCAACTGGGCGATCTGGCTGCTCACCGCCGGCTGCTGGATGCCGTAGGGGATGTTGCGCACCGCCTCCGCAATCCCGCCGTGCCGCGCTGTGTAATAAAACAACTCCAAATGATGAATGTTCATGTTGTCAATCCAACCGCCGCTTCTGGGCAAACGGTCCTCTGGTCATTGTCGTTGCTGAAAAGTTCTTCAACCCGAAGCCTGTGCCCCGGCCGCGCCAAAATCAAGCCGCAAGTAGCAGCCGCTCTGTTTGGGGTGTGTGGCCGCAAAGTAACCTGAGTTCAGGCGGCGAGTTTGATTTTGAGATAATCAGAGTTGTGAAGGCGGTTCCAGCACTGGTCCCATCGATTGCTTTTGAGGGCGAGACGCAAGTT
>JBEKIA010000219.1:0-6036 GCA_050011995.1 Verrucomicrobiota bacterium
CATCCTTTGGGGTGACCGCGCAAGTGGGGCGCTTTTTGACCAGTTTTGCCACTCTCTGGCTGGTGGTCAAGTGGCCGGAGATTGCCATCCTGCGAACGCAGGGGCGTCTGGAGGAGATGGCCAGGTTGTTCGCCCGGCGTTTGGCGCTGGTCATGGCCACATTTGTCGCGCTGGAATTGATGGTCTTTTTTGCGGGAAACGCGCTGCTGGCATGGAAGGGCACGCACACCCGTTTGCTCCCGCCTCCCTATCTGGCCCTTTATCTGATTTACCTGGCGCAAAACATCTTCTACGTTCAATTTGGATTTCTTGCCTTTACAGAAAACGTCGTGCCATTTTTTAAAATCAGCCTTTTTACGGGGCTGGGTGCTATCCTGTGCAGTTTGATTCTGACCCCGCTCTTGGGGCTTTGGGGATTGCTGGCCGCCCCTTTGATTGTGGAGACGATGTGCAGCAATTGGTACGTGGTGCGGCGCGGCTTCCAGGGGCAGCCGCTGAGGCCCGGGCAATTTGCCCTTGCCGCCATCCGCAGCCGCCTTTAGCTTAAAAAATTGGGATGACTCCTGAGAATATCACGATTGCGGTCACGGTTTACAATCGGAGGCAATATGTCAAACAGGCGATCGCCAGCGCGTTGGATCAGACAGCGCCAGTGCGCGTGCTCGTGGTGGAAGACTGCGGACCTGACTCCACCCTGGAAGGTTTCGTGAAGGCGGAGTTCGGCTCGCGCATTGAGTACGTGAGGAATCCCAGGCGGCGCGGCCTTTTTGGCAACTGGAACGCCTGCCTGGAATGGTGCCGGACGGAGTGGATTTCGATTCTGCACGACGATGATTTTCTGGCGCCCAATTTTGTGGAGACCATCCTCAAGCTGGCGGGCGCGGCGCCGGGGCTGGATTTGTATTTCGGCCAAACGGTCTTGGTGAACGAACAGGGCGAGCCGGTTCCGGGAAGCCCGTTTCCCGCCGTGGCCGGCCCGTGGAAGAAGATAGCCTTGACTGACGTTCTTTATGGCAGCCCGCTTTCTTTCCCGGGACAATTGTTCCGGGTCGCGTCGGCGTTGGGCGCGGGCGGGTTCCGCGCCAGTTCCTGTTATTGCGGCGAATGGGAAATGTGGGCCAAGCTGATTGCCCGCGGCGGGGCCGCGCAGACCCGCGAATTTTTGGGCTTTTTTCGCGAACATGGCGCGTGGGACCGGGGAACTAACCAGGTCCTCCGCAGCGGGAAAGCCATCCCGGCGGCCATTGTGCAACACAAGAGAGTTTTGGCCCTGTTGCCCCCGGAGGGCCGGATTCGGTTTAACCGGCGCGATTATCAGCGTCGTCGTCCCATGCCGGTGATGTGCCTCCTCCGCTTTGGTCAAACGATGTCGCCGCGCTTGCTGCGGTATCACGCCGGGCTGCTGCGGCTTTCGCGCGCCCCGCACTGGCGTTATGTCGTTTTCCAGCAATTGACCAGGCTGGGTGGCGCCCGCTTTGTCAAACTGATGTCCTGGATTTGGAACCGGTGCCGGGGGGACTCTGAAAAGCGTTTATCCAGCCGAGGCGGTTCGGAAAGCTAAACGCCATGCCGCGCCGATTTCGGATCGCGCCAATATGCGCGGCTGAAGGCCTGGCGCCAATGCGGCGATTTTTGGAGCCTTCCGGTTGAAAATACGGGTTGAAATGGGTTTGTGTTGGAAGATAATCCTATAATGAAAGACCAGATTGACGGCCAGTTGAATTCCGTGGAAAGGGGGTTGATTGAATCTGCGGTGTCTTCAGGATCTGTGAAGCCCAAAGTGGTTCTGGAGGTCGGCACCTGGCTTGGAGGCGGGAGCACAATTCATATCCTCGAGGCGCTGGAGCGAAATGGAGAGGGACAGCTTTGGGGAATCGAAGCAGATCAGGGCATTTACCAGCAAATGATACAAAACCTCCGCCGGGCCGCTCCGGCGGCCATGCGCCGGTTCACCCCATTGTTTGGATTCTCTCAAAAGGTGATTCCAAAATGGCTCAAAGAACAGGGTGAAGGCTTCCAAATTGACCTGGCTTTTTTGGACGGCGGAAACCGGCCCAGCGAGCAGATCACGGAGTTTAATTTGATTGATCCGCATATTCCGGTGGGGGGAATTTTGATGGCCCATGACGCCAAGTTGCGCAAAGGCAAATGGCTGGTTCCGTTCGTGTCGCGCCTTGACAACTGGGAATCAAAAGTCCACGACATCAGTGAAGAAGGCTTGTTCTCCGCAAGGAAAACCGCCCTGCAACCCTCGGATTCGAGTCTGAGGTCCGCCCGAAGGGTGCTGTGGAGAATGCGACTGAACCCGGTGGAAGTGGCGGCCGCAGTGGTGCCGAGCCGCATTTGCGGCATCGTGCTCGGACTCCTCCCCGCTTCGTTGTCGCGCCGGCTTTCGGATGGGCGCAAATAGTTCGATCCATGAAGGTATTGTTTTCCAACAGTCTGCCATTTTTTCTGGCCCACGGCGGCACGCAAACACTGCTGGAATCGTTGATGCGCGAATTGGCGGGGCTTGGGGTGGAAATAGAGCCGGAGCGATGGTGGGATGAAAAGCAAACCGGGGACATCCTCCATTATATGAACCGGCCTCCTCTGTTGAATGTGCGCGCGGCGCACACCAAGGGGTTTAAGGTGATGATGACGGAAAACCTGGACCAGACGGCTTCGCGCAGCCGCGGCGGGCTTTTCGGCCAGCGGTGTTTGACCAATCTGGCGCGCACATTCCTGCCCGGCGGGCTGACCGCGCGATTGGGGTGGGAGGTGTATCGGGAATTGGACGCGATGGTTTACGTCGTCGAGCACGAGTGGGAAACCGCCCAGTATCTGTTCCGGGCCAGTCCCGGGCGGGGCCACATCATCCCGCACGGAATGGAGACGGAGGCCCTGGCGGATCTGGCCCGGCCGCAGGCGCAGGAGGACTACCTGGTTTCCGTAGCGACGATTCACCCCAGGAAAAATACCGTCCTGCTGGCGCAGTCCGCCCGCCTGGCGGGGGTGCCGGTGGTGTTTTTGGGCAAACCCTACGCGCCGGACGACGCCTATTTCCTGGAATTCCAGAAACACATTGACAACAAATGGGTCCGTTATCCGGGATTTGTTTCCACCGGGGAGAAACATCGTTATTTGCGCGGGGCGCGCGGTTTTGTGGCGTTGAGCCAATTTGAGAGCGGGAGCATCTCGATTTATGAAGCCGCGGCGGCGGGTTTGCCGCTGTTTCTTTCCGACCTGCCCTGGGCAAACAAAGTCTATCGGCAGGCCCGCAACACGTCATTTGTCGCGCTCGGTTCGCCCGGAAAAATTGCGCCGGCGTTGCGCGCCTTTCATGCGCAAGCCCGCCGGCAGCCGGGAACGACATTCCCTCTGCTCACTTGGCGGCAGGTGGCGGAGCGGTATGTGGAAATCTATCGCAAACTGTTGGCCGTCTCATGAGGATCGCTTTCCTGGTCCCCGATAATCGGGATGAATTGCGGCGATACGCTGACCCGGACCCGTATTTTGGCCCGGCGCCGACGGCGCTGTTGGAGGGTCTTGCCCAAATGCCGGAATGTGAGGTTCATGTTGTTTGTTGCGTTCAGAAGCCTCTGCGTTCGCCGCCCAAGCTGGCGGACAACATTTATTATCATTCGGTGATGGTTCCGAAGTGGGGATGGATGCGCGGGGCCTATCTGGGTTGCATCCTTGCCCTGCGGAAAAAGCTGCGCGAAATCAAGCCGGACCTGGCGCATGGGCAGGGAACGGAGCGATATTGCGCGCTGGCGGCGGTTTGCTCCGGCCTGCCCAACGTGCTGACCATTCATGGCAACATGCGGCAACTGGCCAGGATGGGGCGGGCGCGCCCGTTCACGTTTCCGTGGCTGACGGCGCGGTTGGAGCGGTTTGCCCTGCCGCGGTCCGGCGGGGTTATTTGTCTGAGCCGTCACACGCAACGGCAGGTGGCGGCGCTGGCGCCCTTGACCTGGGTGGTGCCCAATGCCGTGGACAGTTATTTTCTTGCAACGGAGCGCAAGCCCGCATCCCCCAGACAAGTCATTTGCGT
The DNA here is from genome assembly GCA_050011995.1 of Verrucomicrobiota bacterium. GTDB lineage: Bacteria > Verrucomicrobiota > Verrucomicrobiia > Limisphaerales > Palsa-1400 > JBEKOF01. Next base: position 4,037 of record JBEKIA010000219.1, read on the forward strand.
GGCCAATATCCTCCCGCTCAAGAACCAGGTTCAACTCATCCTTGCTCTGGACCCGCTGGCGCGGACCGAAGAATTTGAATTGATCTTCTTCGGCAACGCCGGGCAGGGGACCGCGTACGCGGAGGAGTTCTTTCATTTGGCGCAAGACCGTCCGTGGTGCCGTTTTGCCGGGGTGGCCGACCGGTCCGGCCTTCGATCCGCCCTGGGCCGCGCCACTCTGCTGGTGTTGCCGACCCTGGAAGACAATTGTCCCATGGCGGTGCTGGAAGCGATGGCGGCGGGGGTGCCGGTGGCGGCGTCCCGGGTTGGCGGCATCCCGGATTTGATTTCCGATGGAGTGGATGGGCTGCTTTTTGATCCGGAGCAGGGGGAGAGTATTCGCTCCGCGGTGGCCAAAATCCTCGTCAGCGGCGAAGAGGCGGGCCGGCTGGCCCGGACCGCCCGGGACAAGGCCCTGCGCTGCTTCCATCCCCAGGCGATTGCCCGCCGGCATCTCGAGATTTACGGCCAAATTGCCGGCGCAAATTAGGGCAATGCGTCACGAGGCGGAGGCCTTCCGCCGTATCGCAATGTACGACTTCGGAATTATCCACAACAGGCGCTCTGTTAGTATCTCACAATCTGGAAACAACTGCTTCATTTCCGATTTGCGCAACAACCGCGTGGTTTCCACCATAAAATTGATCTGTTCCCGGCTCGGACGCTCGATCCATCCCCACAGCGTAAACCAGCGCGCCAGTTTCTTTTGAACCGGCCGCGGAAAATAGTGGATGAAAGGCGCCATGAAATGAGGCTCCAGGGGACACTCATAAGCCGGAGTCTGCACCCACAAATCCCTGGCGACCCGCCGAAGTTCAGACGCGAACTGCCGCTGCCGCTCCCAGGAGCCAACATGTTCAATGACGCTGTTGGAAAAGCCGATGTCATAGCTCTTGTCGGGCATTGCCAGCGAACAACCATTGCCAACTAAAGTCCTGATATTATGGCGGGGCGCGTCCTCGCGGCGCCAGGAGACCTCGTGGAGATTCAGGGCATCAATGCGCTCCACGGGTTGTTGATACGGCGTCCAAAACTCAGGAACTCCGCCAACGTCCAGCAAGATATCCGATGCAGAAGGGCTCAGGAGCCGAAGGAAAAGTTTGAATCGCTCCTTCCTCCACAGCTTGAAGACTTGCCGGTAGATGGTGTGGACAGTGAATGGCATAAATGCTTCTCGATTGCCTTTCCTGCGCGAGCCTATCCGCTCTGCCGCCGGCATCAAGGATGAGATTCTGCCATCTCAGGGCGGACGCGTCAAAAGCTCATTGCAAAACCCCCGGGAAAGTGAACGCTCCCGGCCATCAAGCTGTCTCAACATGCCGGGCAGGATTTGGCGCCGCCGGCGGCTGGTCCAAAAAACCGGGCCAGGAATCCAAGATCGTTGTTGCGGCGCGGAGGATGTTTGCCTAAATTGTGTCCGAGTCGAAAATGTTTGGACTGCCGCGAATTTTAATTGTTTATGCCATCGCCATCCCTCTGGCGCTGGTTTTGGGATATGCCGTTTCCAATGGTCTTTCCGCTCCTGAAGATGTGTCGAACTTCCTGATGGTGGGGTTGTTGCTCTTCGTTCTGGCGCTGCCTATTTTCCTCAAGTGGCACCATATCATGCTGATTTTCTTTTGGAATGCCGTTTTCATGTTTCCATTTCTGCCGGCGCAACCCCCGGTCTGGCTGCTGCTGGCGGCCTTGAGCTTTGGAATTTCGTGGCTCAACGGACTGTTGGGAGGCGGAAAATTCCTGCGGGTGCCGGAGCTGACCCGGCCGCTGATTTTCCTGGGCATCGTCGCCTTTGTTACGGCCTTCCTCCGGGGCGGAATAGGAGCCAGGGTGTTCGGGAGCGCCTCTTATGGGGGGAAATCTTACTTTTACATTTTTGGCGCCAGTATCGGTTATTTTGCCCTTACGGCCGTGCGAATTCCGCTGGCCAAAGCCAGCCGCGCGGCGGGGATTTTCTTCCTTTC
>JBEKIA010000220.1:0-5934 GCA_050011995.1 Verrucomicrobiota bacterium
AACGACGAATGCTGGAAAACCGACATCAACCTGATGAAGGCGGACAACATCAACGCCATTCGCACCAGCCACTACAACCACTCGGCCCGGTTCCTGGAGCTTTGCGACGAAGCCGGCTTCTATGTCCTGGACGAGATTCCCTCCTGCTGGGTGGCCGGCGAGATCCACAATACCAACCGCACCTGGGCCTACACGTTTCGCTCCATGGAAACCCTCAATCGCGACAAGAACCGCGCCTGCGTTGTCGCCTGGAGTTGCGGCAACGAAAGCAGTTACGGTGTCAATAACCAGGCCGAGTTCGATTATATGAAGGCCCACGACGCGACGCGCCTGGCCTTGATTTCGCAGGTGGTCCTGCGCCAGAATCCCGGAGTGGACTTTGAGGACTACCATTATCCCTCCCTGGCCAACCTCAGGGCCATGGTCACCAACGCCAACCGCGCCAAAGCCCCCGTCATCCTCACCGAGTATTCCGCGCGCGGCGCCTCGGGACTGTCCGACAACTGGGATGTCATCTGGCCCGCCGACGGCATCGTGGGCGCCTTCCTCTGGGAATGGCAAGCCCAGGGCATGTATGACAAGTTCCCGGAGCGCTGGGCCATCCGCAGCCCCGGCGCGCAGAACAACCCCCTGAATGGCTACCGCAGTTCGGGCGCCAATGGCCCCGTCACCGCCGATCGCCATCTGACGCCCATGTTCGCGGCCCTCAAGGCGATCTATAGCCCGGTCAACACCACCGCCCGCGAGTTTGACCCGGCGTCCGGCCGGTGCGTGGTTCCGCTCCAGAACCGCTACTCGTTCACCGACCTCTCGGAACTGACCTGCCGCTGGCAGGCGCTGGCGGGCGAGAAGGTGCTGGCCGGCGGCGAGAGCCACATTGCCGCCAAACCCCGCTCCTCGGTGGACGCCTGGTTCCCCGCCGCGGCGGGCATGGACACGCTGCGCCTGGAATTCATCCACCCGGACGGCCGCAGCGTTTACGCCACCAGCCTGCGCATCAAGAGCTAACATATCGAGTGAGGATGCGACGAGTTTTGATGGGGCTGCTGCTGCTGCCGGGCCTTCTGTTGCCGGGCCGGATTGTCCTCGGACAGATTGACGCGGAGCCGCGCAAGCTGCTCCAATTCGGCTTCAACCAGCCGCTGGAAGGCGCCGCGCCCATCGCCGGGTATATGTTCTACTATCTCAATGAACCCAACTTTGTGCGCACCAACCTGACGCTGCGCCTGGCCATCGCCCCGGTGTATTTGGATTCTGAATTGGGCTTCCGCGGCGCGCTCGGACCGGACACGGATCTGGGCCTGGGCCTGGCCGGGGGCGGATTCGCCGACAGTTACTTTGAATATCACGACGGAACATTTCTGCGCTCCAATTCGTTCACGGGCCACAGCGCGGAAGTGTCGGGATCCATTTATCATCTGTTCAACCCCGGCCAGATGATCCCCCTCAATGGCGTCCTGCGCCTGCGCGAACATTTTTCCGTTTATGACGACGAGGACAACACCAGCCAATCGTTTGTCCTGCCGCACGATCATTCCACGGTGTCCTTGCGCACGGGGCTGCGGTGGGGAGGAAGGGAGCCGGTCATCCATCCCGATCTGGCCATGGAATTGTCCGCCTGGTACGAAGGCCAGTTTCGCACCGGCTCGGGCGGCTACGGTTACGACGGGGACCGGATGCTGGAGCCGTTCTCGCAATTGGGGTTTGCGCGCGCGCTTCTGATTTACACGCTCCCGGAATCCAAACAGAACCTCAGCCTGAGCCTGACCGGCGGCAGCAGCGGACACGCGGACCGATTCAGCGCCTACCGGCTGGGGGGGAATCTGCCGTTAAGCGCGGAGTTTCCGCTGCTGATTCCGGGGTACTTTTACGAGGAGTTGAGCGCCACGACCTTTGTCACCCTGAGCGGCGAGTATTCCGTGCCGCTGGATGCCGCCAAACACTGGAACCTGACCGCCTACGGGGCTATCGCCGAGATGGATTATTTGCCCGGACTTGCCCAGCCGGGCCACATGAATTCCGGCGTGGGAATAGGCGCGGCCTATCATGCCGGCTCCTGGCAGGTTCAGACCAGCTATGGCTACGGCTTCGAAGCCATTCGGGACGGCGGGCGCGGCGGGCAGAACATCGGCATTCTCCTTCAATTCGATTTGCAGGCCCATGAGCGGGCCAACCCCATCGCCAACCCGAACAGCCCCAACCAGTCCCGCGGCCTGATCCATTTCCTGCAAAATATGTTTTGAGCCGAGGGCGGCGGAACTGCCGGGAATTCCCTTGCAGGCCGGCGCGGCTTTTGGCTAAGTTCTGCCATCAAGTGAATTCCACGACCCCAAACCGGCCCGCCAGCAGCCAATACCGCTGGGTGATTTGCGCTCTGCTGTTTTGGGTGACGACGGCGAACTATATTGACCGGGGAGTTTTCGGAAATCTTGCGCCGGAGCTGAAAAAAACCATCGGGTGGACCGATGAGGATTACTGGAACATGCAGGTCGCCTTCAGCGCGGCTTACGCGGTCAGTTTGCCGGTCATGGGCAGGCTGATGGACGTGCTGGGCCTGCGCTGGGGATTTGTGTTCGCCTGCGCTTTCTGGGGAGCGGCCTCGATGGCGCACGCTTTTGCGCCGGAAATCGGCGGCCTGTTCGGCGGCGCGGTCACCGGTTTTATCATTTGCCGGGTTCTTCTCGGTTTTGGCGAAGGCGGCAATTTTCCCGCCGCCATCAAAGCCACCGCGGAGTGGTTCCCCAAACGCGAGCGCGCGCTGGCGACCGGCCTGTTTAATTCCGGCTCCAACGTGGGGGGCATTTTGGTGCCCTGGGCGCTCCCGTTTGTCGTTGCCCAATTCTCCGCCATGGCCATCGGCGGCGTGACGGTCGGCTGGCGCGGGGCTTTTGTCATCACCGCGGTCGTTGATTTGTGCTGGATATTCGCCTGGCTGGCGATTTACAAAAAGCCGGAAGACCATCCGCGCGTGAGCGCGGCGGAACTGGCGCTCATCCAGGGCGAAGGGGTGGAAGCGACCGTGAAGATTCCGTGGGGAAAACTTCTCCCCCACAGGCAAACGTGGGCCTATGCCGTGGCCAAGCTGATGACCGACTGCTTCTGGTGGTTTTATCTTTTCGGCTCGCCGGATTTCTTCAATAAGAAATTCAACCTCGACCCGGAAGGCCGCAAATACATGATCATGATGATTTATGTGGTGGCTTCCGTTGGCAGCGTGGCAGGCGGCTGGCTCGCCGGGAGATTCATGAGAAAAGGCTGGACCGTCAACAAGGCCCGCAAGATCACCATGCTCATCTGCGCGGCCTTTGTTGTTCCGGTCTTCTACTCGGCCATCACGGACAACAAGTGGGTCGCGGCGGTTCTAATCACGCTGGCCGCGTCGGCGCATCAGGCGTGGTCGGCCAACGTCTTCAGCCTTGCGGGCGATATGTTTCCCAAACGAGTCGTCGGCTCGGTGACGGGGCTGGGCGGCATGTTCGGCGCCGGCGGCGGGCTGATATTGTTCTATGTGACAGGCAAATTGTTGAAATACACCGGCAACTACTTCCCGGTTTTCCTGATGGGCAGCCTGGCTTATGTTTCCGCCCTGGCCATCGTCCACCTGCTGGTTCCCAAGCTCGAACCGGCGGACATGGAACAGAAGATCAACGGGCAGGCGCCGCCAGCGCGGCTTGCCGATCAATGACGGCATGGGACGTATAAGACCTATGGGACATAAGGGACCAAAAGGACAAACCCGGAAAAACACCGGCGCACATTCCGGCAGGCACATTGGCAACCAGCGCCGCTGGAAGCGGATGGAATTACGCGGGAAATCCGAAATAATTTTTGGCGTTGCCATAGCAGACGCCGGCCACCAGGTTCGCCAGCCATTCGCGGCGGTCGGGCAGGCGGCCGCCGGCGACATCGGCCCCCAGCATGTCGCAGAGGATGCGGCGGAAATACTCGTGGCGCGGATAGGACAGAAAGGAGCGCGAATCGGTCAGCATCCCGACAAAACGGCTGAGCAATCCGAGGTTGGACAGCGCATTGAGTTGCGCGCGGATGCCGTCCTCTTGATCCAGAAACCACCAGGAAGAGCCGTACTGCAATTTGCCCGGGACCGACCCATCCTGAAAACTGCCCGGCATGGCCGCGAACAGATGGTTGTCCGCCGGGTTGACGTTGTAGAGAATCATTTTGGGGAGCTGGTTGCGGCTGTTCAAGCGGTCCAGGTAGCGGGCCAGCCCGGCGGCCTGCGGATAGTCGCCGATGGCGTCGCAGCCGGTGTCGGCGCCCAAAAGCGCGGCCATGCGGGTGTTCGGATCGCGGCAAGCGCCCAGGTGAAGCTGTTTGGTCCAGCCCTTTTCCGCGTCCAGCGCGCCAAAGAATTCCATCATGAAGGCGGCAAACCGCTCCGCGTCCCCGGCCCCGGCCGCCTTGCCCCGGAGGGCCGCTGAAAAAATGGCGGCGGCTTGCTTCTCCGTGCAATCCAGCGCGGGCATCTGGTTCAGGCCATGATCGGAGAGCCGTCCGCCCTGGGCATGGAAGAAGGCGTGCCGCCGGGCCAGCGCCTGGAGGAAACCTCTGAACGTGTCCGCGCCCGCGCCGGCGGCCTGGCTGAGGCGTTGCGTCCAGGCCTTGAAACGTTCCGGCTGGCCGACGCGCAGCGCATTGTCCGGCCGGAAGGCGGGAAGGACCTTGACCCGCCAGCGGGACCTGGCGATGGCCTGGTGGGATTCGAGGGAGTCGGCGGGATCGTCTGTCGTGCATATTATTTCAACGTTCATCCGCTCGACCAGCCCGCGCGCGGACCAGCCCGGCTGCTCCAGGAGGCGGTTGGCCTGGTCCCACACCGATGAGGCGGTGGTTTCGTCCAGCAAGGTTTGGATGCCGAAATAGCGCCGCAATTCCAGGTGGGTCCATTGAAAGAGCGGGTTGCGCAAGGTATGCGGCACGGTGGCGGCCCAGGCCTGGAATTTTTCGCGGGGCGTGGAGTCCTGGCCGGTGATGAGCCGTTCGGGCACGCCGTTGGCCCGCATGGCGCGCCATTTGTAATGGTCGCCCTCCAGCCAGGGTTCGTGAAGATTTTTGAAGCGGCGGTCCTCCGCCAGGTCGCGGGGCGAAAGGTGGCAGTGATAATCAATGATCGGCTGTCCCGCCGCCGTGCCGTGGTAGAGAGCGCGCGCCACCGGATTGGAGAGCAAAAAATTCTTGTCGCAAAATTTCATGTTTTCAAATGGTTCAATGGAGAAATGTTCAAATGGCCATGGCATCAAACCCGCCGTCCACCACCAGTTCGGCGCCGGTGATAAAGCTGCCGGCGTCCGCCGCCAGCAGCAAGGCCGCCCCCGCCAGTTCGTGGGGCTGGCCGAATCGCGCCATGGGCGTCCTGGCCAGGATGGAGGCCACTCGGTCCGGGCTGAGCACCTTGCGGTTTTGCTCCGCGGGAAAAAAGCCCGGAACCAGGATGTTGACGCGCACCCCCTTGGCCGCCCACTCGCGCGCCAGGTTTTTGGAAAGATTATGCACCGCCGCCTTGGCCGCCGAGTAGGTGAAGACGCGCGACAGGGGTGTGAGACCCGAAGCCGAGCCGATGTTGATAATGCTGCCCGAGCCGCGCCCCGCCATGTAGCCGCCGAAGACCTGGCAGGCGAGAAAGAGGCCCTTGAAGTTGACGGCGAGAACGCGATCCAGCTCCGCCTCCGCAATGTCCAGGAAAGGGGTGGCGGAATTGACGCCGGCGCCATTGACCAGGATGTCCACGCGGCCCGATTTGGCCAAAGTGTCGGCGAGCAATTTTTCCAGGGCGGGCTTGGAAGTGGTGTCGCACGCCAAAAATTCCATTGGGCCGCCTGCGCCTGCGATTTGGTCCAGGCGCGCCCTGGCTTTTTGGGCGTCGCGGCCGGCGAGGACGACAGCGGCGCCGGCTTTGGCGAAGGTCCCGGCGATGGA
>JBEKIA010000221.1:0-5842 GCA_050011995.1 Verrucomicrobiota bacterium
GCCGGACTTTGTGCAGGTGGGCAACGAAATCACCGGCGGCATGTTGTGGCCCGATGGACAGGTGAAGGTCCCGCTCTCCACCGTCAAGGTGTTCGAAGGCGAGGTGAAGGTGATGTCGCCGCCGGAACCGTACGACGATGCCAAACAGTGGGACCATCTCGTCCGACTGCTCAAGGCCGACATTGACGGTGTCCGCTCAGTCACCACGCCCGAGGACCACGTACGCATCATCGTTCACATTGACTGTGGCGGCGACTGGCCGGTGACCAGGTGGTATTTCGATCATCTCACCGCGGCCGGGGTGGATTACGATGTGGTGGGTCAGAGTTATTATCCGCGCTGGCACGGCACGCTCAAAAATGTCCGGGACAATCTTCGCAAGACCATCCGGCGTTACGGCAAGGACGTGATGATTGTGGAAACCGGTTATCCGTCCCGCGACACCCGGCCTTCGCCTGCTGCCGCCAAATTCATGATCTGGCCGGAGACACCTGCCGGACAAAAACAATTCCTGGCCGATCTCACCCGGACGGTCAAGGAAGCCGGCGGCATCGGCGTCAGCTACTGGCATCCGGAGGCGACTTACATTTCCGGGGCCACCAACCGCTGGCGCGGGCCGGATGCAAATTCGCTGTTTGACGCCACGGGCCATCCGTTGCCGGCGATGAATGTGTTGGGTCTGCAATCGGAAACGACCAATTCGATTCCATGAGGGATCGGGGAATATCTCTTTCTGGAGGTGCGCCATCTTTGGAGCGCGGGTGTCCCACCCGCAGCAGCTCGGATTGTCGAATGAGCGTACGCAATGCCACGGGTTTTAGGCTGTCGAGCATGCTGCGGCTGAGACAGCCGCGCTCCGTTCCATTTCGTCGTGCAGAATCCGGTTTGAACAAATATCCTGACTTCATGCGCGCAACTTTTATGGTCTGGCCCCGGCTTGCCATCGCCGGTTGCAGTTTGATGTTGGGCGCAGCGTTGATAATCCAAACGGCAGCGGCAGAGCAGGGGATGGCCAGCCAGCCGGCATTCGACGTTACCAATGTGCTGCAAATTTCCCGCCTGAGTTCAGCGGACCCCAAAGTCAGCCATGCCATCCATTTGGAAGGGACCGTCTGGTGGGCAAATGCGGCGCAGGGAAGATTTGTTTTGAAAGATGAATCCGGGGCGGCGGAATTGGAAATGGATCTGGCCGGCCAGCCGGTCCAGCCGGGACAACGAGTGCGCGTGGAGGGCAACGGCATCATCGCCAGAAGAGGGGCCGGCTTCAGGATTGGCGCCAAAGGGTCGGTGGTGGACAACAACGGCATTCATTCGATGATTGAAAAATCGGGGGCGGTTTACTTGGAAGCTGGCCGGCACCCGATCCGCGTGGATTGGTTCAACTGCGTCGAGAAATACGGCCTGGAGGTGGACTACGAAGGGCCGGGATTGCCGCGCCAGAAAATTCCCGCCACCGCGCTCTTCCGGATGCAAACGGACATGGCGGGCGGAACGGGCAACTTAGTGAACGGTTTGGATTACCGATGTTATGAAGTGGAAGGTGAAATATTGCCCGATTTCAGCCAACTGACTGCCGTCAAAAGCGGCGTGGTTTCCAATTTCGATCTCAGCGTCATGGCCCGTCCGGAACATGTGGGAATTCAATTCACCGGTTACCTCGAAGTTCCACAGAATGGCCTGTACACGTTTTACCTCACATCGGACGACGGCAGCCAGTTGTTCGTCGGCGAGCCATCACTACGGCTGCAGGTGATCGGCCAGGGACAGCTTCCCATACCCCGGCAAATCGTCATTGGCCAGATGCTGCGCGACGGGGAAGACGGCCAATGGGCGGGGGTCGAAGGGAAGGTGACGTTCGTGAATGAGCAGCCGGACGGGGTGAAGCTGGAGTTGAGCGCCGGGGCTGACCGGATGCGGGTGGAAATTGCGGACGGCTCGCAGTTGCCGGCCACGCCGCTTTTGAACAGCCGGATTCGCGCGACGGGATTTTGCCAGAGCGCCGACACCGCCGACGGACAAAAGGTCCCCGGCGTTTTACTGGTGCCCAGCGGCAAAGAGATTGAGGTGATGGAAACGCACCGGGAGGCGATGGAAACCACGAGCACCAATGCAAATGCGTTGCCGGTGCTGACGACGGCCGCCGAAGTGCATCGCTTGAAACGGGAGGAAGCGCAGCGTGGGTACCCGGTGAAAATCCGTGGTGTGGTCACCTGTGTGGTGCCGGAGCGCCAGGCGTTCGTCCTCCAGGATTCCAGCCGCGGACTTTACGTGGAGGACCATTCCGAAATCCGTTCCCGTCCGCCGCAAATCGGGGAATTTCTGGAAGTGAAAGGTGTGTCAGACCCGAGTTTGTTTGCGCCGATTGTGGATGCGCAACAGATCATCAGCCTGGGCGACGGGCACCTGCCCACGCCGGTATATCCCACCTGGGACCAGTTGTTGAACGGGAGCCTGGACGCGCAGTACGTGGAAATCCAGGGCATCATCACGGCGGTGCAGACCAACGGGGTGACGCTGCTGACACAAGGCGGCCGCATCAAGCTGGCCCTGCGAGTGACCGGCCTGAAACCCGAAACGCTGGAGCATTATGAAGACGCGCTCGTCCGGGTGCGGGGCTGCCTGCTTGCGTCGTGGGATTATGTGACCCACGAAGTGAAGGTGGGCGAAATCCGGATTTACAGCGCGGACATTTCGGTGGACCAGCCGGCGCCGGCGGACCTGTTTGCCATTCCCTCGAAGGCGGCGGCGGACTTGTTGTTGTTCGACCCGCAGGCGAGCGTGTTCCAGCGCGTCAAGGTGTCCGGCCAGATCGTGCATGTGCGGGACACGGAATATTACATGACCGACGGGCGGAGCGGTCTGCGGTTCGTCACCAAAAAACTGGAGCCGCTGGCAGCCGGCGACCGGGTGGAAGTGGTGGGCTTCCCGGAATTGAGCGGGGCGTCACCCGTGTTGCGCGAGGCGGTGGCGCGCAAAACCGGCCAGGGACCCCTGCCGGAAGCGAAAAACCTGCCGGCGGACAACATGATCCAGTCGGATTACGACGCGACCCGCGTGCGGGTGAAGGGCGTGCTGGTGAGCGTGCAGGGGACGCAGACCGAACAGATACTGGAAATCCAGAACGGCGTGCGGACCTTTGTGGCGCGGCTGGATGCCACGAACGGGCCGGTAGAATCGTTGCCGGTGGGCAGCCAGTTGGAATTGACGGGAGTATATTCGGGGCAGGGCGGGAACCGGGCGGTGGGCCAGGACATATCGTCCTTTGAATTGCTGCTCAATTCGCTGGCGGACATCAAGGTGCTGGCGCGGCCGCCGTGGTGGACGCTGGAACGGCTGTTGATCGGCATGGGCGCGCTGGCATGCGTGCTGGCCGTGACGGTGCTCTGGATCACCCAGCTCCATCGCAAGGTCGAGGCCCGCACCGCCGAGCTCGAAGTCCAGATCCAGGAACGCCAGCGCGTCGAGCACCAGCGGGTGATGGAACAGGAACGGGCGCGCATCGCCCAGGACCTGCACGACGAACTCGGGTCGGGCATCACCGAAATCAGCATGCTGGTCACTGTGGCGGGTTCGGGGTCCGGCGCCGACAACGGGCCGGGCCGGCACCTGGAAGAGATTGGCGACCGGGCGCGGCAGATGGTCACCGCGCTGGATGAAATCGTCTGGGCCATGAACCCCAAACACGATTCCCTGATGTCGCTGGTGAGTTATTCCTGCCTGTACGCGGACCGTTTCCTGAAACTGGCGAACATTGCCTGCCAGTTGAAAGGGGCGGTTGACCTGCCCGACCGCGCGGTGTCGTCGGTTCACCGGCATGAGTTTTTCCTGGCGTTCAAGGAGGCGCTGACCAATGTGGCTCGCCACTCCGGCGCCACCGAAGTCCGCCTGGGGGTGCGGCTGATTGGAAACCGGTTGCGGTTGTCCATTGCCGACAACGGGAGGGGACTGGCGGCCGACGCCGCCGGGCGGGGCGGCGACGGACTGGTCAACATGCGGGTGCGACTGGAGAAGATGGGCGGGCGGTTTGCAATCGCCAGCCAGCCCGGGCGCGGCACCACGGTGCGGTTTTACATGCCCTTATAATTTATGATCCGGGTCGCCATCGTTGAAGACAGCAAAACCATCCGGGAAAGCCTGACGCATTTTGTGCAGACCGACCCGGAGTGCCGTTGCGTCTTCGCCTGTGCGACCGCCGAGGAGGCGCTGGTGGGAATTCCCAAGCACCAGCCGGAGGTCGTGCTGATGGACATCCAACTGCCCAAGCTTTCCGGCATCGAGTGCACCGCCCAGATTAAAAAACTGCTGCCGGCGGTCCAAATCATCATGGTGACGGTGTATGAAGATACCGAACGGATCTCCGCGGCGCTGCGCGCGGGCGCGTGCGGTTACCTGCTGAAGCGCTGCACCCCGGCGGAACTGGTTTCCGCCGTCCGCGAGGCCCGGTTGGGCGGCGTACCGATGCCCCGCGAAATCGCGCGCAAAGTCATCGCTTCATTTCAGCAGCCGCTCACGGTCGCGGCGGGGGTGGACGAACTCCGGCCCAGCGAACGGAAAATTCTCGAATTGCTGGCGATGGGACTCGCCAACAAGGAGATTGCCGACCGTCTGGGCTTGAGCACCGGGACGGTACGATGGCACCTGGAAAACATTTACAGCAAGCTGCGCGTTCATTCGCGCATGGAAGCGGTGTTGAAGTTCCGTTCCATAAAATCCACCTAAGTCATTTCCTGCCGGCAGGTCATATTTTTCGTCCCCGGAGCTGTAATTACGCTCATTGTTACCGGGGGTTTTGGGAAACGGCACGGTTTTAGACCTGACATTTGTCAGGCTAGGCAAAGGCGGAGAGTTGGAGGAGTATTGTTGCCGACACACTCTATTTCTATATGATTTCAAAACGCCGTCTGGCGCATCTTGGCGACCCGTTGCGAGTATTCCCGGCTTTCACGTTGATTGAATTGCTGGTGGTAATTGCCATCATTGCCATTTTGGCTGCCATGCTGCTGCCGGCGCTTTCCGCGGCAAAATTCCGGGCCAAAGTCGTCAATTGCACGTCGAACTTCCGGCAGTGGGGAACGGTGTCCAGCCTTTATGCCAACGAGGACTGGCAAAACAATCTGCCTACCTCTGCCATTGCCAATTCCGGTCATAATGCCTGGGACGTGTCCACGAACATGATCCCGCAACTGGCCCCCATTGGTTTGACGGTCCAGATGTGGTTTTGTCCGACCCGGCCCGATGAATTTGACACAGCCAATAACCGGTTGTTCACGGATTTGGGGCGTTACATTGTCACCACGGATGATTTGAATGCGTCTCTCAGGCTGGTTTACGGTTCTGGCAATTTCTGCGTCATCAATCACGCCTGGTGGGTGCCACGGGCGGTTGGCGGCGACCCCCGTTATATATTTCCTTCACCTTTAACTACCGGAACATTAAGCACCCAGTGCCGCACGACCGACGGCTGGCCAGTCCGGATTACTGACCTGGTTGCCGGCCTCCAGCCGATCATCAGCGACTATTGCTTCACTTCCGGCGGATCCGGATCCAAAAGCACCTTGCAAACGAACGTGAACTTGGCCGGGGCGGGACATTCCTACAACGGCAGTCTCCGTTCGGTCAATCTCACCTTTGCCGACGGTCATGTTGAAACCCACCCCCGCTTTCAGATTCAATGGCAATACTTTGGCAATGCAGCGGCTTTCTACTGATTTTAAAGGGATTTTCGCGAGCCTGACGTTTGTCAGGCTAGGCAAAACCAATAAACAAGCGATAATTCATCAACCAATAAACCCGTAAAACAAAAAACTCAACCTTGGAAAATCATGAAAATGAAAACCATTCT
>JBEKIA010000222.1:0-7137 GCA_050011995.1 Verrucomicrobiota bacterium
AATTTGTTCGGGAGCGCGGGCGTCCTCGCCCGCCGTGCCCGGCAACCCCCCGGGCACATCTTTAGGAAATTCTGCGCCGCGCCACTTGATCTCCTTCCCCGATGTCACAGCCGGGCCTGAAAATCCTGTTCCTAGTCTGGGGCGGCGTGTTGCTGATCGCGCTTTCCATTGTGGTCGCGTCCCGGGTTTCCGCGCCCCCGGCCAAGCCACTGCCGGTCTATGGCGCTGTCACCAACTTTTCCCTGAGCGATCAGGATGGGCGAATCGTGTCCCAGGCCGATTGGCGCGGGCAAATCTGCGTGGTGGACCTTATTTTCACCCGCTGCCTGGGGCCATGTCCCGTCGTCTCCGCCACCATGTCGCAGTTGCAGGCGGCCCTGCCGGCCAGCCCGCCGGTCCGGCTGGTTTCCCTCACCAGCGATCCCGCTTACGACACGCCGGAGGTGCTGAAAAAATACGGCGAGAGATTCGGCGCCCGCCCCGGAGTCTGGACGTTCCTGACCGGCCCCAAAGAAATGGTGCGCCACCTGGCGATGGACGAGTTGAAGTTGAGCATGGCGGACAAGCCGCCTGCCGAGAGGGCAACGCCGGTGGACCTGGCCGTCCACAGCACCCGGCTTGTGCTGCTGGATCCGCAGGCACGCATCCGGGGTTATTTTGACGGTGAAACCACCGCGTGCATCCCGGCCATCCTTGCCGCCATCCGGCAATTGAATGAGGAAAAGTGAATTTTGAAAAGTGAAACGTGAATTATGACCGCGCATGATTTGCCCGCCGTCAACGCCACACTCAACGGATTGAGCGCCATTCTGCTTGCCGCCGGTTTTATGTGCATCAAGCGCAAGCAGGTGGCGGCCCATCGCGCCTGCATGATCGCCGCCTTTTCGACTTCCGTCCTCTTCCTGATTTGTTATCTGACCTATCACTACCTGGGCGGTTTCACCAAATTCCAGAACCCGCCCTGGTTTCGTCCCTACTACCTTGCCCTTCTGCTCACCCACACCGTACTAGCCGTGGTGATCGTTCCGCTGATTCTAGTGACATTGAATCGCGCCATGAAAAAGCGATTTGAGTTGCACAAGAAAATCGCCCGATGGACCTGGCCCTTATGGATGTATGTATCCGTTACCGGCGTGGCTGTCTATCTCATTCTCTACCAAATCTTCCCCCAAGCCGCGCCTTGACGCCGCCTTTCCGGCACTTTCCGATCTTGCAAACAGATCGGTTCCGCGAGCGGATTGTGGCGGCAGTCCACGGCAAATAGCAGGCCGAGTGAGCCGCCGCTTGGATTTCTGGGTGACACTGGCGCGGGGATGGGCTGCTTTTTCGGCATGAGCTTGAGTGAAGTTTCCGCCGCGCTGCCCATTGCGATTGACCGCGAGAGGATCGCGGAGTTCTGCCGCGCGCGCGGCATCCGCAAGTTGAGCCTGTTCGGCTCGGTGCTGCGGGATGACTTCGACCCGGCGCGCAGCGACGTGGATGTGCTGGCGGAATTTTCGTTAGTGTTCACTAACTGAAAGTCAAGGCCTTTTTTTCAAATTTGTTTCATGCCGAGTTTCATTCTGGTGCTGACAACCAGGCGGCGGAGCGGGTAACTTTGGCGGGATGGCGCAACTATTAACATTGGGACATTCGCCGGACCCGGATGACGCGTTCATGTTCTACGGGCTGGCCAGGGAGTTGATCCCCACACACGGGTTCAAGTTCCAGCATATTCTTCAGGACATCCAAACGTTGAATGAGCGGGCGACGCGGGGGGAACTGGATATTTCGGCGATCAGCATTCACGCCTACGCTTACGTCAGCGGCCAATACGCCCTGCTCCCCAATGGCGCCAGCATGGGGGACGGCTATGGCCCCCTGGTGGTGGCGCGGCGCCCGTTCACCAGGTCGGAACTGGCCGGCAAAAAGATCGCCGTGCCCGGAGCGATGACGAGCGCATTCCTGGCCCTGCAACTCTGGCTGGAACGTCCGGCGGCCCGCCTCAATTATGTGGTGGTCCCGTTCGACCGGATCTTTCAGGCGGTTCGCGGAGGCCTGGCGGAGGCCGGGCTGATAATTCACGAGGGCCAGTTGACTTACCAAAGCGAAGGGCTGGCCTTGTGCCAGGATTTAGGGGCGTGGTGGAAGGCCGGGCAGGACGGATTGCCGTTGCCGCTGGGGGGAAACGTGGCGCACAAGCGGCTGGCGCCGGCGGCGCGGCGGGTTGTCGCGGAGATCTTGAAGGCCAGCATCCAATTCAGCCTGGAGCACCGGGCGGATGCCGTCGCGCACGCCTTGCCCTACGCGCGGGACATGGGCCGGGAAAGGGCGGACCAGTTCGTGGGCATGTATGTCAATCATTGGACGCTGGATTATGGGGAGAAGGGGCGCGAGGCGATCCGGCGTTTTCTGCGTCTGGCGCATGAGCGGGGATTGCTGCCGCGGCCGCCGGAGCTGGAGTTCGTGGTTTAAACCCCGCGGGCCGCGGCGCTATTTGAGCGCGCCTTTGAAAAAATCATCCTCGTACTTTTTGAGTTGCTTGTTCAGCTTCTTGAGGTCAATGGCGGGGGGCACAATAAAGGCGGTCCAGGCCGGGCGCTTGGGCATTTTGTCAATGCCCTCAAAAAGCGCCGCGGGGCCGTCGGTGCCGAGGGCGCAATTCAGGGCGTTGAGGGTGGCGGCTCGGACGCTGAGATCCCACTCGGCCGGGGCGAGGAGGTTGTTGATGGGCACCAGTTTGCCGGCCAGCATCTGGCTGGAGTATTTGGTGTAATGCAGCAGATAATGATGGGAGAGGTTCAGGGCTATCGCCATGCCAAGGATCTGGTTGAAAATGCTGGCCTGGTCGTTCATTACCGCGTCCGTCCAGTAACGGTTATCAACCATATTCGGCGGATCGGGCGGCGCGTCGCTATCCGCCGCGCGGGACAGATTGAGGATGTATTGTTGAAAGTAGCCGGGCTGGATGCGGTCAATCGCCTTGGCATGGGCGATGTGGTTTATCAAATCAATAAATCCGACGGAAATCTTGACCTCCCGCAGCGACTTGTTTTCGTCGGCTCCTTCGACGGGCACGATCAGGGGCGCCTCCATCTGCTCCACTTTGATCGGTTCGGGATAGATGGTTTTCTGGTATTTTGGGTCCAGCGTCTCGTATAGATCCCCGCCCAATTTGCACGCCTGGCTGAGGCTGCTGCTGTAAACATGATCCGGGGCGCCCGCCGCCGCCAGCGCCGGCACAAGGAGGACAAGCCGCGCCGCCACAAATAGTTGGTTCAACTGATTGCGCACGATGTCCAATATCCAGTTCTCATTCAACCGTTCCATTGACTGCCGGCAACAAAGTCAATTCCGTTTCCGTCTCCGCGCTTGGGCGCCGGCTTCCCTGGCCGGCGGCAAAGCGGCCCGCGCAGGTGTCACGGCTCTCTTTCCGTCCGGCGCCAACTGTAGCCGAAGGCGCGAACGATTACAAGCAGAATGTGGGGGGCTTGGAAACCGCCAGCGGCTTTTTCCAGATCGGAACCGCGCGTTTCATTTCGTCAATAATAAATTGGCACGCGGCAAAGGCCTCCTGGCGGTGCGGGGCGATGACTTCCACCCACAACGCCGTCTCCCCGGCCCCCACCCGCCCCAGCCGGTGCGCCATGCGGACCGATTGGACGGGCCACCGCTCCTCCATCCTCTGGAACAACAACTCGATTTGATGCCGCGCCATGCGCTCGAACGCCTCGTATTCTATTGCGGCGATGGCCTCTCCTCCTTCCGTGCCGCGCACCACCCCGGAAAAGCAAACCGCCGCGCCCATCTCCCGCGCCATGGCCCGCCGCGCCAGCCAGGCCGCTTCATCAATCGGCTCCCTCGTCAGGGTCAGCTCGCTTTGCATGGGCCGGCCGTGTCATCCCCCCTGCGTGGGAGGCAGGATGGAAACCTCGTCGCCGTCCCGCAGCACGCAGTCCCCGCTCTGGTAGTCCAGGCCGACAGCGACGCGCAGGGACTTTCGCAGTTCCACCAGCCTGGGGAAGCGGCGGAAGAGTTTTCCCAGCAATTCCTTCACACAACTTCCCGGCGGCATGGATTCCACCGCCTCCGCGCATCCTGCCAGCTCGCGACCGCGCGCAAAAAAACAGACGCGAAATTGCACGGTTCCCACCCTACACGAACCGCCGCCCCGCGGGAACACAATTTTCCTTTCCCCCGGTTGCAATGGATGCTATGTTGCCAAAGGAGTTCTGCATTCGGTTATGTGACAGCTCCGCCCCCGAATTGCAGCGAACCCTGAATCGAAGCAACTTATGATGGACCTATTTAGGAGAACACGGAACCTGGCCGGCTGCATTGTTGCGCTGGGCTTGGGGACCGCCCCAGTGATGGCGCAAGCGCCTCAACGAATGCTCTTGCCCGGCCATCTGCCGGCGGTGGTTCCGAGCCTGCAACCTCTGAACCGCCTGGACGGCTCGACCCGGCTGAAGCTCTCCATCAACCTGCCATTGCACAACCGGGAAAGGCTCACCAATTTCCTCGAGCAACTCTACGATCCCGCCAGCCCCGTGTACCACCACTACCTCGCGCCGGAAGAGTTCGACGCCCAATTCGGCCCCACCGGGGAGGATTATCAGGCCGTCATCGCCTGGGCGGCCCGCAGCGGCTTCACGGTCACGGCCCGTCATCCCAGCCGGATGCTTCTGGAAGTCAGCGCGTCCGTGGCGGACATTGAGCGAGCCTTGCAGGTGACGCTGCGGACCTACGCGCACCCCACGGAGGCTCGCGCCTTTTTTTCTCCCGACGCGGAGCCGTCGGTCGAAATGGGCATTCCGATTTTGTGCATAGGCGGCCTGGACAATTTCGCCCGGCCGCATCCGAAGAATCTGCGGCGCTCTCCGTTGAAGACTTTGGCGAAAGCCACGCCCCATACCGTCGGGTCGGGACCGAACGGCAACCTGGCCGGCTACGATTATCGGGCGGCCTACGCGCCGGGCGTCACGCTGACGGGAACCGGCCAGATAGTGGGGTTGGTGGAGTTCGACGGTTATTATCCGGGGGACATCACGATCTACGAAGAGCAGACGGGAGTGCCGGATGTTCCACTGCAAAGGGTCCTGCTGGATCAGTTCGATGGAACTCCCACCACAGGCCCGGACAGCGGCAACAGCGAGGTGGCCCTGGACATCGAGATGACGATTTCCATGGCGCCCGGGTTGTCGAGGGTGGTGGCTTTTGAAGCCGGCCCGTACGGACAGCCCAATGACGTGCTGGAATCCATGTCCTCGTCCACCTATACGAACATCAAACAATTCAGTTGTTCCTGGGATTTTGGCCCTGTCACCTCATCGCAGCAAACCACGATGGACGACTATTTCATGAAATTGGACACCCAGGGACAGTCGTTCTTCGATGCTTCCGGCGACGGCGGCGCGGCCACCAATGCCGTACCCATCGGGCCGCCGGATGACGACCCGTATATCACGCTGGTGGGGGGAACCACCCTCGGGACCGCGGGTCCGGGCGCCCCGTGGTTGTCGGAGACGGTTTGGAATGCCGGGATGGGGCCGGGCGTCGCCGGCAGCAGCGGCGGCGTCAGCACCACCTACAGCATTCCTTCCTGGCAAACGGGCGTCAACATGTCCAGCAACAACGGATCCACGGCCAAACGCAACTGCCCGGACGTGGCCATGGTGGCCGACAACGTTTTCATCGTGGCGGACGACGGCGAGTTTGAAACCACGGGCGGCACCAGCACCGCTTCGCCGTTGTGGGCGGGCTTCACGGCGCTGGCCAACCAGCAGGCCGCGGCCGTCGGCGTGTCGAGCGTCGGCTTCCTCAACCCGGCCCTCTATTACATCGGCACGAATTCCGGCTACACGGCCTGCTTTGACGACATCACCGTTGGCAATAACACAAACGCCGACGCGATCCATTATTTTGCCGTGCCGGGCTATGATCTTTGCACCGGTTGGGGCAGCCCCTCCGGCGGCAGCTTGATCATCGCCCTGACGCAGCCGGACGGTTTCCAGATCACGCCCGGAAGAGGCGCGGTCGCCAACGGCCCGGTTGGCGGTCCCTTCTCTGTTTCGGCGCAGACGCTTTGGTTGACCAATACCGGGAAGACGGCCTTCAACTGGTCGCTCGGCACTACCTCGGCCTGGCTGAATGTGTCGAGCAGCAACGGCACGCTGGCGGCGCGCGGCGGAGGCGCCTCCGTCACCCTGACGCTGAACTCCGCGGCCAGCCTCCTTCCGGCGGGCGTGTACACAAACCAACTGTGGTTCACGAATCTCAGCAGCCAACTGGCGCAACTCCGGCAATTCACCCTCCAAGTGGGCCAGGAATTGGTGCAGGACGGCGGATTTGAAGCGGGCGATTTCTGCTATTGGACCCTCTCGGGCGACTCGTCCATCTATGATAACAATTACGTGGATTACGCGGATGACACGGACGGCTCAGGCTACTCGCCGTACGAGGGGAATTATTTTGCCAATTTGGGGCAGGCTTCCGACCTGGCCTGGCTTTCCCAGCCCCTGCCCACGCAGGCGGGCCAGCTTTACCTGCTTTCCTTCTGGCTGGAAAATCCGTTGCAAGACACCGACTCTTCCTCCAACCCCAATCAATTCATAGTGCAGTGGAACACCAACTCCACTTCCACGAACACCATTTTCAACCAGGCGAACATGGGCGCCTTCGGTTACAGCAACTTCGTGTTCACGGTCAAAGCCTCCACCAACGTCACCACCTTGCAGTTTGGAAACCGGAACGACAACGATTACTTCTGCCTCGATAGCGTCAGCGTCATGCCTCTGCCGGCCCCCGCCATCCAGGCGCTCGCGCCGGGCGGCGGGTCCTTCCAACTGGCCTGGACCGCGCTGGCCGGAGCGGCCTATCAGGTGCAATACTTGACGAACGCGGCTCAAACGAACTGGATCAATCTCGGCGGCGTCATCACCGCCACCAACAATCCCATGACGGTTTCGGAGAGCCTTGTCTCCGGCCCGGAGCGATTCTACCGGGTGGAGCTTTTGCCGTAGCGGCGCCGGCTTTGGCCGCGCTTGCCGGGGCCGCGAACCTGGACACCGAATTGCCTCGGTCTTGGGTGGTAGGGCGCGCACTCCGTGCGCGCCGCGGCGGGCAGAGGACTGCCCGCCCCACCTTTTCCCCCTCCGT
>JBEKIA010000223.1:0-5772 GCA_050011995.1 Verrucomicrobiota bacterium
CGATCAATTGGGTGGCCGTGCCCTGTTTCCGCAAGTGAGGGATGACCGACGCGGAGGCGGTGGAGGCCGGTCCGGTTTGGCCCTCACTCGCAATGACCGTGAGATAGCACACGAGAGTGGCACAAAAATAATTTCGCGATTTCATGATTGTCTTCTTCCTATGCAGCACATGCTGTTCTTGATAAGAATTGGGTTGTTTCCCGCGCCGTCACTTCATTAAAACGACGCGGGTGAGGGCGAAAAAAGATTGGTTTTTGCCCGCATTTGTTCCGGCCCGATGCTGACGGGCGGGGGAGGAGGTGTCAAGTGCCATTTCCGCGCCGGTTTGCGCCGCGTCATCGTCCGCTTCGGCCCTTGTGCTGACAAGAGCCGGGACCGGCATCTGAATAATGCAAAACTGTTTCAGCCTCTTAACCCCTGGAAAAGGAATGGAGAAAATCAACTTTGATTGACACCATCACCCGCATCGTGATGAATGGGGCCACTGTCCTTAACTTCCAGCTTCCAGGCCTGAAAGCTCTCTCCGGATTTTGTGCTGGCCTCCCGGCTCCCGAACGCCATATCGTTGCGCCCGCGAAGGGCCTGGTAGAGCAAGTTGTTGACGAGCACCTCTTCCGCCTTGGCGGCCGAGGCCATGCGGGAGGCCCAAACGATGGACTCGCTCACCGCGACCACATGGTAGTTCAGGCTCTGAAAGGAGACACGCCCCAGATCGGCGCCCATGGCCAAACCGATCGGCTCGCCCGGGATTTTTCGGACGAACTTCACCCATTCACGAAAATGAGCATTGCAAAAGGCGGTGAACTCGCGGAGAAAACCGGCAAAACTGTCAATGTAATTTGTTCCGTAGATTTGACAAATGGACTCATTGAAATAACCGAGAAACCCATCCCCCGTGAACTTGTCAAAAAAACCCCCGTGCCGGTCCAGCACCGAGCGTGTTTTCAGGATGAATTCGACCATGCGCCTGGAGAAATCCTGCTCGTCCATGGCGTAAGTCATGAGGTCTTGCGAACGGCGGATGTCGCCGACGACGATGATCGAGGCGGAATGACACGCCTTTTCCATCACGTCCTGCGGATCCGCCCTGGTTTTAAGACGGGGAAAATGGCCCCGCCACTTGAGATAGCCTTCCAACCTTCGCGCCACGTCCGGATGCACCATTTGATCGGTGTTGGAAGAGGCGGAGATGAGCTGGCTCTCGATTTGACTGCGGTAAATCGTCAAGAGCAGAAGGACATTGGTGAGATTGAGGGAACCGTCCGGCGGAGGGCCTTTGGAGGAATCGTTGGCCCATTGGCGCAGCCGTTCCACAACCTTTTCCACCGGCTGGCCGGCCAAGGCCGCCAGGATCCTGTCATCGCGTTGGACCAGTTTGTCGAAGACATGAAGGAAGTCCAGGGCGGATCGGCGGCACTCCGGCTCGACCGATTGGCAGTCGAATTGCTGGTAGTAGGTCCACCACATGCTGAATTTGGACGCGGCCGTCAGATGGTCGCGCAGTTCCTCATGCCGGCGCAGTTGGTGGTTGGCTTCTTCGAATTCGCGGTTTCGTTGCTCCAGCGCAACCTGCAGGCGGCGGATCTTCAGATGCGTGGCGATCCGCGCTTCCACTTCGTCAAATTGAAATGGCTTGGCCACATAGTCCACCCCGCCCGAGGCGAAGGCGCGCACCTTGTCAACCGTTTCCTCGAGGGCGCTGAGAAAGATGATGGGAATCTTGGCGAGCCGCTGGTCTTGCTTGAGTTGCGCGGCGACCTGGTAACCGGAAAGGCCGGGCATGTTTATGTCCAGCAGAATCAGATCGGGCGGCGTCTGGCGCGCCGACTGCAAGGCCAGTTCGCCATCCAGGGCGCGGCGGACGGTGTAGCCCCGGTTCGTCAGCAAACGGGCAAGAATCTCGACGTTTTCCGGCATGTCGTCCACGACCAGAATACTGGCCGGAAACGAGCCGGACGGAGGCGCGGTCATGACGGGTTCCTTTGCGATTGAGAATGGATCACACTGGACGGTTGCACGCCGGGAATTTACACCTCCAGGGGTCCTGGCGCAAGATTTCCATTTGTGCCAATGACGGCAGGGCGTTCTTTCCGGCTGCCCAGCCAATAGGCGGGCAGGTGGTTCGATCCCCCGGTGTCTCTGCTGTGTCTTTCTTCAAAGTGATATTTATGTTGCAACCGTTCGTAGGTGGATTGGGCGATTTGAATTTCTCCCGCCTGGCCCGTTGTTTCCAGGCGGCAGGCCAGGTTGACGGTTTCACCCCAAAGGTCGTAGGCGAATCTGCCGCGTCCGATGACGCCCGCGACAATCCGGCCGGTGCAAATGCCAATCCGGATTCGAATGGAAGTATTGTACTGCAGGTTGAATTGCCCGATCTCGTCCCGCAAAGCGACCGCCAGCTCCGCGCTCGCTTCGGCATGGTCCGGGCAAGGAAGCAAAATGCCGCCGGCCGCCATGTAAGCGTCGCCCAGGGTCTTGATTTTTTCCAGGCCGTGTTTTTCTGTCAAGAGATCGAAGGCGGAAAAGATCTCGTTCAATAACTGGACGGTTTGCTCCGGCCCGATGTGGGCTGAGAGCGTGGCAAAGCCCACCAAATCCGCCACCAGCACCGTCACATCGGGATAACTGTCGGCGATGTTGGTTTCCCCTTGTTTCATCCGTTCGGCGATGGGTTGGGGGAGAATGTTCCGCAGCAACTGTTCGGACTTCTCCCGCTCGGCCTGAAGTTGATCGTGGAGGTGTTTGGCATAAACGGCGTTGCCCACCCGCAGGAGGACGTCTTGGATATCAATCGGTTTGTTCAGGAAATCGTTCGCGCCCGCTTCAATGCCCATCAGCCGTTCCTTGCGCTCCGAAAGGGCGGTGATCATCAAAATCGGGATGTGCGCCGTCTTGGCGTCCTTTCTCAAACGCCGGCACACTTCGAAGCCGTCCAGCTTCGGCATCATCAGGTCGAGCAGAATCACGTCCGGCGGACGCCTGGCAATTATCTGCAACGCCTGCATTCCGTTTTCGGCCTCCTCCACTTCGTAGCCGCGCGCTTCCAAGGGGTCCCGCAGCAGAGTGCGGTTTTGTTCTTCGTCATCCACCACCAGCGCCAAACCGGGGGAAGGCGTTGTCCCGGCGGACCTGGGTTCGATCTTTTGGATTTCACGTTTCATAATTTTTTCCCTCCAACGGGCTGTTTGTTGTTCCACGCCCGCCGGACGATGCGATGAAGCGCTTGATGGTTTCTGTGAATGTTCTGGTATGGATGGGCTTGGTCAGATAGCCATCGCAACCAGCCGTCAGGGCGGTTTCCTGGTCGCCCTTCATGGCGTGCGCGGAGAGGCCGACGACGGCGAGGTGGCGCGTGGCCGGATTGGCTTTGAGAGCCTTGGTGGCGCCCAGGCCATCCATGCCGGGCAAACCGAAATCCATCAGCACCAGATCGGGCAAAAGCTCGCGCGCCATCCGCAGCCCTTCTTCAGCCGTCCGGGCCGAATAAACCACAAAGCCGTTTGCCTCCAACAAGTCCGCGGCCAGCTCCAGGTTCAACAAGTTGTCCTCGATGATCAGTATTCTGTTTCGGGTCATGGATTGGTCCCTTTTGCCGCGGCCTCCGCGCTCGCCGCCTCCAACCGTTCCAATTCGGCGAGCAGGCTTCCCCGTTCCGTTTTGTAAGTGATGGCCTGCACATGACCGGCCAGGCGCCGGCGTTCCTCCTCATTGAGCACGGCGCCTGTTTGGATGAGAATAGGGATGTCTTTGGTTGGCGGATGCGCGCGCAGTTGTTCAATGACTTTGGCCCCGTCGAATTCAGGCATGACAAAATCCAGGATGATCACGTCCGGGTGATAACGCCTGGCCAATTCCACGCCCCTGCGGCCCTGGGCAGTCCGAAGAACCCGGAAGCCCTCTTGCAAGAGGGTCAGGGTCAGCAATTCCAGCAAGGCAGGCTCGTCGTCAATGATCAGGACTGTTTTGAGCTTCTTGCCGGCGGGTTGCTCCGGGCGGCGGATCGCATCCGCCAATCGCAAAGTCGTCCGCCCTGCAACAGATCCTTCAGAGCCTAATAAACTGAACGCCAGGCCGCCGTTTTCGTCCTCCCAAAAACTCACCTGGGGTATTCCGGAGGGGATGCGCGAGCGGAACTGGCGCCGCGGGAGAGTGTCCGAAAAAGAGGAGTCGGTTTGTTCCGGTGACAGGCCCGCGCCGCCCAGGCAGCCGTCCGCGCCGGCCATTTCCCGGTCAATCACCACGGCATAAGGCCGTCTGGCATTCACGGCTGCAATCATCGCCGCGGCATCGGATGCCGCCGCCACGTCGTAACCCGCCCCTCTCAAGTAATCGCCAACCCGTTGCTGGCGGGCGTCATTGTTCGTCATCACCAGAACCAATGGACGGATGATGTCATCGGGCGAGTCCGGCTTGTCTGCCGGCGGGACCGGCATGGCCCCGGCCTTTGCCATGGGAATCAAAAAAGTGAAGGTGCTGCCTTTGCCTTCGACGCCTTCGCTCTCCACCCAGATGCGCCCGCCATGCAACTCGACCAGCCTCCTGGTTAAGGCCAGCCCCAGGCCCGTGCCTTGTTGTTGCCGGCCGTAGGATGAGTCCACTTGCTCGAACTCTTTGAAGACGCGCTCCCGGTCGTTCGCTTTAATGCCGATGCCCGTGTCCGTCACGGCCACTCGCAAGGACTCGCCCGCTGAAATCGAATCGCCGGGGATTGCATTTTGGAGGGCGGCGGCCACCAGAACTTTTCCCCCGTCCGGTGTGAACTTGATGGCGTTGCTGAGCAGGTTATACATGATCTGCTTGAACTTCGCTTCGTCGGCGAACAGCGCTGGAAGGTCCGGGGCCGCCTGGAATTGGAGGCTGACATTTTTTTTGTTGGCCAGGGTTTTGACAATGGATTGCACCTCCGAGAAAGCCTTGGCGACGGGGAACGCATGGCACATCAATTCCACCCGGCCGGCTTCCACCTTGGCCAGATCGAGGATGTCATTGATAAGCTGGAGCAGGTGGCGTCCGCTGGTGAGGATGTTGTTGCTGTATTTGAGTTGTCGCGCGTTCAGGTCGCCAAAAGTTTTGTCGGACAGGATTTCCGAAAAGCCAATGATGGCATTGAGAGGGGTGCGCAACTCGTGGCTCATGTTGGCCAGGAATTGGCTCTTGGCCAGATTGGCCGATTCGGCGGCTTCTTTGGCATGCTGGATGACTTCGTCGGCCCGGCGGCGCTGGGTGATGTCCAGAAATACTCCGTCGGCGCATAAGATTCCCTCGCGCGGCTGCGGGGCCAGCGCCCGGTCATGCAACCAGATCCACTGGCCGTCTTTGCGGCGGATTTGGTATTCCACGTCGAACTTTTCGCCATTGGAGAAGAGCCTCTGGTAAGCCTGGCTGACCCGGGGCGCGTCTTTGGGATGGATTCGATCCATCCAAAGCTGCCTTCCGCTCTCCAGGAGTTCGGCGGAACTGTAACCCAGCACCTTGACGGCGTTGCCGCTGAGGTAAAGCAGATTCCGGTTGGAATCAGCCGTCCAGACCACGTCGGGAATATGATCAATCAGCGAACGATATTTTTCCTCGCTCGACCGCAAAGCCTGCTCGGATTGTTTGCGCTGTGTAATGTCCTGAATCACCGCCTGAAACTCCCGCCTGTCGTCCTGTTTCTCAAACAGGCGCCGGACCCGATATTGATGCCACACTTCGCGGCCGTCCGGCGAAGAAAGGCGGTGATCAAACGAAACCACCGGCTCCTCCGGCGGCAGGGCGTTGATGTAGCTCAAC
>JBEKIA010000224.1:0-5746 GCA_050011995.1 Verrucomicrobiota bacterium
GCGTTGGGATCGGGCGGGCGCAGTGTCACACTCACAGCGGAAGGGAAAGTGCCGCCGTTGGGGGCGATGGCCGGCGGAGCGAGAGCGGGAAGGCCGGGCAGGCTGTTGATCCAAAGGCCGAGGACCTCCAGGGCGTTGGTGTCCACCAGGGCGCGGGCCAGCGGGGGCATCTTGTAGAGGGGGTTGGTGGCGGCCATGCGCTGATAGATCATGGAGCGCCATACGTCCTTGGGGGCGATGAGTTTGACGTTGTCGTAGCCGAGGTTGATTTGGGCAACGGCGTTGATGAAGGTTGTCCTGGAGGGCGGCTCGTCGTAACGGGTGTCAAAGGTGACGCCGGCCCCGCCGGATTGATGGCATTGGGCGCAGTTGGAATCGAGATAGGAGCGGACGCGTTCCTGCAAGGAGGCGGCGGGGTTGGTCAGCGCGGAAAGCTGTTCAAATTGGGTGATGGCGCGCTCATCGAAGGCGGGATTGAAAAGGCCGATGCGGTTGAGCGCGCGCAGTTGGTTGTCGATTATTCCGGTGGCGGGATAGGTCTGGCTGGCGTTTAACTGGCGGGTGTTGAGGCCAAGAACATAGTTTGCGCCGGGGGTGTGACAGACCAGGCAGTCCGCCGGGCTGGGGTAATACCAGGTTTGCGTGGCGGCGCCGGCGGCGTTGGTGATGAGGATGGTTTCGGACAGGCTGCCGGGGAGGAGGTCGGCGTCGCTGTTGTCGGCCCGCCATTTGTAAGTGACGCCGTAAACGGCGCCATTGGCATCGCGCACCAGCAGGCGGGTTTCCAGGCGATGGCGGATGCTGGGATTGGCGGTGTCGGTGTTCAGCTCAAAGGTTTTCACAAAGACCGTTCCGTCAGGGAAAGTCCACGGGCCGGCGGGCGCGAAGGCGATTTGTTGGCGGGGAGTGTTGGCGCCGCCGTCATAAGGGACGGCCAGGTAACGGATTTTCAGCGCGTCATCGGACCAAAGGGGCGAGTTGGGGACGTAAGGAATCAAACCGTCGGCGGGGATCATGCGGGGAGTGTCGCGGAACACTCCGGTGCGCGAGAGCAGCGGGGGAAGCGCGCCGTTAAAGGTCGGGGGCATGTTGAAGCAGGCTGGAACGGTCTGCCTGCGGGTCATTCCGTAGGGCTGGCCGCTGCCGTTTGCCACCGTGATGTTGACGCGGGGGGAGGTGTTGCTTAGGCCGCTGCCGTCCACAGCCACGGCGCTGAGGGCGTAACTGCCAACCGGCAGGCCGGTGGCGGTGAAGGTGTAGGGCAGGTTGGTGACGCAGCCCAGGAGGGTGTCGTTGGCGTAGAAATCAACGCGGCTGATTGGATTGTAAGGGGCGGCGGCGCGGGCGCTGAGGGTAACACTGGCGTCGGCGCTGAAGTTGGCGGCGTCGTGGGCCGGCGCGGTCAGGACGACGGCGGGCGGGGGGTTGGTGAAAGGATAGAGCTGGCTTTGTGGCACAACGACCTGTGGCGTGGAAGGACTGCTCCAGGACAAGGCGAAAGATGGGTGGCCGGGTTGCTGGCAGTAGTCGAGCTCAACATTGTAAAGTTGCTGCGCGTCCAGGGCGAGGCTGTGGGGTTTGGCTGGGACGGGGATCTGGTCCGGCCAATCGTCAATGAGCAGCCGGCCATTGACGTAGAGGCGCGCAGGGGCGCCGGGCGTGGTTTGGAAGGAATAGGTTTCATTGAACTGCGGCTGGAGGGTTCCGGTCCAGCGGACGGTGAAGTTGGCCGGGCCTGTCAAGGGGTCCGGTCCGCTCGCAGCCCAATTGAAATTGATGGCCGCGTCCGTTCGCGTCAGAACCGGCGAGCCGGCGAAGGGATTGGCGCTGGTGTGGCTGGCGAAATAGGCGCCGTTCAGGCCGCTGCCGCTCCCCGGGGCCGCCGTGTTGGCGAACGAAGCGGCGGCCACGCTGCTGTCGGGCGCGTCCGGCGCCACCGCCACCGCTTGCAGCCTGGCGGTTCGTGTCAAATGAAACGGCCCGGTGTAGAGGGTGGAATTGGCGCCCGGTTTTGTGCCGTCCAGCGTGAAACGGATGGAAACACCCGGAGCCGCGCCGGAAAGGGTGACCAGCACCGAATTGGTGAAGTCGCCGCCGGGCGGAGAAATGTCCGGCGCGGCCAAAAAGTTCGCTAGGCCGTAAACGGACAAGGCGTATTGGGCGCCGACGTAAACTTTTCCGCCCGCGACAATGGGCGTGGTCATCTTGACAGCGCCGCCGGGATTGTCGCGCTCCGGGTTCTGGCTGGAGTTATACAATTCCAGGGCCAGGTTGGTGGCGTTGTAGGCGTGCAACACGGCGGGGCCGTTTCGGGCGTAAGCGCCGGGATCAATGACCCAGACAATCGCGTCCCGGTCGCCATTGGCTGAAATCACCGGCGAGCCGGTGAAGGCGCCGATGGAGGCGGCGGAGTGCGACTCGGGGGTGGGGAAGATCGCGCCATTGGTGATGAGGAAGGCCTTCACAGTGTCGGTCCTTCCGGTGTAAAAAATGCGGTTGTTGAAGTAAGCCGGCGTCGCGTAACTGCCGCCGCCGCCGATGGCGCGGGGGATGGATTGGACGATCTGGCTGTCGCTGCCGGGTTGGAAACGGCCCATGTTATCACGGTCAACAAGATAAATCTTTCCCTCCTTGCCCGCGCCGGCGAGAAGGCGCGGATGAGCCGCGCTGCCGGCCGAATCGGGCAGCAGAACCGGCCCGCCCGCGCCGAGGTCCGAGTCGCTCGATTGCAGGGCGGCCTGATTGTAGGGCGTGAAGTAATCGGCCGCGGCCAGACCGTTGGAGGTGGAGAGGCGCACGAAGCTGTCGCCGTAATCGCCGCCGTTGGTGTTCTGGCTGAAGGAACCATTGCCGGTTTCAAAATATAAATTCGTGCCGGCGTCCACGCAGAGGCCGCCGCCGCCCATCCAGAGGGCGCCTTCGCCGGCATGGCCGCCAAAGGCGGCGGCGGTGGCGTTGGGGGTGGTGTTGAAAACGTAGTTGGTCAAGAGGGCGAGATGGGTTGCGTTGTAACCCAGGATCCAGCCGTGATAGGGATCGGTGTCCGCATGGCTGCCGTAGCAGACATACAGAATTCCGCCGGCGAGGGTGAGCGCGGGTCGCTGCAGATGTTGGATGGCGGAGAACGCGACGGTCGCGCCGTCGCCGCCGACACCCGTGCCGGGAACCGAGGCGGCCACGACGACCGGGCTGCCAGGCTGTTCGTTTCCGTTGGCGATGTTCAGGGCGTGAATGCGGTGATAGTAATTGGTGGAGACCCCGGCCACAACCTCGCGGGTGAAGGCGTCCAGATAAATCGTGCCGGCGGCTGGATCCAGGACGGGGGTGCCCAGGATGCCTTCTTCGGGAACCAAATCCAGGCTTCCCTGGGGACGGTAACGCGTGCCGTATTCGGTGGTGGGCGTGCGGGCGGCGGGGCCGAGGTTTGTCGTCCAGAGCAATCCGTGGCCGGCGTCGCGGTCGCTGTCGGCGTCGAAGGCATAAACGCTGTCGTGCTCGGTGACGGCGAAGACGACATTGCGGACTCCTTGGCCCGGGATGTCCACGTTGGTCATGAGGAGCGGCTGGGCGTAAACATAGCCGTCCACCGGGTAAGAAAATAATTTTCCGAAGTGGGCGGCGTCCACGTTGGCCGGGGTCAAGAGCGTTTCATTGGTGTTGGCGCCCTGGCGGGTGTTGTCATAATGGAACGTGAGGACCGGGACACGGGTCGGAGAGAGGATGACGGATGATTTCGGGGGCGCGTCTGACGCGGCGCCCGCCGAAACACCAGCCAGACCGAAGAGCAAACTTGCAAATAACTTGGACATGCGCGGGTAAAATAGCAGCGCCGGGGAAATTCAAAAGAAATTCTTTTGATTTGGATTGGACATTAGGTCTTACATTTGGTAGATTACAAAAACGTTTGATTTATGCGTTCACTGATTGTTAAATTGACCGGGGTTGGTGTCCTATTGGCGGGATTCCTGCCGACGCCGTGTGAGGGACAGGTGAATCTGGCGTGGAGCGCGTCGCCCGATTCCACCGTTACGGGGTATTATTTTTGCTATGGGACCAGCAGCGGTGTGTACACCGTCACTAATACCTACTCAAGCACCCAGACAAACTGCACCATCAGCAACCTTATCCCAAACCAGGTCTATTTCTTTGCGGTACAGGCATTTACGGGCATTGGAATAGTGAGTCCCTTTTCCAACGAGGCGAGCTTTACCAACACGACCACGACCACGACCGCGGCCACCACCGTGCCATTGGTGATCACAGCCAACAATCAGAGCCGTGTTTACGGAGCGGCCGACCCCGCCTTCACGGCCACCTTTAGCGGTTTCGTCAATGGGGACACCCCCAGTGTTCTGAGCGGATCCTTGTCGTTCTCAACTTCCGACAACGCCGCCAGCCCGCCCGGCAGCTATTCCATCATCCCCGGCGGATTGACCTCCGCCAATTATTCGATCACTTATGGAAACGGGGTGTTGACCGTGACGCAGGCGCCGTTGACTGTTTCCGCCGGCAACGCCAGCCGGCTCTATGGACAGCCCAATCCTTCCTTAAACGGCTCCGTCGTTGGTCTGGCCAATAACGACAATTTGGTCGTCACCTTCGGCGCCGCGGCCACACCGGCCAGTCCGGTGGGAACCTATGCCATTGTCCCGGCGGTGGCCGATCCCAACCAGAAACTGGGCAACTATCTGCTGACCATCAACAACGGGGTTCTGACGGTGGGCCAGGCGCCCTTGGCCGTCGTGGCCGCCAACCAAACCCAGGTTTATGGCCAGTCCAGTCCCGCGTTGACCGGCACCGTCAGCGGCGTCGTCAATGGCGACAATATCACGGCCAGCTACACTTCGACCGCCACGGCGGCCAGTCCGGCTGGAACCTACAGCATCGTGCCCGCGCTCAATGATCCGCAAAACAAGCTGGGCAATTACAACGTCAGTCTGACCTCTGGAAGTTTGACCGTCTCGCGGGCGTTATTGACCGTCTCGGCCAATTCGGCGACTCGCAGTTATGGAGCCACCAACCCGGTTTTCGCCGCCACGATGTCGGGTTTCGCCAATGGAGACAGCAGTAATGTTGTCAGCGGTCAGCCGGCGTTGAGCACGTCGGCGGGGGCCTCCAGCCCGGTGGGAAACTACAACATCGTCGTGGCGCAAGGGAGCCTGAGCGCGGCCAACTATGCTTTTAGCTTCAACAATGGGACCTTGGCGGTCACCCCGGTCTCGTTGAGCGGCGCGGTGCAGAGCGTGGCGCGGGCCTACGGCCAGACCAACCCCGTGTTTGGCGTCACCTACCAGGGATTCGTCAACAACGACAACAGCAGCGTCCTCAGCGGCGCGCTGGAGTACAGTTGTTTGGACACCAACAGCGCCCCGGTTGGGACCAACACTTCGGTGGGCGCGTATCCCATCACTGTGACCAATGGGCAAACCGGGGCCAACTACAACATCGGGTATGTGGCCGGCGCCCTGAGCGTCACGCAGGCGGTCTTGACCGTCAGCGCCAATCCTCAGAGCCGTCTTTACGGCACGACCAATCCGGTTTTGACCGTTGCCTACAGCGGTTTTACCAATGGCGATGGCACCAACGTCCTGAGCGGTCAACCCGAGTTGAGCACCGCGGCCACCAACACCAGCCCGATGGGCGCCTATGACATTGTGGTTGGGCTGGGCAGTCTGAGCGCCACCAACTACAGCTTCATCCTGACCAACGGCACCTTGACGGTGGGCAAAGCCCTTTTGACCGTGAC